>NZ_JBSFYQ010000012.1:0-178589 GCF_053599855.1 Micromonospora sp. NPDC005161
CAACCCGAGGTCGGGCGCTGCTGGAACAGACCCAGCGAGTCATGGTCGTTGGCGTCGCCGAGGTGGCCCAGGTTCTCCAGCTTCGACTCCTGCAGACTCGTGGCGATCGAGATCACCGCGGCCCGCTCAGGCAGGCCAGCCTTCTTCGTCGCCGCGATGATCGCCTTCACATTCGCAACCTGCTCGTCGTTGAGGTCGATGTGCGACTGCGCGCCCTGCACCTTGGCCGTCTGCACCGCGACCGCGACCGGCTTGCCCTCCACGGGGGTGGCGGCGTGCGCGGCGATCGGACCGGCGAACACACCACCGGCGAACGCGAGACCAGCAACAGACAGCATGCTCTTACGAATGATCGTGTTCATGAGAGGTCAGCTCCTTCAGGGGGTAGACACCCACACGCCCGAGGGGGACGGCGCAAGGGTGCGAGCACCTCGTCCGGCGCTTTCAACTGCAAGGGGGAAAGTCATCGGTCGGCGGCCTACGGGCGGGGGGCTCGTGGCGCCGGGACTGTGTGTAACGACCGCCGGGCCCAGCCCATTCCGGGGGTGGCCCATCCATCGGCACCCCGGTGACCGGGGGCTCCGTCCCAGCGGGCCCCGGGTGAGGGGGTGCTGGTGCGTCGTTCGCGGGGTCTGCAACGACCGGCTACCCGCGGGCATTCCAACCCGGGCCTGGCCGCCATCCCAACCCCAGAGGGGCGGGGTGCCGGACCGGTGGTGCTGCGATCGTCAGGGTGTGTAACGACCCCCGGCCCGCCACGATTCCACCCCACGAGTGCACCCGGTCACAGGCCAGAGTCCACCCGATACGGGACATTCGGCGCGGAGAGACCCATCCTCGCGCAGCCAGCTCGGCTGGCTCAGGGGTTGATCGACTCGGTATCACCGATACCGGGCCATCCGGCCACCCGGGACACCACGACATCCCCGACATCGCTGACATCGCGTCGACCACCGCGGAAGGAGGACGAGGCGAAGCCCCGGGCGAGGTGGTCAACGAGGGGTATACCTCAGAGGCATATTTATGCCTCACAGGTATATCGCTCACAACACCGACCGCCCCCGACAAGGGGCGTACCCGGGCCGCGTCCACCCACAGGGACCAAACGGGAGCAGCGAGCGATCCGGGCTCCGCCGCACCCTGGCGCGGGGATCGGGGCGAACGGCGTTCAATGGCGATCTGCCGGCCGAGCGGGATGCGCCCGTCGCCTTCTTAGGCGCTGTTCGGCGTGGGGCGGGTGGTTGCCGTGGAACTGGCTGGTCCGTCAACCCGACCGGCCGTCGTGGGCGTGCGGGCGGCGCTGCCCGAGCATCGCGGGTCAGGTGCCCAGACCTGATCGGAAGCCCTGCTCAGAGCGGGTAAATCGGTTGAGTGGACAGGGTCGTAACAGGCACGCTGAGTTCTCCGCCACCCACGTCCGGAGGACACCGATGCGCCTGCTCCGTGATCTGTGGGGCACCTCGCCACGTCGCCTGACGATCGTGGCCGTCCTGATCGTGCTCGGCGCCGCCGGTCAGGCCGGCGCGTCGGCGCTCGCCGGAGCGGTGCTGGTGCATCGCTCGGCCGGCTTCTTCACCGTACTGGCGGCGGCGCTGGTCGCCGTGGTGCTCACCGATCTGGCGGTCAGCCTGCTGATGGCCGGTCTGAGCGCCGACTGGTCCGCCGACGTGCGGCGGCGGCTCTGCCGGGTCGCGCTCGGGCAGGACCTGCCCACCCTGGAGACCACCCCGGTGGGTGAGCTGCTCGACCGCATCGACGGGGACGTCTACCAGGTGGCGTCGGCGGTCCGCAACCAGGGCACCCGACTCGCCCAGGGACTCTGCGTCGGCCTGCTGTCGATGGTCGTCGCGCTGGCCGTGTGGTGGCCGGCAGGGATCGCGATGCTCCTGCTCACAGTGGCGCTCGCCGTCGGCCTGCGCCGGCCCACGGCGCGGATCGGTCCGGCCCGGATGGCGGAGGAGGAGGCCTGGTCGGACCTGGCCGCGGTGATGGAGGAGGCGGTGCACGGCCAGGACGACGTCCGCACCAGTCTGGCCCGGCCGTACGTGCTGCGGCTGTACGCCCGACGGGCCGCCGCCGTGCTGTCCCGGGGCCGCCTGGTCTGGGTGTTGTCCGCCCGGGTGGCCACGGCCGCCACCGCGACGATCCGGGGCGGCATCGGGGTGGTGGTGCTCGGCGGGGCCTGGGCGTTGGCCACCGACCGGATCGACGCGGCCCGCCTTACCGCGATCTGGCTGCTCGCCCTCGCCTTCGGAGCCACCGCGGAGCACGTCAGCCGCATGGTGCCGGAGCTCCAGGAGGCTCTCGGCGCGTGGGCGCGGGTGCAGCTGCTCCAGAAGGCCCGGCAGGAGCCCCTCGGCGGGGCCAGCCCGACCGACGGTGACCTGCGCATCCGCGACCTGACGTTCGGGTACCAGGTGAGCGGGCCGGAGAGTGGCCGGGGGGCCGCGTTGCGCGGGGTCAGCCTCACCTTCGCGCGTGGCCGCTCGTACGCGCTGATCGGGCGGACCGGCTCGGGCAAGTCGACACTGGCGAAGGTGCTCACCAGGGCCGTCGACGTGCCGCCGGGAACGGTCTTCCTCGGCGGCACCGACCTGTGCGACCTCGACGTCGAGCAGCTGCGCCGCTGGGTGGCGCTGGTGCCGCAGCGCACCGAGATCCTGGCCGGCACGCTCGCCGAGAACGTCGCGCTCTTCGACCCGGAGCTGCTCGACGCCGCGGCCCGAGCGCTGGACGAGCTGGGACTCGCCGGCTGGATCGCCGAACTGCCGGACGGGCTGGCGACCCGGCTGGGGGAGGGCGGGCACGTGCTCTCCGCCGGTCAGGAGCAGCTGGTGGCGTTCGCCCGGATCCTGGTCCGCGACCCGCACGTGGTGATCCTCGACGAGGCCACCGCGCGGCTGGACCCGGTCACCGAGGCACGGGTGCAGCGGGCCACTGAACGGCTGCTGCGCGACCGGATCGGCATCGTCATCGCGCATCGGCTCTCCTCCGTGCGCCGCTGCGACGAGGTGGTGGTGCTGGCCGACGGCGCGGTGGTCGAGGCCGGCCCGCTGGAAACGTCGACGCGCTTCGCCGAGCTGCTCGCGACCAGCCACGCCGCCGCGTACGCCGCGGTGGTGCCGACCGGTCGCACCGGCGCCGGCACCGACCTGCTGGTCGGCCCCGGCCCGGCGGACGCCTGGCCGAGCGGCCCGACGATCGAACCGATCGAGCCGGCCACGCGGGTCGAGCCGGTCGAGCCGAAACGTGCCGACCCGCCGCCACTGCCGCCCGTCCCGCCGGCCCGGACCCTGCGGGAGATCGTCCGACTCTGCACCAACGACCCCCGGTACGGGCTGGCCGCGATCGGGCTGTTCCTCGGACTCTCCCTGCTCGGGCTGGACGGCCCGGTGCTGCCCTGGCTCTGGGCCGACCTGGTCGACGGGACCGGCAACCCGTACCTGCCGGCACTGGGGATCCTGGCCGGGCTGCTGGTCACCCTGCCGCTGCCGTTCTACACCCACGTCTGGTTCCCGCAGTGGTGGGTACGGCAGATGTTGCGGATCGGCCTGCGCCTGGTGCACGGCCAGACCGGGCCGCGCCGGGTCAGCTCGCACACCCCGGCGGAGGTGGTCGCGCAGGGCGGTGACACCGAGCGGGTGGTCCAGCTCGCCGACAACGTGCTGGACCAGGCCGTCGCGCTGATCCTGGTGGTCGCCATGACGGCGGTGACCGGCAGCGTCGTACCGGCGCTGTTCTTCCTCGGCACGATGGTCGTCTCCGGGTTGGCCGCGACGCTGTTCGGGCCGAAGCTCGAGCGCGCGGCCCGGGCCACCGTGGCGGCGCGGGCCGCCTTCGCCACCGCGTTGGTCTCCGCGCTCTCCGCGGCGCGGACGGTGAAGCTCGCCGGTGCGACCGCGGCGGTGCTGCGCCACCTGGCCGATCTCGACGTGCTGCGCAGTGACCGGCAGCGGCGGGAGATCTCGGTGCAGGTGTGGTCGCGTTCCACGCCGTCGGTGGCCAGTGGCCTGCTGCCGATCGGCGCGTGGGCGCTCTATCTGACCGGTGGGCTCTCCGCCGGAGCGGTGCTGGTGGCCGTCTCCACCCTCGGCGCGGCCCGCTGGTTCGCCTGGACCACCGCGTCGTTGATTTCCCAGCTGCCCTCCGCGCGGGTCTGGACCCGGCGCACGGTGGCGATGACCGGCGTGGGCGCGTACTCAGCCGGGGTGTCCGCCGTCGACCTGGCCGCCGGGACGGCGCCCGCGCCGACGCCGCCGCCACGGCACCCGCTGCGCCGGCTGGAGCTGCGCGGCTTCGGGGTGGTGCACACCGACGGTACGGCCGCCGTGCGGGACGTCGACCTGACCGTGCAGCGCGGGCAGCTGGTTCTGGTCGTCGGGCCGGTCGGCTCGGGCAAGTCCTCGCTGCTGCGGGCGTTGGCCGGGATCGTGCACCACACCGGCGAGCTGTCCTGGAACGGCGACCCGGTCACCGAGCCGGAGCTGTTCCTGCGCCCCAACCAGGTCGGCTACGTCGGCCAGCTACCCCGGGTGCTCTCCGGCACGGTGGCCGACAACATCGCGCTCGGCCACCAGGTGGACGCGGCCGGGGCGGTCAGCACCGCCCAGCTCGACCACGACCTCGCCGCCGCGGGTGGCGGGCTGGGTCTGCTCATCGGGCACAAGGGCACCCGGCTCTCCGGTGGCCAGTTGCAGCGGCTGGCGCTGGCCCGGGCGCTGGCGCCGCGTACCGAGCTGCTGGTCGCCGACGACGTGTCGTCGGCACTGGACGTCACCACCGAGCTGGCGCTGTGGCAGGCACTGCGCGCGCACGGGGTGACCGTGGTCGGCTCGACCGCGAAGCGCGCCGCGCTGGTCCGCGCCGACCACGTGGTGGTGCTGCTCGGCGGCACGGTGGCCGCCCAGGGTTCCTGGCGGGACCTGGAGGGCGACTGGTCGCACCTGGCCGGCTGACGGCGGGCGGCTGCCCGGCACGGCAGCCGCCCGACCGGCGGGGGATCAGGCGGCGCGGGCGTACTGGGCGGGCCCGGTGTACGCCACGCCGAGCTTCGCGGCGGCCCGGCGCGGCCAGTACGGGTCGCGCAGCAACTCCCGGCCGAGCAGCACCAGGTCGGCCTCGCCGCCGGCGACGATCTGCTCGGCGTGCTCCGGCTCGACGATCAGACCGACCGCGCCGGTCGGCACGCATGCCTCGCGGCGGATCCGGGCCGCCAGCGGCACCTGGTAGCCGGGACCGAGGGGGATGCGCTGGTCCACGCTGACACCGGCGGAGGAGGTGTCGACCAGGTCCACGCCGACACCGGCCAGCTCGCCGGCGAGCACCACGCTGTCCTCGATCGTCCAGCCACCCTCGACCCAGTCGGTGGCGGAGATCCGGGTGAGCACCGGGACGTTCTCGCCGACCGCGGCGCGCACCGCGCGGGCCACCTCCAGGGTGAGCCGCATCCGGGCGGCCCGGTCACCGCCATAGGAGTCGGTGCGGTGGTTGGTCAGCGGCGAGAGGAACTCGTGCAGCAGGTAGCCGTGCGCGGCGTGGATCTCCACGGCCGCGAAGCCGGCTGCCAGGGCGCGTTCGGCGGCGGTGGCGAACGCCTCGACCACGCCCGCGATCCCGGCCGCGTCGAGGGCGGTCGGCACCCGGTAGTCGGCGACGAACGGTTCGGACCCGGGGCCGACCGGCGTCCAGCCACCCTCGGCGTCCGGCACGCCGCCGCGGCTCGGGGCCCACGGACGGTGCGTGGAGGCCTTGAAGCCGGCGTGCGCGAGCTGGACTGCGGGCACCGCGCCGTGACCGGCGACGAACGCGGTCACCGGCCGCCAGGCGTCCACGTGCGCGCCGGACCACAGCCCGGTGTCCTGCGGGCTGATCCGGCCCTCCGGCAGCACGGCGGTTGCCTCGGTCAGCACGAGCCCGACCCCGCCGACCGCCCGGCTGCCGAGGTGGATGAGGTGCCAGTCGGTGGGCAGACCGTCCGGGCCGGCGGTGTA
The DNA here is from genome assembly GCF_053599855.1 of Micromonospora sp. NPDC005161. NCBI lineage: Bacteria > Bacillati > Actinomycetota > Actinomycetes > Micromonosporales > Micromonosporaceae > Micromonospora > Micromonospora sp. NPDC005161. Next base: position 5,991 of record NZ_JBSFYQ010000012.1, read on the forward strand.
CTGGCACATCGGCGCCATGGCGATCCGGTTGGGCAGGGTTACCGCGCGCAGGGCCAGCGGGGTGAACAGGGAGCTCATCTCGTCATCCTCTCGGAAACGACGACGGGCCCCCGGGGAGGGGCCCGTCGTCGTCGATGCGAACCGGTCAGGCGGGGACGGGGGTCAGCTCGTCCCGCCGGTCGGGCCGGCTGTCCGCGACCGGCTCCGGATCGGTCAGGTCCCGCCGACCGGCGGATTCGTACGCGGCCCGGTCGAGGGTGCCCTCGCGGGCGGCGACCACGGTCGGCACCAGCGCCTGCCCGGCCACGTTGGTGGCGGTGCGGACCATGTCCAGGATCGGGTCGATGGCCAGCAGCAGGCCGGCGCCGGCCAACGGCAGGCCCAGCGTGCTCAGGGTGAGGGTGAGCATCACGATCGCGCCGGTCAGGCCGGCGGTGGCCGCCGAGCCGACCACCGAGACGAAGGCGATCAGCAGGTAGTCGGTGATGCCGAGGTGCACGCCGAACACCTGCGCCACGAAGATCGCGGCCAGCGCCGGGTAGATCGCGGCGCAGCCGTCCATCTTCGTGGTGGCGCCGAAGGGCACCGCGAACGAGGCGTACTCGCGGGGCACGCCGAGCCGTTCGACGGAGCGCTGGGTCACCGGCATGGTGCCCACCGAGGAGCGGGACACGAAGGCCAGCTCGATCGCCGGCCACGCGCCGGCGAAGAAGCGCAGCGGGTTGAGCCGGCCGGCGAAGATCAGCACCAGTGGGTAGACCACGAACAGCACGATGGCGCAGCCGACGTAGACGGCGGTGGTGAACTTCGCGAGGGGGGCCAGCAGGTCCCAGCCGTACGAGGCGACGGCGTTGCCGATCAGGCCGAGGGTGCCGATCGGGGCGAGCCGGATGACCCACCAGAGCGCCTTCTGGACGATCTCCAGCAGCGAGCGGTTCAGCGCCACGAACGGCTCGGCGGCGTCGCCCACCAGCAGCGCCGCGGCCCCGACCACGAGGGCGAGGAAGACGATCTGGAGCACGTTGCCCTCGACGAACGCCCCGACCGGGTTGGTGGGCACGATGCCGGTGAGGAAGTCCGTCCACGAGCCGGTGTTCTTCGGCGGCGCCGCGCCGCCCAGGTCGAGGGTGACGCCCCTGCCCGGGTTGGTCACCAGGCCGAGGCCGATGCCGATGGCGACCGAGATCAGTGCGGTGATGCCGAACCACATTAGGGTCTTCAGCGCGAGCCGGGCGGCGTTGGCGACGCCGCGCAGGCTGACCACGCTGACCACGATGGCGGTGAAGACCAGGGGCGGCACGGCCAGCTTGAGCAGCTGGATGAAGAGGCTGCCGACGGTGTGCAGGGTGCTGGTCAGCCAGCTCAGGTCGTTGGTGCGGGCCAGGAAGCCGAGCGCCACGCCGAGCACGAGGCCGAGCAGGATCTGCACGGAGAAGGGAATCTTGCGCAGGCCGAAGGGCATGAGGATTGATCCAATTGTCTGGGCTGAACGGGGTAGGCGTGGGAGCGCAGCTACGCCGGACAGATGCCGCTGGCCTGCAGTCGAAGATCGACGTACAGGCGAACGGTGAGGTCCCAGAGATTGGTCATCGCCAGCCGACGATACGCCGGTGAGTGGCCATCGCAAGGCACGAATCGGGGTGACGCTCCTTACACGCCCTACTGGCGGGTCAGGGCGAGGGTGGTGGCGGTGGCGAGGCCCCACAGGATCGCCAGCGCGAGGATCAGCCGCTCCAGCACGCCCACCACGGTGCCCCGACCGATGACGAGCAGGCCCAGCCCCACCGTGGCGCACAGCGGGAGGCTCAGCGCGGCGGCCGTGCCGGACAGTCGGCGTACCGCCCGGTCGACCGGGCCGGCCACGGCGAGCGCGACCATGGCGAACACCACCGACGCGGTCGCCGCGATGCTCGCGCCGCCGTGCGCCAGGTCCGCCACCGTGGCGCGCTCGAACGGCGGCAGCGGGCAGCCGGCCGAGCAGGTGACCGCCCCGGACAGCGTGGTGCACACGGCACCGGCGGCGAGCAGCGCCGGCGCCGCCCGCACCCCGGGGGGCAGGGCCGCGGCGAGCAGCAGCAGCGAGCCGGCCAGTGCGAGGATCCCGATCCGGTACGTCGCCGCGTGGCCGCCGCCGGCGATGCCCGCCTCGCTGACGTACCCGGTGAACCCCGGCCCGGGACCGGCGACCACCGCGACCGTCACCGCGACCGCACCGATCAGCCCGCAGCCGGCGGCGGCCCACCCGGCGACGCGGCGCGCGACGTCCGCCCGGGCTGCCGGCGCGGTCGACGTGCCGCGCCGACCCGGCTCAGCCACGCCCGTGCGGCGTGGTCCAGCCGGACTCGTCTGGCCCGAGCGGCACGATGCCGCTCGGATTGATCTTCCGGTGGGTGCCGTAGTAGTGCCGCTTGATGTGGTCGAAGTCCACCGTCTCGCCGAAGCCCGGGGTCTGGAACAGGTCCCGGGCGTACCCCCAGAGCACCGGCATCTCGGTCAGCTTGTGCCGGTTGCACTTGAAGTGCCCGTGGTACGCGGCGTCGAAGCGGACCAGCGTGGTGAACAGCCGTACGTCGGCCTCGGTGATCGCGTCGCCCATCAGGTAGCGCTGCCCGGCCAGCCGCTCGGAGAGCGCGTCCAGCCGGGCGAAGAGTGCCCGGAACGCCTCGTCGTACGCCTCCTGCGAGGTGGCGAAGCCGCACCGGTAGACGCCGTTGTTGACGTCGGTGTGGATCTCGGCCATCAGCGCGTCCATCTCAGGGCGCAGCTCGACCGGGTACAGATCGGGCGCGCCGGGGGCGTGCAGCCGCCGCCACTCGGTGGAGAGGTCGAGGGTGAGCTGCGGGTAGTCGTTGGTGACCACCCGACCGGTCAGCGTGTCGACCAGCGCCGGCACGGTCACCCGGCCGGTGTAGTCGGGGTCGGTGGCCAGGTACGCCTCGGAGAGGAAGCCGACGCCGAGGACCGGGTCGAAGCCGTCCGGGTCGAGGGCGAACGCCCAGCCCCGCTCGTCCCGGATCGGGTCGACGGTGCCCAGCGAGATCGCGTCGTCCAGCCCGAGCAGGCCGCGCACGATCCGGGCCCGGTGCGCCCACGGGCAGGCGCGGCACCAGATCAGCCGGTAGCGGCCGGCCTCCAGCGGCCAGCGGTCCTGCTCGTCCGGGCCGCCGCCGGGCGGGGAGGTCGAGTCCGGGGTGACCCGGCCGGTGAACCGGTTGGGCTGGCGGACGAACGCGCCGCCGCCGCTGGTCTCTGCGCTGAACTGGGCCCGAGCCATGCCGTCAACCTATCGGCTGGGGGGCGCGGATATCCTGGCGGCTGGCAGCCCGCACGACCCCGGTGGGCGCCCCCACCCCCGCCGTCTCCACCCCGAAGGACTCGCGATGACCGTGGCATACCTGGTGGCCGGTGTCCGCACCCCGATCGGCCGGTACGCCGGCGCGCTGGCCGGTGTCCGTCCCGACGACCTGGCCGCGCACGTGATCCGTGAGCTGGTCGCCCGGCACCCGTCGGTGGACTGGACCCGGGTGGACGACGTCGTGCTCGGCTGCGCCAACCAGGCCGGCGAGGACAACCGCAACGTGGCCCGGATGGCGGCGCTGCTGGCCGGCCTGCCCGAAGAGGTGCCGGGCAGTACGGTCAACCGGCTCTGCGGCTCCGGGCTGGACGCCCTCGCCACCGCCGCCCGTTCCATCGTGGCCGGGGACGCGGAGCTGGTGGTCGCCGGCGGGGTGGAGAGCATGAGCCGGGCGCCGTTCGTCATGCCGAAGGCGACGTCGGCGTACTCCCGCTCGGCCGAGGTGTACGACACCACCCTGGGCTGGCGGCTGGTCAACCCGCTGATGCGGGACGGCTGGGGCGTCGACTCGATGCCGGAGACGGCGGAGAACGTGGCCGCCGAGTACGGCGTCAGCCGGGCCGAACAGGACGCGTTCGCGTACCGCTCGCAGCAGCGCGCGGCCAAGGCGCAGGCCGACGGGCGGTTCGCCGAGGAGATCGTGCCGGTCTCGGTGCCGGCGGGCCGCCGGGAGACCCGGCTGGTCGAGGTCGACGAGCACCCCCGGGAGACCTCGCTGGAGAAGCTTGCCGCGCTGCCCACCCCGTTCCGGAAGGGCGGCACGGTGACCGCCGGCAACTCGTCCGGCGTCAACGACGGTGCGGTCGCGCTGCTGGTGGCCAGTGAGGCCGCGGTGGCCCGGTACGGACTCACCCCGCTGGCCCGCATCGGCGGCGCGGCGGCGGCCGGCGTGCCACCCCGGATCATGGGGATCGGCCCGGTGCCGGCCACCCGCAAGCTGCTCGACCGTGCCGGCGTCGAGTTGAGCGCGGTGGACGTGGTGGAGCTGAACGAGGCGTTCGCCGCGCAGTCCGTGGCGGTGCTGCGCGAGCTGGGGCTGCCCGTGGACGCCGAGCACGTCAATCCGAACGGCGGCGCCATCGCGTTGGGGCACCCGTTGGGCGCGAGCGGCGCTCGGCTGGCGCTGACCGCCGCCCTGGAGCTGCGCCGTCGCGGCGGCCGCCGCGCCCTGGCCACCATGTGCATCGGCGTCGGTCAGGGCATCTCGCTGCTGCTGGAGTCGGCCGACTGAGCACGGAAAGAGCGCGAAGGGATCTCCCGGACGCGGGAGTCGGCGGCCTAGAGTGGTCCACACCACACGACCCGCGGGTCGACCGGTGGTCGCGCGTGCCAGCCGACGCCGGTGCCGTCCCGCGCCGCGGCGATGAACTGGGGAGCACGCTGATGCCGGACGGGATGCCGACCGAGATCGATCTGACCAGGCCGAGCGCGGCCCGGGTTTACGACTACTTCCTGGGCGGGGCGCACAACTTCGAGATCGACCGTCGGCTGGCCGAGCAGATCGCCAGCATGACGCCGAATCTCGCCGCCACTATGCGTTCGGGTCGGGAGTTCCTGCGCCGGGCCGTCCGGGCTCTGCTCGACGCCGGCATCGACCAGTTCCTCGACATCGGCTCCGGAATTCCCACCGTGGGCAACGTGCACGAGGTGGCCCAGGGGGCGAACCCCAAGGCCCGGGTGGTCTACGTCGACATCGACCCGGTGGCCGTCGCGCACAGCCGGGAACTGCTCGCCGGCAACGACCTGACCGGGGTGATCCACGCCGATCTGCGCGACCCGGAGCGGATCCTCGCCGAGACCCGCCAGCTGGGGCTGATCGACTTCAGCCGGCCGGTGGGCATCCTGCTGGCCGGGGTCGTGCACTTCGTCCCGGACGCCGACCGGCCCGAGTCCATTCTGGCCACCCTGCGGGCGGCCGCCGCACCCGGCAGCTTCCTGGTCATCTCGCACTCCACCTTCGAGGATCAGCCGCAGGAGATGCTGGACGCCCAGCGGCTCTCCGCGCGAACGGACACCGAGATCACGCTGCGTTCCCGCGCTCAGGTCACCGGCTTCTTCGGCGACTGGACCGTCCTCGACCCGGGCGTCGTGCACATGCCGCTCTGGCGTCCCGACTCGCCGTCCGAGGTGGACGAGCACCCGGAGCGGTTCGGCGCCTTCGGGGGCGTCGCCCGGTACGACCAGCCCGCCGGCTGATCCCGTGGCCGCCGTCCCGGACCCGACCGGGGTCGACGCCGGCCGGGGCGACGCCCAGGGCTACGCCGCCAACTGGGCCCGCGCGGTACGCCGTCTCGGTTTCGTGCCGCTCAGCGCGGCCGAGACCGAGCGGCTGCTGCTGGTGCACACCGTCCGGCTGGCTCAGGCGGTACGGGCCGAGCCGTTCTCGGCCCGCCCCGCCGAGGAGGTGGGGCGGGCGCTGGTGGAGGCGCACCTCACCGAGCCCCGGGCGCTCGAGTGGTCGCTGCGCGCCCTCGGTCAGGATTTCCCCCGCCAGGTGCTGGGCGCGGACGACCAGCCGGCGGACCTGACTGAGCGGATCGCGGCGGTGCAGGGCGGCCTGGCCGCCGGGTTCGCCCGTGCGCTGCGCGACCGCACCTTCAGCCAGCAGGAGCGGATCGCCCGGTCGGCCTGGCAGGCGCGGGACGAGGTCGAGCAGGCGCTGCGCGACAGCGAGGCACGCTTTCGGGCGGTCTTCACCGGCGCCGCGATCGGTATCGGCATCGCCAGGGTGGACGGCCAGATCATCGACGTCAACCAGGCGTTCGCCGACATGCTCGGCTACTCGATCAGCGAGCTGTGTGAGACGAACGTGTCCGCGCTGTTCCACGCCGACGACGCCGCCGGGATGTGGGAGCTGTACCAGGAGATGATCGAGGGCAAGCAGGACTCGGCCCGGTTGGAGAAGCGCTACCACCGCAAGGACGGCAGCGTGGTCTGGACCGATCTGGCCGTCTCGCTGATCCGGCACGACGACGGCCAGCCCCGGTTCACCGTCGCGATGATCGAGGACATCACCGAGCGGTACGAACTCCAGCAGCGGCTTCGCTTCCAGGCGCTGCACGACCCGCTGACCGGGCTGCCCAACCGGACGCTGTTCTTCGAGACGCTGGGCCGGGTCCTCGACACCGCCGGGACCGGGCGGCGGGTCGGGGTGTGCTTCCTCGACCTGGACGGCTTCAAGGCGATCAACGACAGCTTGGGTCACGACCTCGGTGACCGGCTGTTGGTGATGATCGCCCGGCGGCTGGCCGCGTGCGTGGCGGACCACAGCCACCTGGTCGCCCGGATGGGTGGCGACGAGTTCGTCATCCTGGTCGACGGCGGGAACGACCTGGACGACGCGGTGGCCGTGGCGGAGGCCGCGTTGGCCGCCGTCGCAGCCCCGGTGCACGTCGGTGACCAGCAACTGGCCGTCTCGGCCAGCGTGGGCATCGTGGAGTGCCCCGCCGCCGAGACCACCGCCTCGGAGCTGATGAAGGCCGCGGACACCACGCTCTACTGGGCCAAGGCCGCCGGCCGGGGCCGGTGGGCGGTCTACGACCCGGAGCGCAGCGCCCGGGACATCGCCCGGTCGGCGCTGGTCGCCGGGCTGCCGGCGGCGCTGGACCGGGGCGAGTTCGTGCTGCACTACCAGCCGATCGTGTCGCTGCTGGAGGGCACCATGCTCGCGGTGGAGGCGCTGGTCCGGTGGGAGCACCCGGAGCTGGGCCTAATCGGGCCGGACCGGTTCATCGCCCTGGCCGAGGAGTCCGGCCTGATCGTCCGGCTCGGCGAGTGGGTGCTGCGGCGGGCCTGCCGCGACGCCGAGCGGTGGTGGCGGGAGTTCCCCGACGCCCGGTTGGTGGTCAGCGTGAACATGGCCGCCCGGCAGGCCGACGACCCGGCGATCGTGGAGACGGTGGCCGACGCGTTGGCCACCAGCGGGCTGCCGGCGAAGCTGCTGCAGCTGGAGCTGACCGAGAGCGCCGTGATGGGTAGCGCGGGCGAGCCGCTGCGCAGCCTGCACCGGCTCGCCGGGCTGGGCGTCCGGCTGGCGGTGGACGACTTCGGCACCGGGTATTCCAATTTGGCGTACCTGCGGCGGCTGCCGATCCACTGCCTGAAGCTGGCCGGCCCGTTCGTCGAGGGCATCCGCGCCGACGGAACGGACGCCGTGGCCGACCACCGCGACGAGCGGATCGTCGACGCGCTGGTCCGGCTGGCGCACGCGCTGGAGCTGTGGGTCACCGCCGAGGCGGTGGAGACCGGTGTGCAAGCCGAGCGGCTGCGCGCGCTGCGCTGCGACACCGGGCAGGGCCGGTACTTCGGGGCTCCGGCGCCAGCCGAGGCGATCACTCTCCGGCTGCGCGGCGGGGCGGTGGGGTGAGCGGGGGATCCGTCCGGACCGGCCGGGTCCGGGTGTGGCGACGGAGGGCGACGGCGTGAGCCTGAACGACTCGCAGACGGTGGTGACGGTGGTGGCCGCGCTGGCCATCCTGGCCGGGCTGGCGGGCGTGGTGGTGCCCGGCCTGCCGGCGCTGCCGCTGTGCTGGGGCGGGGTGCTCGTCTGGGCGATCTTCGGCGGCGCGGGCCCGGGTGGTTGGGCGGTGTTCGCCGCCGCGACGCTGGTCGCCGCCGGGGGCACCGTGATCAAGTACGCGTGGCCTGGTCGCAACCTGAAGCGCACCGGCGTGCCGACCTCCACGCTGCTCGCCGGCGCGGTGCTGGGCATCGTCGGCTTCTTCGTGGTGCCGGTGGTGGGGCTGGTGCTGGGCTTCGTCGCCGGGGTGTGGGCGGCGGAACGGCTGAGGCTGGGCAGCAACCAGTTGGCCTGGCCGTCCACGGTGCAGGCGCTCAAGGCCGCCGGCCTGTCCATGCTGGTGGAGTTCACCGCCGGTCTGCTGATCGCCGCCACCTGGCTGATCGGACTCCTCCTGACCTGACCGACGCCCGGGGGCGCGGGGCACTGTCGGGTACGGCGGAACGCCGCACGTGAGAGAGAGTGTGCCCCGCGCCGCCGCGGTCCGGGCGGTCCGAGTGCCCGGGGAGGGTGGGTCAGTGGGCCCGATCGGGCCTGGTCACGGGGTCAAGGATGGCGTCCGGGGTGGGGTCACGGCAACGCAATTAGCCCGACGGCGGTGAGATTACCACGGTCATCGTATTGACCACCTTGATCGGCAGGACGACACTTTGCGCTCTCGTACGCGGAATCACCTCAGGGAGGTGTGCAGTGGCCACGACGCCTGTGCCGACCGCCGAGCATCCGATGGACGACGACGCCCGACGGCTCGCCGAACTCGGCTACAAACAGGAGCTTCGCCGCAAGTGGAGCGGCTTCTCCAACTTCGCCATCTCGTTCTCCATCATCTCGATCCTGGCCGGCTGTTTCACCACCTTCGGCCAGGCCTGGAACAACGGCGGGCCGGTCGCCATCTCCTGGGGCTGGCCGCTGATCTCGCTGTTCATCCTGATCATTGGCTTCTGCATGGCGGAGCTGGTGTCGGCCTACCCGACCGCCGGCGGGATCTACTGGTGGGCCGCGACGATGGGCCGCCCGGTGCACGGCTGGTTCACCGGCTGGTTGAACCTGATCGGCCTGGTCGCGGTCACCGCCTCGGTCGACTACGGCTGCGCGACCTTCCTCAACCTGACCCTGTCGGCGCTCTTCGACGGCTGGGCCGGCACGCTGCGCCAGGCGTTCGTCCTCTTCGTGATCATCCTGGTGCTGCACGGGCTGATCAACATCTTCGGGCACCGGATCATCGACGTGCTGCAGAACGTCTCCGTCTGGTGGCACGTGGCCGGGGCGGCAGCCGTGGTGGCCATCCTGGTCCTCGTTCCGGACAACCACCAGAGCTTCCAGTTCGTGTTCACCGAGCGGTTCAACAACTCCGGCTTCGGTGACGGGGACACCGGCGGGCTGACATTCTGGTTCTACGTGCTGCCGCTGGGCTTCCTGCTCACCCAGTACACGATCACCGGCTTCGACGCCTGCGCGCACGTGTCCGAGGAGACCCGGGGCGCCTCGCAGGCCGCCGCCCGCGGGCTCTGGCAGTCCATCTTCTACTCGGCGGTCGGCGGCTGGATCCTGCTGCTGGCGTTCCTCTTCGCGGCCACCGACGTCGAGGCGGTCAACGCAGCCGGCGGCTTCTCCGGCGCCATCTTCGAGTCCGCGCTCACCCCGGTCTTCTTCAAGATCGTCATCATCATCTCCACCATCGGGCAGTTCTTCTGCGGGATGAGCTGCGTGACCTCGATGAGCCGGATGGCGTACGCGTTCAGCCGCGACCGCGCCGTGCCGGGCTGGCGGCTCTGGTCCCGGGTGGACCGCAACGGCACCCCGGTCAACGCGATCATCGGTGCCACCCTGGCCGGCCTGGTGCTCACCCTGCCGGCGCTCTACGAGAGCTCCGCCGGCATCCCGATCGCCTTCTACGCCGTGGTCTCCGTCGCGGTGCTCGGGCTCTACCTGTCCTTCCTCATCCCGATCGCGCTGCGCCTACGGATGGGCGACCGGTTCGTCCCCGGCCCGTGGACGCTCGGGCGGAAGTACAAACTGCTCGGCTGGATCGCGGTGATCGAGATCGCGGTCATCGCCGTCTACTTCGTGCTGCCGATCGTGCCCGCCGGGGTGCCCGGCAACGACGGGTTCACCTGGTCGGCGGTGAACTACGCGCCGCTGGCCGTGGGCGGGGTGCTGCTGGTGGTCGCCGTCTGGTGGTACGTCTCGGCCCGGAAATGGTTCGCGGGCCCGGTTCGTACCGTCGAGGAGCCTGCGCCGGCGGCCGACCCGGCGCCGGTCGACGGCCCGGCCTGACCCGCGCCCGGCGGGACGGGCCCCGCTGCCGTCCCGCCGGGTTTGCCACCCTCGCCGCCGGGGGCATTGACGGTGATCCGGTTTGCCAGTAGACCTTGGTAATGGAGGCCCGTGAATGAGGAGAGCTCAGCTCACGCTGGAACAACTGCGGGTCGCTGTCGCCGAGGGTGAGATCGACACCGTCGTGCTGGCCCTGGTCGACATGCAGGGTCGCCTGCAGGGAAAACGGTTCCACGCGCCCTTCTTCCTCGATCAGGTCGTCGAGCACGGCAGCGAGGGGTGCAACTACCTGCTCGCCGTCGACGTGGACATGAACACCGTCGACGGGTACGCGATGTCGAGCTGGGAGCGCGGCTACGGCGACTTCGCGATGGTGCCGGATCTCGGCACGTTGCGCCGGATGCCGTGGCAGCCGGGCTCCGCGCTGCTGCTGGCCGACCTGACCTGGCTGGACGGCTCCGGTGACGTGGTCGCCTCGCCCCGGCAGATCCTGCGCCGGCAGCTGGGCCGGCTGGCCGAGCACGGGCTGACCGCGTACGCCGGCACCGAGCTGGAGTTCGTGCTGTACCGCGACTCGTACGAGGACGCCTGGCGGCGCGGCTACCGTGACCTCACCCCGGCCAACCAGTACAACGTGGACTACTCGCTGCTCGGCACCGCCCGGGTGGAGCCGCTGCTGCGCCGGATCCGCAGCGAGATGGCCGGCGCCGGGCTGACCCCGGAGAGTGCCAAGGGTGAGTGCAACCTCGGCCAGCACGAGATCGCCTTCCGGTACGACGAGGCGGTCGCCTGCGCCGACCACCACGTGATCTACAAAAACGGGGCCAAGGAGATCGCCGCCCAGGAGGGCATGGCGATCACCTTCATGGCCAAGCCGAACGCGCGGGAGGGCAACTCCTGCCACATCCACTTCTCGCTGCGCGACACCACCGGCGCCTCGGCGATGCTCGGCGACGGGCCCGCGCACCTGTCGGAGACCGGGCAGCGGGTGCTCGCCGGGCTGCTGGCCACAATGCGGGAGTTCAGCCTGCTCTTCGCCCCGAACATCAACTCCTACAAGCGCTACCAGCCGGGGTCGTTCGCCCCGACGGCGCTGCGCTGGGGAATGGACAACCGCACCTGTGCGCTGCGGGTGGTCGGGCACGGGCAGGGCATGCGAGTGGAGAACCGGGTGCCGGGCGCCGACGTCAACCCGTACCTGGCGATCGCCGGGCTGGTCGCCGGCGCGCTGCACGGCATCGAACGGGAGCTGGAGCTGGGCCCGGAGTGCACCGGCAACGCGTACGACGACCCGGAGGCCGAGCGCGTGCCCGGCACCCTGCGCGACGCCCTGACCCTCTGGGAGCATTCGACGGCCGCCCAGGACGCCTTCGGTCCCGAGGTGGTCGCCCACTACGCCAACCAGGCCCGGGTGGAGCTGGCAGCCTTCGACGTGGCGGTAACCGACTGGGAGCTGACCCGTGGCTTCGAACGCCTCTGACGACGCAGGAATGGGGGTGCCGGCGTGACGCAGGTGGTGGATCCGGCGTCCGGGGAGAGTTTCCGGGACGTACCCGGGGCTTCGGTTGGGGAGGTCGACGCCGCGATCTCTCGGGCGGACCGGGCGTTCGACGGGTGGCGGGTTGTGGCGCCCGGGGATCGGGCCCGGATGTTGCGGCGGTTCGCCGCCGTGGTCGACGCGCATCTGGACGAGCTGGCCACGCTGGAGGTTCGCAACTCCGGGCACACCATCGGCAACGCCCGCTGGGAGGCCGGCAACGTCCGCGACGTGCTGGACTACTACGCGGGCGCGCCGGAGCGGCTGACCGGGCGGCAGATCCCGGTGCCCGGCGGGCTGGACGTCACCTTCCACGAGCCGCTCGGCGTGGTCGGCGTGATCGTGCCGTGGAACTTCCCGATGCCGATCGCCGCCTGGGGGTTCGTCCCGGCCCTCGCCGCCGGCAACACCGTGGTGCTCAAGCCCGCCGAACTGACCCCGCTCACCGCGCTGCGCCTGGCCGAGCTGGCCCGCGAGGCCGGCCTGCCCGACGACGTGTTCACGGTCGTCCCCGGCGAGGGCGCCGTGGTGGGGGAGCGGTTCGTCAGCCACCCGGCGGTCCGCAAGATCTGCTTCACCGGCTCCACCGAGGTCGGCACCCGGATCATGGCCGGCTGCGCCACCCAGGTGAAGCGGCTGACCCTGGAGCTGGGCGGCAAGAGCGCCAACATCATCTTCGCCGACGCCGACCTGGAACGCGCCGCCGCGACCGCGCCCGGCGCGGTGTTCGACAACGCCGGCCAGGACTGCTGCGCCCGGTCCCGGATCCTGGTCCAGCGCCCGGTGTACGACCGCTTCCTGGAACTGCTCGAACCGGCGGTCCGCGCCGTGCGGGTCGAGGACCCGGCCCGGGACACCGCCGAGATGGGCCCGCTGATCTCCGCCGGCCAGCGCGACCGGGTCGCCGGCTACCTGGCCGGGTCCCGGGTGGCGTTCACCGGCTCCTGCCCCGACGGTCCCGGCTTCTGGCACGCCCCGACGGTGCTGCTGGCCGACTCGCCAGCCGACCGGCACTGGCGGGAGGAGATCTTCGGCCCGGTGGTCTCGGTGCTCCCGTTCGACGACGAGGCCGACGCGGTCCGGCTCGCCAACGACACCGAGTACGGCCTCTCCGGCTCGATCTGGACCCGGGACGTGGGCCGCGCGCTCCGGCTCGCCCGCGCCGTCGACGCGGGCAACCTCAGCGTCAACTCGCACTCCTCGGTGCGCTACTGGACCCCGTTCGGCGGGATGAAGCGCTCCGGCCTCGGCCGGGAGCTCGGTCCGGACGCGCTGCACGCCTTCACCGATGTCAAGAACGTGTTCATCGCGACAGAGGGGTGACGCCAGTGCAGGGTCGGTTGCAGGACCGGGTGGCCGTGATCACCGGTGCGGGCAGTGGGATCGGGTTGGCCACCGTCCGTCGGTTCGCCGCGGAGGGGGCCCGGGTGGTCTGCGTGGACATCGACGCGGCGGCCGGGAAGCGGGCCGCCGAGGAGTGTGGCGGCGAGTTCGTGGCCACCGACGTCGCCGACGAGTCCGCGGTGCGTGACCTCTTCGACGGGGTGGTCGACCGGCACGGGCGGGTCGACATCGCGTTCAACAACGCCGGCATCTCGCCGCCGGACGACGACTCCATCCTGACCACCGGCCTGGACGCCTGGGAACGGGTGCTGCGGGTCAACACCACGAGCGTCTACCTCTGCTGCAAGTACGCCATCGGGCACATGCGCCGCCAGGGCAGGGGCTCGATCATCAACACGGCCTCGTTCGTGGCGCTGATGGGCGCGGCGACGTCGCAGATCGCGTACACCGCGAGCAAGGGCGGGGTGCTGGCGATGACCCGGGAGCTGGGTGTGCAGTTCGCCCGCGAGGGCATCCGCGTCAACGCGCTGTGCCCCGGCCCGGTGGCCACCCCGCTGCTGCTGGAACTCTTCGCCGCCGACCCGGAGCGGGCCGCCCGTCGGCTGGTGCACGTGCCGATGGGCCGGTTCGGGCAACCGGAGGAGATCGCCGCCGCGGTGGCGTTCCTGGCCAGCGACGACGCCTCGTTCATGACCGCCGCCCAGTTCGTGGTGGACGGGGGCATCACCGGCGCGTATGTCACTCCACTATGACCAGGCCACTGATCGGGATCAGCGCGTACGTCGAGCCCGCCGACTGGGCCATCTGGCGGGGCGTGCGGGCCGTGCTGGTGCCCGAGGCGTACGTGCGGGCGGTGACCGTCGCCGGCGGCCGGGCGGTGGTGCTGCCGCCGGACGACGGAGACGGCGACGTGCTGGCGGTCCTGGACGGGTTGCTGCTGGCCGGCGGTGCCGATGTCGGCCCGGGGCGGTACGGCCAGCTGCCCGACCCGAGGACCGAGGACCGGCCGGACCGGGACGACGGCGAGCTGACCCTGCTGTCCGCGGCGCTCGCCGCGGAGCTGCCGGTGCTGGGCGTCTGCCGGGGGATGCAGCTGCTCGCCGTCGCGTATGGGGGCACCCTGCACCAGCACCTGCCGGACGTGGTCGGTCACCAGGCGCACCGCCCGGCGCCCAGCGTCTACGGTGAGCATCCGGTGCGGTTCGCGCCGGGCAGCCTGGCCGCGACGGTGTTGGCCGGGGTGGACCGGGTCAACTCGTACCACCACCAGGCGGTTGCCGACCCTGGGCGGCTCGCGGTCAGCGGCTGGGCGGCGGACGGTGTGATCGAGGCGGTCGAGGATCCGGGCCGGCCGTTCGTGCTCGGGGTGCAGTGGCATCCGGAGAACGAGCCGGATCCCCGTCCGATCACCGCGCTGGTCCGGGCCGCCCGCCAGCGACCGCCCGGCACCGCGCCCGAAGACGCCGGGCGGTCGGTGCGACCCCGGGGTACGTGACGTACGTCGCACCCGCGGGCCGTGGTGGCCGGTGGGAGGATCAGCGCATGGGCAAGGTCTATCCGGAGATCGACGGTCGGCTGCGCGACTTCATCGCGGCCCAGCCGGTCTTCTTCGTGGCCACCGCGCCGTCGGGCGCCGACGGGCACGTCAACGTCTCGCCGAAGGGTATGCGGGGCACCTTCGTGATCCTCGGCCCACACCGGGTGTCCTACCTGGACTATCACGGCAGCGGCGCGGAGACCATCGCCCACCTGCGGGACAACGGCCGGATCACGCTGATGTTCTGCGCCTTCGACGGGCCACCGAAGATCGTCCGGTTGCACGGTCGGGGCAGCAGCGTCGCGGTGACCGAGGAGGCGTTCACCGACCGGCTCGCCGAGTTCCCCGAGCCGCCGGACGTGCACGCCGTGCGGGCCGTGATCACCGTCGAGGTGGACCGGGTCAGCGACTCCTGCGGGTACGCGGTGCCGCTCATGGACTACCGCGCCGAACGCGACCTGTTGCTCACCGCGCACTCGCGCCGTACCGCCGACGACCTGGTGGTCTACCGGGCCACCAGGAACGCGGCGAGCATCGACGGGCTGCCCGTCTTCTGAGCCGTCGAGGGCGCTCCACCAGGGGTTGCCCGGACGCCGCGTCCGCCCCGGTGTCGGATGGCCGACGGGCCCGGCGCACGTAATCAGCGTCCGAGGGGCGTCACGCGTTACGTTGCTGGTCCGCCGGGGTACAGGTCGGGACACGGCAGGCGGAGATCAACGGCTGGCGGCACAGCCGGAGCGGGAGGCTGTATGAGCTCGGCCCAGGGGGGCGCGGACGCGGAGGGTTCCTCGGCGGTCGGCGCGGAGCTCCCCCCGATGCTGGCGGCCGCGTTCGCGGCCGGTGGCGAGTTGGGCGAACGGCTGCGTCGCTTCGACTGGTCCTCGACACCGGTGGGCGCCCCGGCCTGCTGGCCGTCGGCGCTCTCCAACGCGGTCGGCATGATGCTCGCCTCCAGCGCGCAGATCGTCATGTTCTGGGGCGACGACCAGCTCGCCTTCTACAACGACGCCTACCGCCCGACCATCGGCGGCAAGCACCCCGGCGTGCTCGGTCAACCGGCAGCGCGGCACTGGGCGGAGACCTGGGAGGTGCTCGGCCCCCTGCTGGAGGGCGTACGGCGCACCGGGCGCTCGTACCGCGGCGAGGACCATCCCTTCCTGCTGGACCGGCACGGCTTTCTCGAACAGACCTACTTCGACGTCTCGTACGACCCGATCCGAGGGGCCGACGGCTCGGTCAGCGGCGTCTACTGCATCGTCAACGAGACCACCGGCCGTGTTCTCGGCGAGCGCCGGCTTCGGGCGCTGGCCGAGTTGGGCGCCGAGTTGGCTGAGGTGGGCAGCGCCGCCGAGCTCGGCCGGACCGCCGCCGAGGTGCTGGGTCGGCACCGGGCCGACGTACCGTTCGCGCTGATCAACCTGGCCGACGACACCGGCCGGTTCGTCCTGGCCGGCTCCGACGGCACCGGCCAGGCCGCCGTCGACGTCGACCCCGGGGTGCTCGCCCGGGTGACCGCCGACGGCGTGCCCGCCACGATCGACGTGGCCGGGCTGCTCGACGCGCCGCCGGCCGACGCGGCCGATGAGGCGCTCGTGCTGCCCGTCACGGCGACCCACGAGAGGGTCGGCGCGCTCGTCGTCGGCGTGGCCCGCCGGCTGCCGCTCAACGATGAGTACCGAAATTTCCTCGACCTGGTCGCCGCCCAGATCTCCCGGGCGGTGGGCAGGCAGCGGGCGTACGAGCAGGAGCAGGCCCGCGCCGCGGAGCTGGCCGCGCTGGACCGGGCGAAGACCAACTTCTTCGCCAACGTCAGCCATGAGTTCCGGACCCCACTGACCCTGGTGCTCGGCCCGCTGGAGGACCTGCTGGCCGACCGGGCGCTGCCTTCCGACTACACCGACCGGCTCACCATGATGCACCGCAACGCGCTGCGCCTGCTCAAGCTGGTCAACACCGTGCTGGACTTCTCCCGGCTGGAATCTGGTCGGCTGGCCGCCCGCTACCAGCCCACCGACCTGGCCGGCTACACGGCCCGGCTGGCCAGCACCTTCCGCTCGGCCACCGACCGGGCCGGGTTGGAGCTGGTGGTGGACTGCCCGCCGCTGCCCGCGCCGGTCATCGTCGACCGGGACATGTGGGAAAAGATCGTCCTCAACCTGGTGTCGAACGCGGTCAAGTTCACCTTCGGCGGCGAGATCCGGGTCCGGGTCCGGGCCGTGGACGGCGCCGCCCGGCTGGAGGTCAGCGACACCGGCGTGGGGATCGCGCCGGCCGAGCTGCCGCACGTCTTCGAACGGTTCCACCGGGTGCCCGGGGTGCGCGCCCGCACCCACGAGGGCACCGGGATCGGCCTGGCGCTGGTCCGGGAGCTGGTTGAGATGCACGGTGGCGAGGTCGGGCTGACCAGCCGGGTCGACGAGGGCAGCACGTTCACGGTGACGGTCCCGTTCGGGTCGGCGCACCTGCCCGGCGACCGGGTGGTGGCGTTCGCCCCCCTTCCGACGGGCGAGCCCGAGCAGGCCCGGCTCTACGTGGCGGAGACCGCGCTGTGGACCGGCACCGAGCCGACGCCCGATTTCGGTGGCCAGCCCGCGGAGATCGCCCCGGCCGGCCGGATCCTGGTCGTCGACGACAACGTGGACCTGCGCGAGCACGTCACCCGGTTGCTCTCCCCGACCTGGGAGGTGGTCACCGCGAGCGATGGCCTGGCGGCCCTGCCGCTGGCCCGCGACGGTGGGTTCGACCTCGTGCTCGCCGACGTGATGATGCCCCGGCTGGACGGGTTCGGCCTGGTCGGCGCGCTGCGCGCGGACCCGCGTACCCGGCACGTGCCGATCGTGCTGCTCTCCGCCCGGGCGGGCTCCGCGGAGGCGGTGGCCGGCCTCTCCGCCGGCGCCGACGACTACCTCACCAAGCCGTTCTCCGGGCAGGAGCTGATCGCCCGCGTCCGGGCGAACGTCGAACTGGGCCAGCTGCGCGGGCAGATCATCCGCCGGCTCCGGGCGCTGGCCGACGCCGCCGTGGCGGTGAACACCGCCCGGTCCACCGCCGAGGTGCTCCAGGTCGCCGCCCGGCACGCGCTCACCCTCGCCGAGGCCGCCCGGGTGGTGGTCACCGCGAGCGGAGCCCGTTCCGAGGCGGACGCCGGGGGTGTCACCGCCACCGACCCGTCCTTCGTGAGCGAGCTGACCGGCACCACCGGCGAGCAGCTCGGCGAGTTGCGGGTCTGGCGGCCGCCCGGTGACGACGCCCGGGCCGACGAGGCCGCTCTCACCCAGCTGGCCCGGTTGGTCGGGGTGCGGCTGGAGAACGCCCAGCTGTACGAGGCCGAGCACCGCATCGCCACCACGTTGCAGCACAGCCTGCTGCCCCGGTCGTTGCCACAGCTGCCCGGCGCGGTGGTGGCCAGCCGCTACCTGCCCGGCACCGCCGACGTCGAGGTCGGCGGCGACTGGTACGACGTGATTCCGCTGGAGGGCGACGAGCTGGTGCTGGTCATCGGCGACGTCGTCGGCAAGGGCGTCCAGGCCGCCGCGGCGATGGGGCAACTGCGCAACGCGCTGCGGGCGTACGTCCTGGAGGGCTTCGACCCGGGTGAGTCGCTGACCCGGCTCAACCGGCTGGTCGGCTCCACCGAGGGCCGCTCCTCCGCGACCGTTGTCTGCCTGCTGTTCAGCTCGCGGGCCGGCCGGCTGCGGTACGCCAGCGCCGGCCACCCGTCGCCACTGCTGATCCGGGGAGGCGACGCGGCGTTCCTGCACGACCGTGCGCTCGGCCCACCGGTCGGCGCCATCCCCGACACGACGTACCGGACGGTCGAGGGGGAGCTGCCCGTCGGCAGCCGGCTGCTGCTCTACACCGACGGGTTGATCGAGGACCGTCAGATCGGCATCGACGAGGCGCTGGCCCAACTGCGCGTCGACGCGGCCATCCCCGGCGAGCACGTGGACGACCTGATCGACGCGGTGGTCGAGCGGGTCGCTGGGCGGCCGCGCCGCGACGACGTGGCGGTGCTGGCCCTGGAGGCGGCCGAGCTGAACCGCTTCGTGCTGCGACTGCCGGCGGACCCGACCCGGCTGAGCGTGCTGCGCAAGCGCCTGGAGGATTTCCTGGTCGCGCACGGGGTCGGCGAGACGGACCTGTTCGACCTGACGGTGGCGGTCTCCGAGGCCGCCGCGAACGCCATCGAGCACCCGGTGCACCCCGCCGAACCGATGATCACCGTGGAGGTGGCCATCGAGGACGGCACGGCGACCGCCACCGTGCGCGACAGCGGGCAGTGGCGGGAGTCGACCGGCTCCGGGTTCCGGGGGCGCGGGCTGACTCTGATCAAGGCGTTGGGTGACCTGTCGGTGCGGCGTACCGCCGAGGGCACCGAGGTGACGCTGCGCCGGCAGTTGCAGGCCTGACCACGCGCTCCGGTCGCCGCGTACCGCATGCGCTGCCCCGGGGTGCGGAGCGTGAGCCGCTCAGGCCGGGCTCAGCCAGCTCTGCTCGCCCAGGCCGGAGATGTCCAGCACCCGACGGACCTGCCGGGTCGGCAGCACGGTGAGCGTGCCGGGAAACTGCTGGGCGAGCCGGACCAGGGCGTGGATGGCGGCCGAGTCGAAGAAGGTGACCGCGTTCAGGTCGAGGGTGATCCGCTCGGCGGGCTCGCGGAGCGCCGTCTGGAGCATCGTGTCGGCGGTCGCCATGTCGACCTCGCCGGCCACCACCACGTGGAGGTGGCCACCGTCGATCTCCGCGCTGGCAGAGAAGACGGGTGGTGCTCCCCCTTGATCCACGCAGACACCATGGCACAGCCGACCTGACTGGGCAACAACCGGTCCGGAGCGGCCGTGGCACGGGTCACCGGCGGCTCCGGCGATAGGCTTGCGGCATGACCGTCCGTCCGCCGCTGACCCCAGGCACGCTCTCCCCGATGCGACCGGTGCCCGCCCACATTCCCCGACCGGAGTACGTGGGCAAGAAGCGCCCCCAGGAGTGGCGTGGCTCGCACGTGCAGACGCCGGAGACCATCGAGAAGATGCGGATCGCCAGCCGGCTGGCCGCCCAGGCGACCCAGCTCGCCGGTGAGCACTGCAAGCCGGGCGTGACCACCGACGAGATCGACCGCGTGGTGCACGAGTTCCTCTGCGACCATGACGCGTACCCGTCGACGCTCGGCTACAGGGGCTTCCCCAAGTCCTGCTGCACCAGCCTCAACGAGGTCATCTGCCACGGCATCCCGGACTCCACCGTCCTCAAGGACGGCGACATCATCAACGTCGACGTGACCGCGTACATCAACGGGGTGCACGGCGACACCGACGCCACCTTCTGCGTCGGCGAGGTCAGCGAGGAGGCCCGGCTGCTGGTCGAGCGGACCCACGAGGCGATGATGCGCGGCATCCGCGCGGTCGCCCCGGGCCGGCAGATCAACGTGGTGGGCCGGGTCATCGAGTCGTACGCCAAGCGGTTCGGCTACGGCGTGGTCCGTGACTTCACCGGCCACGGCATCGGCGAATCCTTCCACAGCGGGCTCTACGTGCCGCACTACGACAGCCCACGGCCCACCGACATCATGGAGCCGGGGATGACGTTCACCATCGAGCCGATGATCACGCTGGGCACCTACCAGTACGACATGTGGGACGACGGGTGGACCGTGGTCACCAAGGACCGGAAGTGGACGGCGCAGTTCGAGCACACCATCGTGGTGACCGACAACGGCCACGAGATCCTGACCCTGCCGTGACCGACACCCCAGCGGCGTTGCGCGAAGCGCACCACGCGGACGTCTCCGGCGGCTGGCTGCGCCCAGCCGTCTTCGGCGCGATGGACGGGCTGGTCACCAACATCGCCCTGATCGCCGGAGTCGGCGGCGGCGGGGTCTCGCCGCGCAGCATCGTGCTGACCGGCTCCGCCGGCCTGGTGGCCGGCGCGATCTCGATGGGGCTCGGCGAGTACACCAGCGTGCGCTCGGCCAACGAGCAGGTCGCCGCCGAGGTGGCCAAGGAGCGGCGGGAGCTGGAGCGGCACCCCGAGGCGGAGGCCCGCGAGCTGGCCGACGCGTGGGTGGCCCGCGGCCTGCCGCGGGACCTGGCCACCCAGGTCGCCGAAGCGGTGCGGCGCGATCCCGAGGAGGCGCTGCGGGTGCACGTCCGCGAGGAGCTGGGTGTCGATCCCGACGACCAGCCCAGCCCGTGGGCGGCTGCCATCTCCTCGTTCCTGTTCTTCTCGCTGGGTGCGCTCGTGCCGCTGCTGACGTACCTGTTCGGCGCCACCGAGCTCTGGCTGGCACTCGCCGTCGGCGGGCTCGGGCTGTTCGCCGCCGGAGCGGTGGTGGCCCGCTTCACCAACCGGCCCTGGTGGACCAGCGGCCTGCGCCAACTCCTGCTGGGTGCCGCGGCCGCCGGCGCCACCTACCTGATCGGCTCGTTGATCGGCGTACAGGGCGGGCTGTGACGCCGGTCAGCCGCTGAGCAGCTCGTCGACCGTGCCGTCGACCGGGCGGCCACGGGCGGTGAGTTCCTCGGCCTGCCGGGCCAGCACCACCCCCACCTCGGTCATGTCCGCGCCGGCCAGCCCGGTGCGGCGCACCGCGTCCCCCGGGTCCCGGAAGTAGGTGCGGCTCAGCAGCCCCGTCACCGTGGCCGCGGCCAGCCGTGCCTCGCCGAGCATCAGCAGCGCCTGGTCCGTCTCGTACCACTCGGCCAGCCGGGCGGCCCGGGCATGCGCCGCGCTGCCCCGGTACCAGGCCTGCCGGGCCGCCGTGCTGAACTCCGCGGGCCGGGCCCGGGCCAGCCGACCGAGGTGCTCGTCGCGCAGCGTCGGCAGCCAACCGGTCGGGTCGTGCAGAGCCCGGGTGGTGACGTACCGGTCGGCGGTCAGCGGCCACAGGGGGGAGAGCACCCGGGCCTGCCCGAGGTAGTCGTCGGCGGCGGCCACGGTCAGGTCGACCAGCACCCCGTCCACCCGCCGGGTCGCCGGTCGCGGGCCGGTGCCGGGTCGGTAGGTGACCACGAGTATCCCCACCTCGCGGTCCCCGCCGCCGTCGTCGTCGCCGTGCGCCAGCGGCCCGTGCACCGCGACCGCGAGCACGTCGGCCGGGAAGCGCCGCCGGGCCGCCTCGGCGACCTGCTCCGCCACCGTCCACCGCCGATCGTCGCGGCCCCGGTCGGTTACGGTCTTTTCGCTGCTCGCGCTCACCGGGCCGCCTTTGTTCGCGACTGCGGGGCTCGCAACAGCGGCTCACTCCTCGCGCTCACCGGGCCACCTCTCGTTCCCGACTGCGGACCAACCCCGCCTGGCGACTGAGCGTCAGCCTAGCCAGCCGGTGGCGGCCCGGCCGGCGCGCCGCGCCCGGCCGGCACCAGCCGGAAGATGCGGATCTCCCGCCCGCCGGCCCGCTGCACGTACGTGCGATACGCCGGCCACTCGGTCACCAGGAGCTGCCACAGCCGGTCCCGTTCCGCGCCGGTGGCCGGCTCGGCCCGGACCGGCACCCGATGGCCCTTCACGTCCACCTCGGCGGCCGGCTCGGCGAGCAGGTTCATCGCCCAGCCGGGCTGGTGGGTCTGACCCCAGTTGGAGCCGATCACCACGTACGCGTCGCCGTCGGGCACATAGAGCAGCGGATTGCTGCGCGGCCTGCCGGAGCGGCGGCCGGTGGTGGTGATCACCAGGGACGGGATCAGGCCGAGCGCGACCACCCGGCCCCGGGTGAGCCGGCCGACGATCCGGTCGGCGGGCACCAGCAGGCGGGCGGCGGCGCCGAACCAGCGGTGGTGCCCGACTCGGCGGGTGAGGGTTCCCAGCACTGACACGCCGACAGTCTGCCGGCTGCCAGGCCCCGGCGGCACCCCCCGAATGCCCGCCGGAGCGCCCCGGTCAGTCCAGTCGCCGCTCGATCGGCAGCCGGGCGCGGGTGAACAGGCCCGCGCCGAGCATCGCCACCACCGGCACCAGCACCAGGACGCCGAGCGCCGGCCACGGCACCAGGAACGGGTACGGCTCGCGTACCGGCCAGGCGGTGGCGTACTGCCGGTTGACCGAGAGCAGCACGATCGCGGCGGTGCCCAGCCCGGCCACGATGCCGAGCACCGAGCCGAGGCCGGCGATGATCCCGGCCTGGCAGATCGCGAGCAGCCGGCGTACCGCCGGGGCTGCGCCGACCGCCGCGAGGGTGGACAGCTCGGCGCGGCCCTCGGCGGCGGCGAGCGCGGTCGCTATCCCCGCCGCGCCCACCGTGATCAGCCCGGCCGCCGCCGCGAGCAACAGGAGCAGCGGTGAGTTGTCGCGTGGCGCGGCCCCCTGCTCCACGCTCAACGAGAACGTCCCGAAGGATTGCAGGGCGGCGGTGAAGCGCTTCTGCCGGTGCACGTCCGGCGGTTTCGGCGTGCCGATCACCCAGCCGCTCGGGGACCCGATCAGGCCGAGGCGTCGGGCCGCGGGTGGGGACAGCAGCAGGCTGGGCTGGCCGACCGCCGCGCTCAGCGCGTACGCGGGCAGTTCGCCGGTGGTGACGGCCGGCCTGTCGGCCTCCATTTCCACCCGGTTGACCCGCACGGTCACCCGGCCATCGTGCAGATAGCGTGGGTCGGTCACCACGGCACCCCCGGCGCGCAGCACCGCGGTGGCGGCGGCGGTCTCCGCCGGATCCGCGCCGGTGAGGAGCGGCAGCGCGCTGCCGTCGTCCACCAGTGGCTGCACGTAGCTGCCGTAGTGGTCCCCGGGCGGGGCCACACAGCGCGGGTCCGCCCGGGCCTGCCGGCGCTCCGCCTCTGAGAGGGCGTCCCCGGGTCGCCAGGGGCAGGCCCGCTCCGGTGGTAGCTCCGGCTCGACGTAGCAGTAGCCGCCGGGGGTCGCCGCCGGTTGGCAGGCCGCCATCTGCACCGGAGCCACCGCCGCGGCGTCCAACTGCGCCCGGGCGGCCGTGGTGACCTGGGCCAGCGTGGGCCCGGGTTCGCGGGTCGGCTCGGCCGGGCTGACCAGCACGTGACCGGTCGGCAGCATCGGCTGGTAGGCGCGCGCCTCGCGGGCCCCGTCGCTGGCCAGGTACCCGCCGAGCGCGACGCTGCTGGCCACCGCCGCCATCACGGCGCAGATGGCCGGCGCGGCGGCCGCCCGGTTGCGGCTGGCGTCGCGCAGCGCGATCCGGGGCGCCAGCGGCAGCACCCGGCCGAGGCGGGCGAGCGCGCCGATCAGGGTGGGCGTGCAGCAGACCAGGCCCAGTTCGCCGAGGATCAGGCCGGTCAGGATCACCGCCGGCGAGGTCTGGGTGGCCCCGAACGCCGCGAGCGCCGCCCCGCCGACCACCAGCGTGAGACCGAGGACCAGCCACCGTGCCCGGGTCGCGGGCGGGGTGCGTCGCCCGGCGAGCCCGGCGATGACGTCCTGCCGGGCGGCGGTCCAGGCCGGTGCGAGCGCGGCGAGCACCCCGGCCAGCACCGCGACCCCACCGAGCACGACCAGCGCCGACGGCCAGCACCGGTACCCGCCGAAGCGGGCACCGAAGACGTACTGCTCGACCAGCGGGCGGCCGGCGAACGCGGCGCCGACGCCGAGCAGCAGGCCGGCGGCAGCGCCCAGCACGCCCAGCACCACGCCGTCGGCGAGCACGACCCGGCGAAGCTGGGCCGCGTCCCCTCCGGCCACCGCGACCAGTGCGAGGTCACGTCGTCGGCGGCGGACGCCGACCGCGAAGGCCGGCCCGACCAGCAGCACGACCTCCAGCAGCCCGAGGCCGGCGATCAGTACGCCGGTGCTCAGGTCGGCCGCGTCGGCCGGACCGATGAACCCGGGCCAGCCTCGGGACGGCTGCGTCGTCGGGCCGGTCGGGTGGTGGGGGACGACCAGGAAACCGCGCTCGTTGAGCCGGGACACCATCGCGGCATCGGCGGCGCCGGGCACGTCCACCAGCCAGGTGCTGGGCGGTCCCGGCTCGGTACGCGGCACGGCGGCGGGATGCAGCGCCACCACCGGGCCGAGATCGTCGGGAAACTCGACCACCCCGACCACGGTGTACACCCTGGTTCCGTCGGCCGTGGCCATCGCGGCGCCGAGGCGCAGGTCCAGACGGCGGAACGCGGCCGGACTCACCGCGACCTCGCCGGGCTGCCGCGGCGTACGCCCCGCCTGGAACCGCACCAGACCTCGGGCCAACGGGTCGGTGAGGTCCAGCACCCGACCTTCCACGTCCTCGTCGCGCACCGGGCCGCGCACGGTGAGCGACAGGGGGCCGCGCATCTCGGAGACCCGGCTGCCCGGGCCGAGCAGCGCGGCCACCTCGGAGGTGGTGGCGACGCGGCGACCCGACGTGTGCTCACTCTCGTGGGCGGACCAGTTGTCGCCCCACGCGTCCTGCTCGATCGAGGTGTCGGCGAGCCAGCGCAGCTCCGCGTCGGCGACGCCGAGCCGGCGGTCGACCCGCTCCTGAGGAGTCAGCTCGGCCATGTCGTAGCTGACCGCCAGGAAGGTCAGCACCAGCACCGGCAGGGCGATCATCGCGAGCACCAGGGCGGTTCGCCGGCGGGCCCGGCGCGACTCCCGCCGGGCGATCCGCAGCGCCGCCCGCCAGGAACCGATCAGCTCGGCCGTCCGCCGTCGGCCCGGTGGCGCGGGTGGCGCGACCGGCGGGGCCGCCGGGACGTCGGCGCGGCCGGGGGCCCGCAGCGCCCGGCGGATGGTCACCGGTCGCTGCCGGACAGCAGTTGCTCGACGCTGCCCAGCGGCGCCGTCGTGTCGACCAGCACCCCGTCGCGCAGGAACACCACCCGGTCGGCCCAGCCGGCGTGCCGCGCCTCGTGGGTGACCAGGATGCCGGCGGCGCCCGCGTCGACCCGGCGGCGCAGCAGGTGCAGCACGGCCTCGCCGGTCTGCGAGTCCAACGCCCCGGTCGGCTCGTCGGCGAGCACCAGTCGCCGCTCGCCGACCAGTGCCCGGGCGATGGCCACCCGCTGCTGCTGGCCGCCGGAGAGCTGGTCGGGGAACCGGTCACCCAACGCCGGGAGGCCCACCTCGGCCAGCGCGGCCAGGGCCGCCGCGCGGGCCTTGCGCCCGCCGGTGCCGTCGAGCTCCAGCGGCAGCGCGACGTTCTCCACCGCGCTGAGGCTGCCCAGCAGGTTGAGCTGCTGGAAGATGTAGCCGATCCGGCGGCGGCGCAGCTGGGCCAGCCCCCTGCGGTCCAAGGCGCCCAACGGCTGGCCCTCGACCCGTACCTCGCCGCCGGTCGGGCGGTCCAGCCCACCGGCGAGGGAGAGCAGCGTCGACTTGCCGGAGCCGGACGGACCCATCACGGCGACCAGCTCACCCGGCCGGACGACCAGGCTGACGCCGCGCAGGGCGTGCACCGCCGCGGGGCCGGCCCCGTGGGTGCGGTGGACGGCGCGTAACTCCAGCACCGCGTCGTCCGCCCCGCTCACCGTCGCGCCTCCTCGTCGGCCCACCGCGCCGCGTCGGACGCGTCGGCGTCGCCCGGCCTGGGCACGGGTGGCCCGGGGGCCCCGGGTTGGTGCCGCACCAGACTCGTCTCGCAGTGGTCCAGCCAGCGCACCTCCGCCTCGGCCTGGAACACCATCGAGTCCAGCACCAGCCGCCAGGGCAGGTCCTCCGGCCGGTCGCTGCCGTACTTCAACCGAGTCAACTCCTGCAACGCCCGCATCGTCCCGCTGCGCTGGGCCTGCACCACCGAGCGGACGTCCACGCCGGGGGTGGTCAGCGCCAGCGCCAGCTTGATCGCCAGCTCGTCACGGGGACGGTCGGTACGGCTAACCGGGGTGGCGAACCACAGCGCCAGGTCCGCCCGGCCGGCATCGGTGATCTCGTACGGCCGTTGCCCTGCCTCGCTCTCCGGCAGCGGGCGCACCAGACCGTCCCGTTCCAACCGGGACAGCGTGGTGTAGACCTGCCCGATGTTCAGCGGCCAGGTCGAGCCGGTCGACTCCTCGAACGCGGCCCGCAGCTGGTAGCCGTACATCTGGCCGCGTTCGAGCAGGGCGAGCAACCCGTGACGGATGGACATGGCAACGGAGTATGCATACCTGGTATGCGCACCGCAACCGCGGCGAACCCGTTCAGGTCGGGCGGCCGGGAAACGCGACAGTCGGCGGGGTCACCCCGGCGGTCTTTCGCCACCTCGTGGCGCGCACGGCGTACTCGACCAGGGCGGCCAGCGCCTGGTCCCGGTCGGCGCCGGTGGTGGAGGCCAGCGCGGCCCGCCAGTGCGCCGCGGTGCGCTCCTCGACCTCCACGGCCAGGCGCAACGCGCTCGCCCGGTCGGTGACCGGGAACGGCAGCGCGTAGCCAGCCAGGTCCGGCGGCACGGTGCTGCCGGCGGTGCTGAGCTGCACCACCAGCGCGTCGCGCCGGCGTCGGTGCGCGGCCTCGGCCTGGTGCGCGGCGTCCCGGGCCGCCCCGCTGAGCCGGACGCCGATCCGCCCGTAGGCGTAGATGGCCGCGTACTCGGCGGAGAGGGCGGCGGCGAGCGCCTCGCCGACGGACGGCTGCCTCACTTCAGTGCCTCCTGATGGGTTGCCCGGGCGGCGGCGATCGACCCGAGCAGCGCCGCGCGTTCCGCCGGGGCGGCGGCGCAGGCGAGGGTGGCGGATCGCTGGCCGGTCTTCTCCAGCGTCCGCAGGGCGGCCAGCGCGCCGGCCGGGTCGGTCGCCGGGGCGGTGGTCGGGTCTGCGGCGGGCGCCGACGGCAACGCGACCCCGATCACCCGGGCCAGCTCGGTGGCGTGCGCGGTGTGCGCCTCGGCGATGGGGTCCAGCCGGCCGGCCAGCTCCGGGTGCGCCGCGGCGCTCGCCCGGTACGCCGCGGCCAGCCCGAGTGACTCGTCCACCATCGGCCGCAGCGGGTCCGGTGGCGGCGCCGGCTCGTCGTCACGGTCGAAAAGATCACAGCCGGTCAGCGGCGCCGCGGCGCCGCCGAGCGCCAGCAGCACCCCGGTACGCAGGAGCTTTCGCCGGGAATGCCCGGATGCCTGGTCGCGCTGTGTCGTTCTGCCGATCCCCACCGGGCAAGTCAACACCATCCGCGCCGCTCCGGGGGCCACCGGCGTCGGTGCGCCGCCCGGTCCGCCGACGGGCTGGCGCGTTACGCTCTGCGCAGCCACCGGCGCGTCCGCTCCGGTGGCGTGCCGGCATGGCGGGACAACCCGGACCGTCGACCAGGGAAAGGGTGCGGAGATGACGCAGCGTGGCCGTGCCACCAGGTCGACAGGTCGACCCCGCGACGGCGCGGGTCCCCGCGGCGGTGATCTCGCCGCGCGGCGTACCCGGTTGCGGACTGTGATCGAGCCGGTGGTCAACGGCGTCGGCTACGACCTGGAGGACCTTTCGGTCTCCCGGGCCGGCCGGCGACACGTGGTCCGGGTGATCGTGGACGCCGACGGCGGGATCGACCTGGACGCCGTCGCGGACGTCTCACGCGCCGTCTCGGCCGCGCTGGACGCCGCCGAGGAGACCGGCGGCGACATCGTCGCCGGGGAGTACCAGCTGGAGGTCAGCTCGCCGGGCGTGGACCGGCCGCTCACCCTGCCCCGCCACTGGCGGCGCAACGTGGGCCGGCTGGTCAAGGTCACCGCCCGGGGCGCGGCCGGGCTGCCCGGCCAGCGCGGCGAGCAGCCCGCCGGGGACCGCCAGCTGACCGGCCGGGTCGTCGCCGCCGACGACGAGGGCGTGCAGCTGGAGACCGACGACGGCCGCGCCCTCCTCCCGTACGCCCAGCTGGGCCCGGGCCGGGTGCAGGTCGAGTTCACCAGGCTCGCCGAGTTGGGCGAGCCGGACGAGTTCGACGACGCGGACGAGACCGACGAGATCGACGATTCAGACGACATCGACGACGAAGATGATGTGGAGGACGAGGAGAGGTGAACATCGACCTCGCGGCGCTGCGCGCACTCGAGCGCGAGCGGGAGATCCCGTTCGACACGATTCTCGCGGCGATCGAGACCGCGTTGCTGACCGCCTACCGGCACACCGACGGTGCCGAGCCGCACGCCCGGGTGGAGATCGACCGCAAGTCCGGCGCCGCCCTGGTGTACGCGCAGGAGATGGACGAGGACGGCACCCTGGTGCGGGAGTGGGACGACACCCCGCACGACTTCGGCCGGATCGCCGCCATGACCGCCAAGCAGGTGATCCTCCAGCGGCTGCGGGAGGCCACCGACGAGGTGCACTTCGGCGAGTACGTCGGCCGCGAGGGCGACCTGGTCACCGGCGTGGTGCAGGCGCACGAGACGCGGACCGAGAAGGGCATCGTCAGCGTCGACCTGGGCAAGCTGGAGGGTGTGCTGCCGCAGTCCGAGCAGGTGCCCGGCGAGCGGTACGCGCACGGCGAGCGGATCCGCTGCGTGGTGGTGCACGTGGCCAAGGGCATGCGCGGACCGCAGATCACCCTGTCCCGGTCGCACCCGGCGCTGGTCAAGAAGCTGTTCGCGCTGGAAGTGCCGGAGATCGCCGACGGCACGGTGGAGATCGGCGCGATCGCCCGTGAGGCAGGTCACCGTACGAAGATCGCCGTACGCTCCACCACCCCCGGGGTGAACGCCAAGGGCGCCTGCATCGGCCCGATGGGCCAGCGGGTGCGCGCGGTGATGAGCGAGCTGCACGGTGAGAAGATCGACATTATCGACTGGTCGGACGACCCGGCGACCTTCGTCGGCAACGCGTTGTCGCCGGCCAAGGCGTTGCGGGTCGAGGTGGTGGACCTTGCCGCCCGGGCCGCCCGGGTGACCGTTCCGGACTTCCAGCTCTCTCTCGCCATCGGGCGGGAGGGGCAGAATGCCCGCCTCGCGGCCCGATTGACCGGTTGGCGGATCGACATTCGGTCCGACGCGGAGCAGACCAGCCCGGCCGCGCGTGGGGCAGCTGATCACGTGCCGGAACCGGGCGGCGCGATCTCGGGCAGCTAGGGGTAGACTTCCTCCAGTGGTACGACGCGCGCAGCCGGAGCGCACCTGTGTGGGTTGCCGGCAACGTGCGCCGGCCAGCGAATTGCTGCGGATCGTCGCGATCGGAGACGAGGCTGGTTACAGCCTCCGGCCTGATCCGCTCCGCAGGCTGCCGGGTCGGGGAGCGAACATGCACCCGGATCCGGCCTGCTTCGCGCTGGCGGTGCGGCGCCGCGCCTTCGGGCGTGCGTTGCGCATCACCGAGGTCCTTGACCACGGTGTGCTGGCGGAGCACGTCGATGCGCCAACCACTACGTCCGGTCAGCCCGACCGGGCGAGGGTCGCTAGCAGGGTAGGACGACCGACATGAGCACACGATGAAGTCCCTGAAATGACCAGGCTTCAAGTGCACGAGTGAGGTCGCTGCGGGTGCTGCCCGCACGACCTCGGAGTGAGGAGTGCAGTGGCAGGCAAGGCCCGCGTACACGAGCTTGCAAAAGAGCTCGGGGTCGAGAGTAAGACCGTTCTCGCCAAGCTGAAGGAAATGGGCGAGTTCGTGAAGTCCGCGTCCAGCACCGTCGAGGCGCCCGTCGCCCGGCGGCTGCGTAACGCATTCGTGGCGTCCGCCGGTGCTCCGGCGCCGGCCGCCCCGTCGGCGCCCGCGCCGGCGCCGGCTTCGACCCCGACGCCGTTCCCGACCCCGGGCGCGCCCCGGGTCTCGGCCAAGCCGATGCCGCCTCGGCGGCCGGCCGCGCCGGCCCCGGGTCCGAAGCCGAAGGGTCCGGTGCCTGGTGCGCCGCAGCCCGCGGCCCCGGCCCTGGTCGCCAAGCCGGCGAGTGCCCACGACATCGAGGTGGCGGCCGCGGAGGCGCGTGCCGCCGCGCTGAAGGCTGAGCAGGAGGCCGCGGTCAAGGCCGCGCAGGCCGCCCGTCAGCAGCAGCGGGACAACCCCGTTCGCCGGGAGCCTCCGGCAGACGGCGGCAACCGCCCCGGCCCTCGGCCGGGTCCCGCCGCGATGCCGCCCCGTCCCGGTTCGCCGGCAGCTCGTCCGAGCACGCCGGCACCGGGTCCCGGTGCCCGGCCCGGCGGTCGTCCGCCGGCGCGCGGCGCCGGTAACAACCCGTTCGGCATTCAGGGTGGCCAGCAGCGGCCGCCGGCGGCGGGCGCGGGTGGCCCCCGGCCCAACACCCCGGCGGGCATGCCGCCGCGGCCGAGCCCGAACTCCATGCCGCCGCGGCCCAGCCCGGCGTCCATGCCGAGTCAGCGTCCGGCCGCCGGTCGTCCCGGCCCCGGTGGCGCTGGTCGTCCCGGTGGCGGCGCTGGTCGTCCCGGTGGCGGTGGCGGTGGCTTCCGCGGCGGTCCCGGCGGTGGCGCCGGTGGCGGTGGCGGTTACCGCGGCGGCCCCGGTGGCGGCGCGGGTGCCGGCGGTGGCGGTGGCTACCGTGGCGGTCCCGGCGGCGGCGGCGGTGCTCCCGGTGGCGGTTTCCGTCCGGGTGCTCCGGCCGGTGGTGGCGGTCGTCCGGGTGCGGGCGGTCGTGGCCGTGGCGGTGGCGCCGCGGGTGCCTTCGGGCGTCCGGGTGGCCGGCCGACGCGCGGTCGCAAGTCCAAGAAGCAGCGCAGACAGGAGTTCGACAACCTGTCGGCCCCGACCATGAGCTCGGGTGCTCCCCGGGGTCAGGGTCAGGTCGTCCGGCTCTCCCGTGGCGCGTCGCTGTCGGACTTCGCCGACAGGATCAACGCCAACCCGGGTTCGCTGGTCCAGGAGATGTTCAACCTGGGCGAGATGGTCACCGCGACCCAGTCCTGCTCTGACGACACCCTGCAGCTGCTGGGTGAGCACCTCGGATTCGACATCCAGATCGTCAGCCCGGAGGACGAGGACCGCGAGCTGCTCGCGCAGTTCAACATCGACCTCGACGCGGAGGTGGCCGAGGAGCGTCTGGTCAGCCGTGCGCCGGTGGTGACCGTCATGGGTCACGTCGACCACGGTAAGACCAAGCTGCTCGACGCGATCCGCAAGGCGAACGTCGTGGCCGGCGAGGCCGGTGGCATCACTCAGCACATCGGTGCCTACCAGGTCCACGTGCCGCACGACGGCATGGACCGCGCGGTGACCTTCATCGACACCCCGGGTCACGAGGCGTTCACCGCCATGCGTGCTCGTGGTGCCCAGGTGACGGACATCGTGATCCTGGTGGTCGCGGCCGACGACGGCGTGATGCCGCAGACGATCGAGGCGTTGAACCACGCCAAGGCGGCTGACGTGCCGATCGTGGTCGCGGTCAACAAGGTCGACAAGCCGGAGGCCAACCCGGACAAGGTTCGCCAGCAGCTGACCGAGTACGGCCTGGTCGCTGAGGAGTACGGCGGCGAGACCATGTTCGTCAACGTGGCCGCGAAGCCGGGCATCGGCATCGAGGAGCTGCTCGAGGCTGTCCTGCTGACCGCCGACGCGTCGCTGGAGCTGACCGCTCCGATCGACGGGCCGGCGCAGGGTGTGGCCATCGAGGCGCACCTGGACAAGGGCCGCGGTGCGGTGGCGACGGTGCTGGTGCAGAAGGGCACCCTGCGGGCGGGCGACTCGATCGTCGCCGGTGGGGCGCACGGCCGGGTCCGGGCCATGCTCGACGAGAACGGCAACCAGGTCTCCGAGGCCGGGCCGGCGCGTCCGGTCATGGTCCTGGGTCTGACCGCGCCGCCCGGCGCGGGTGACACGTTCCTCGCCGCGGCGGACGACCGTACGGTGCGGCAGATCGCCGAGCAGCGGCAGGCGCGGCGGCGGGCGGCGGCATTCGCCAACTCCCGTGGCCGGGCCACCCTTGAGACGCTCATGGAGCAGCTCAAGGAGGGCGAGAAGACGTCGCTCAACCTCATCCTCAAGGGCGATGGCTCCGGTTCGGTGGAGGCCCTGGAGGACGCGCTGTTCAACCTCGACATTCCCGAGGAGGTCCAGCTCAAGGTCCTCGATCGGGGCGTCGGCGCGATCACCGAGAGCAACGTCATGCTCGCGAGCGCCTCGTCCGAGCCGGTCACGATCATCGGCTTCAACGTGCGGGCCTCGAACAAGGTCCGCGAGATGGCCGACCGCGAGGGCGTGGAGATCCGGTACTACACCGTCATCTACCAGGCCATCGAGGAGATCGAGGCGGCGCTCAAGGGCCTGCTCAAGCCGGAGTACGAGGAGGTCGAGCTGGGCAGCGCGGAGATCCGCGACGTCTTCCGCTCGTCCAAGATCGGCAACATCTCCGGTTGTATCGTCCGGTCCGGTGTCATCCGGCGCAACGCGAAGGCGCGCCTGCTGCGGGACGGGGCGGTCGTGGCGGACAACCTCACGATCAGCTCCCTGAAGCGGTTCAAGGACGACGCCACGGAGGTCCGCGAGGGCTTCGAGTGTGGTCTGACCCTGGGTGGTTACAACAACGTCCAGGTCGGCGACATCATCGAGACCTTCGAGATGCGGGAGAAGGTTCGCGCCTGATCCGGCGGTGACAAGCTGATCAAGGGGTTTACGCCGCTCGGCGTAAACCCCTTGATCATGTGGGGCGGGTTGGCGGTATCGTCCGGGGCGATGTTCACCGGAACCGCGGTCTTCGACCTGCTGCTGCCGGGCGACTCCAGGTCGCTCAAAGCCAAGAGATCATATGTACGGCCGATCGTGGCGGCGCTGCGCCGCTTCGAGGTGTCGGCCGCCGAGGTGGGAGCGCTCGACCTGCACGGTCGAGCGCAGATAGCGGTGGCCGTGGTGGCCGCCGAGGCGGCCCACGTCCGCGAGGTGCTGGACTCCTGCGAGCGCCTGGTGGTCGGTCGCCCCGAGGTGGAGCTGCTGTCGGTTCGGCGCCGGTTGTACGGCGCGGAGGACGACTGAGCAGGGTGCCGACGGTGCCGGGCGACCCGGCCGGTCGCGAAGGTAGTGTTCGAGATGTTGGCCGGTCGGCCGGCGGCCCGCGGGTCGCCGTGTCGGCCGGGAGCAGGACGCCGTGGAGGTGGCGAGATGTCTGATCCGGCCAAGGTACGCCGGCACGCGGAACGGGTGCGTGAGCTGGTCGCGTCGGTGGTGCGGAGCCAGATCAAGGACCCGCGGCTCGGCATGATCACGATCACCGACGCCCGGATCACTGCCGACCTGCGCGACGCGACGGTCTTCTACACCGTGCTCGGCGACGCGGTGGCCCAGGCGGACACCGCGGCGGCGCTGGAGAGCGCCAAGGGGCTGCTGCGCAGCACCGTCGGCAAGGCGCTCGGGCTGCGGCACTCGCCGACCCTCACCTTCGTCCTCGACGACGTGCAGGATCAGGTCAAGCACATCGACGACCTGCTCGCCGCGGCCCGCAATGCGGACGCCGAGGTGCAGCGGCTCGCCGCCCAGGCGAAGTACGCGGGCGAGGCACAGCCGTACCGGGTCGACGAGGAGACGGACGAGACCGACGGCGAGGGCGCCGAGGTCCCGGAGAACCCCCGGGGTGGGGAAGCGCGGTGACCGGCACCGCCGGCCCCCAGCTAGCGACGGCGGTCGGTGCCGGCCCCACCCAGGCGGACTGGGTGGCGGCCGAGGCGCTGGTGCGCGCCCT
Source organism: Micromonospora sp. NPDC005161 (assembly GCF_053599855.1). Taxonomy (NCBI): domain Bacteria; kingdom Bacillati; phylum Actinomycetota; class Actinomycetes; order Micromonosporales; family Micromonosporaceae; genus Micromonospora; species Micromonospora sp. NPDC005161. The sequence continues at coordinate 40,006 of NZ_JBSFYQ010000012.1, forward strand.
TCCGCCGACCGGCCGGGTGCTGCTGATCTGTCACGTCAACCCGGACGGCGACGCGCTGGGCAGCATGCTCGGCTTCGGCCTGGGCCTGCGTCAGCTCGGCGTACGCCACCTGCAGGCGACCTTTCCCGGGCCGCCGGAGGTGCCTGAGCCGTTCCGGGGGATGCCCGGGCTGGACCTGCTGGTCCCGGCCGGCGCAGCGGATCCCGACCCGGACCTGGTGATCTGCTTCGACGCGGCGAGCGAGTCGCGCCTCGGTGAGCTGGTCGGGCGGTTGTCGTCCGCGGGGGCGGCGCTGGTGCTCGACCACCACGCCTCGAACACCGGCTTCGGCACGGTCAACCTGGTCGACCCGGCGGCCGCGGCGACCTCGGTGGTGGCCGAGCAGCTGCTGGCCCGGCTCGGTGTGGCGTTGGACCGGGCCATCGCGGAGTGCCTCTACGTGGCACTGACCACGGACACGGGCTCGTTCCGGTTCGAGGCGACCACCCCGGCCGTGCACCAGCTGGCCGCCCGGCTGCTGGCCACCGGCATCTCACCCGGTGACATCTCCCGGCGCGTCTTCGACACCCGCCCCTTCGGCGCGGTCCGGCTCTTCGGCGAGGTGCTGGGCCGGGCCCGGCTGGAGCCGGCCGAGGCCGACGGTCGGGGCCTGGTGTGGACCTTCGCGACCCTGGACGACCTGGCCCGGCACGACCAGCGCCCGTACGTGCTGGAGGCGTTGATCGACTCGGTGCGGTGCACCGCCGAGGCGGACGTGAGCTGCGTGCTGAAGCAGACCACGCCCGGCGACTGGGCCGTGTCGATGCGCAGCAAGGGCGCGGTCGACGTCAGCCGGGTGGCGGTCGCGCTGGGCGGTGGTGGCCACAAGTTCGCGGCCGGGTTCACCGGTCGGGGCACCGTCGAGCAGGTGGTCGAGGCGATCCGCGGCCAGTTGGACGCGGCACTGATCCGCCCCGGCGACTGATCGAGGCACTCGCGCCGCCGGGTGTCGCACACCCGGTGCGCGGACCAGCCACACGCTCTGCCGAGGGGGAGATCAGGGTCAACTCCGGGGAGTGTTGGTCTTCCCGCGTTCGGTGAGACCGGGAAGAATTGCGGGATGGAGCAGCCGCACGACCTCACCATGGAGGCCCCCCGCGCCTGGGACCGGCCTGCCGTCTCCGTACCGGTCCTCGTCTGCCTGTCGCTCGTCGGTGGCCGGTTCGCGTCATTCTCCACCGAGGCCAACCTGTACACCCTCGGCACCGGCGGGGTGCTGATCTGGCTCGGTCTGAGCAACCGGGTGCCCCGTCGTCCGGCGCCGCGTCGGCTGGGTGTGGGAGCGGCCTGGTGGGCGCTGCCGGTCGTGATCTTCGGCGTCTTCGAAGGCGTCACCTTCGTGCTGGCGGTGGGCGACGACTTCCCCACCTTCTCCCGGCTGGCCGATCCCCTGCTGGAGGACCAGCTGACCCGGTCGGCGGCCTGGTTCGCCTGGCTGGGCGCGTTCTGGGGGTTGGTGCGGCGATGATGCGGGCGCTCGCGATCGGCGGCTTCCTCACCGCGCTGGCCCTCTTCGGCGTGGTCGAGTGGTTGGCCCGGCGGGAGGGCTCCCGGATCCCCACGCTGGGCGAGGTCTGCGCGTACGTGATGCGCTACGAGGTCGGCCCGGTGCCGGTGGGCCGGATCGGTCTGTTCGGCTTCTGGTGGTGGCTGGGCTGGCACTTCCTGGCCCGCTGAACCGGGTACCGGCCTGTCCAGATAGCGGGAACCGTGGGCAGCATGTGGACCTGAACGATAGCTTGGGAGACGGCCGGCGCCGCGCCGCGGTGCAGGTCGTGGGCGGTGGTGCCACACCTCGTGCCGCCTCCCTCCAGGGTCGGACCGACCCGGGCTTACGCCGCCCAGCCGGCTGCTCCGGTAACCCCGGACCGCCGTGGGGCGCTCAGCACGACCGCCCGTGAGGGCCGCCGCGTGCCGGTGGCTCGCACCCTGGAAGGAGCGCCACCATGCCGAACAAGCCCAAGCCGGAGACCACCGACGACGCCCGCGAGCAGGCCCGCCGCGCGCTGCAGACGTCGATGGACACCCGTCAGTGACCCGACCCGTCCGGCGGTGACGCCGCCGACGATTTCCGTCCACGGCGTCACCGCCCGACCGGCCTGGTCCCGTCCGGGCCGCGCCACGCACTGATCCCGCACCGCGGGGTAGCCCCGCCGGTTCTCACCGGTAAGTGCTGGCGCTCCTTGCGATCCTTACCGTGCTCGTGACAGGATCGCCGGCGATGGACACCAGCACGCTTGCCGCGTCCCCCCGGCGGATCGCCGGCCTCGCCCTGCCAGCCCTCGTGGTGCTGGCCGCCGAACCGCTCTACGTGCTGGTCGACACCGCCGTGGTCGGTCACCTCGGCCGGGTGCCGCTGGCCGCGCTCGCCGTCGGCGGCACGGTCATGACGCTCACCGCGTGGCTCGGCACCGTGGTCGCGTACGGCACCACCGGGCGTTCGGCCCGCCGCTTCGGCGCCGGCGACCGGGCAGCGGCGGTGGCCGAGGGTGTTCAGTCGTCCTGGCTGGCGTTCGGCGTCGGGCTGCTGGTCGCCGTCGGCATGCAGATCGGCGGGGGCGCGCTGGCACGTACCCTCGCCGGAGGCGGCGGGGAGGTGGCCGACGCCGCCGCGCAATGGCTTCGGATCGCGGCGCTCGGCGCTCCCGGCCTGCTGCTCGCCGCCGCCGGCAACGGCTGGCTGCGTGGAGTGCAGGACACCCGCCGCCCGCTGGTCTTCGTGCTCGGCCCCAACCTGCTCTCCGCACTGCTCTGCCCGCTGCTGGTCTACCCCGCCGGGCTCGGCCTGGTGGGGTCGGCCGTGGCGAACGTGATCGCGCAGACGCTCGCCGGGGTGCTCTTCGCCGCCGCGCTGGTCGCCGAGCGGGTGTCGCTGCGACCCCGACCCCGGCTGATCCGCCAGCAGTTGGTGCTCAGCCGGGACCTGCTGATCCGGGGCGTGGCGTTCCAGGCCAGCTTCCTCTCCGCGACCGCCGTCGCCGCCCGCTTCGGCGCCGCCGCCGTCGGCGCCCACCAGATCGCGCTCCAACTCTGGTTCTTCACCGCGCTGGTGCTCGACGCCCTCGCCATCGCCGCGCAGTCCCTGGTGGGCGCCGCGCTCGGGGCCGGCGACGCGGCGGGCGCCCGGGCGCTGGCCCGCCGGATCGGGCTGCTCGGCGGCGTCTGCGGCGTCGGGTTCGCGCTGCTGATCGCCGCCGGCGCCGGCGTGGTGCCGTCGTTGTTCAGCTCCGACCCCGAGGTACGCGAGCAGGCCATGGTGGCCTGGCCCTGGTTCGTCGCCATGCAGCCGCTGGCCGGAGTGGTGTTCGCGCTCGACGGCGTGCTGATCGGCGCCGGCGACGTGCGCTACCTGCGCAACCTCACCATCGTGGCGGCGCTCGGCGGCTTCCTGCCGGCCATCTGGCTGGCGTACGGGCTCAAGCTGGGGCTGGGCGGCATCTGGGCCGGGCTCACCCTGTTCGTGGTGATCCGGCTGGTCGCCCTGCTGCTACGACTGCGCGACGGCCGCTGGGCCGTCGTCGGCGCGATTCGTTGAGGCGGCGCCTGCCCACACACGTCGCCATCCGGGGCATCTGGCAGGCTTGGGCGACGTGAGCACCGATGGTCTGATCGTGGTCGACAAATCCGGCGGCATGACGTCGCACGACGTGGTGGCGCGGATCCGCCGGCTGGCGAAGACCCGGCGGGTCGGGCACGGCGGCACGCTCGACCCGATGGCTACCGGTGTGCTGGTGATCGGCGTGGGCCGGGCCACCCGGTTGCTGACCTACGTGATCGGCGCGGGCAAGAGCTACACCGGCACCATCCGGCTCGGCCAGGCCACCGTCACCGACGACGCCGAGGGCGACGTGATCGCCACCACCCCGGCCGGTCAGGTCACCGACGACGCGATCCGGGCTGCGCTGAGCGCGTCGACCGGCGAGATCGACCAGGTGCCGAGCGCGGTCAGCGCCATCAAGATCGACGGCCAGCGGGCGTACAAGCGGGTGCGCGACGGGGAGAACGTCGAGCTGCCGGCGCGGCGGGTCACCATCTCCCGCCTGGAGGTGCTGGCGATCCGCCGCACCGAGCCGGACGTGGTGGACGTGGACATCGACGTCACCTGCTCCTCCGGCACGTACATCCGCGCCATCGCCCGGGACGCGGGCCTGGCGCTCGGAGTCGGTGGCCATCTGACCGCGCTGCGCCGAACCGCGGTGGGCGGCTTCACCCTCGCCGAGGCGACCACCCTCGACGAGCTGGAGCAGCGCGCCCCGGACGTGGTCAACCTGCCGCTCGACGCGGCGGCCGACCGGTTCTTCCCCCGTCGGGAGGCCACGCCCGACGAGGCGCGGGTGCTCGCCCACGGCGGGCCGCTGGACCCGGCCGGCCTGACCGGGCCGTACGCCGTCTTCGGCCCGGCCGGCGGGCTGATCGCTATCGTCAGCGAGCGGGACGGGCGGGCCCGCGCCGAAATCGTGCTCGCCCCGGCCTAGACGGCGAGGCCGCCGGTGCGCGCGCCCGGGTGGCGCCCGGCGGCGCGGATCCGCCCGGCGAGTGTTAACAAGGGGCCCTTCCTCTGCACGAGGCGTTAAGAAGGGGCCCTTCCTTACGAAGGGGAGCGGCATGCAGCGGTGGCGGGGATACGACGCGGCACCCGGCGGGTGGGGGCGTTCGGTCGTCACCATCGGCGTCTTCGACGGCGTGCACAAGGGGCACCAGGCGACCATCGGGCACGCCGTGGCCCGGGCCCGAGAGCTGGGCGTGCAGTCCGTCGTGGTCACGTTCGACCCGCACCCGGCCGAGGTGGTCCGCCCCGGCTCGCATCCGGCTGTGCTCACCGAGCCCGCCCGCAAGGCTGAGCTGATCGAGGCGCTCGGCGTGGACGTGCTCTGCGTGGTGCCGTTCACACCGGAGTTCTCCCGGCTGCCCGCCGAGCAGTTCGTGCACGACATCCTGGTCGAGCACCTGCACGCGGCGCTGGTGGTGGTCGGCAGCAACTTCCGTTTCGGGCACCGGGCGGCCGGCGACGTGGCGCTGCTGGAGCGGCTGGGTCAGACCTTCGGCTTCGCGGTGGAGGGCGGCCCGCTGGTCGCCGAGGACGGCACCGTCTTCTCCTCGACGTACATCCGCTCCTGCGTCGACGCGGGCGACGTGGGCGCGGCGGCGGCCGCGCTGGGCCGTTCGCACCGGCTGGAGGGCGTGGTGGTCCGCGGTGACCAGCGTGGGCGGGAACTGGGCTTTCCCACCGCCAACCTGCTCTGCCACCGGTACGCGGCGGTGCCCGCCGACGGGGTGTACGCGGCCCGGCTGATCCGCCGCGGGCAGCGCGAGCCGCTGATGGCGGCGGTGTCGGTGGGCACCAACCCGACCTTCTCCGGCCGGGAGCGGCGGGTGGAGGCGTACGCGCTGGACTTCGACGGTGACCTCTACGGCGAGCGGCTGGCCCTGGACTTCGTGGCGCACCTGCGGGGGCAGATCCGGTACGACTCGATCGAGCCGTTGATCGCCCAGATGGAACAGGACGTCGAACGCACCCGGCGCGCCCTGGGCTGATCCTCCCGGGCGACGCAGCTGCCTGCCCGAGGCCCTTGACCGGGTGCTACCGGCGGGTGCTGGTAGTCTGGCGGAAACGTCGGGTGACCGGCGTGGGGCCTCGCGTGCCTGCTCGACGCCGCGGGTGCGAGGACCGGTCCGTCCCCGGTCCATCGGGACGACGGACAACTACTTGATCAACCCACTGAAACAGGGAGAACATGGCGCTCGATCAGGAAGCCAAGGCCACGATCCGCGCGGAGTACGCGACCGCCGAGGGCGACACCGGTTCGCCGGAGGTCCAGGTCGCGGTCCTCACCAAGCGGATCGCTGAGCTGACCGAGCACCTGAAGGTGCACAAGCACGACCACCACAGCCGCCGTGGGCTGCTGCTGCTGGTCGGCCGGCGCCGTCGGCTGCTCAACTACGTCCAGAAGAAGGACATTGCCCGCTACCGGTCGCTCATCGAGCGGCTCGGCCTGCGCCGGTGACGTGACGGGGGAGTGGCCGACCGGCCGCTCCCCCGATCGGCGTCCCACCTGAAGAACACGGGCCGCGCGACCACCCGACAGGGAGCCGGTCAGCGTACCGGTCTCCGGTAGTGGCCCCCGGGAATCCCGGCATCATGCCGGCCACCCGGGCGCTTCGATCGAAGACCGGCCGGCTGAGCAGTTCCCCGTGTCGTGGGGCCCACGACGCGAAGGAGCACTACAGCACATGACCGAGACCAACCTCGGCACCGAATCCCGCACCGCCGTGATCGACAACGGGTCCTTCGGCACCCGTGAGATCACCTTCTCCACCGGTCGGCTGGCTCGCCAGGCCGCCGGTTCCGTCGTCGCCCAGCTGGGCGAGACGGTCGTTCTCTCCGCCACCACCGCCGGTAAGCACCCGAAGGAGCAGTTCGACTTCTTCCCGCTGACCGTCGACGTCGAGGAGCGGATGTACGCCGCGGGCCGGATCCCCGGCTCGTTCTTCCGCCGTGAGGGCCGGCCCAGCGAGGACGCCATCCTCACCTGCCGGCTGATCGACCGGCCGCTGCGCCCGTCGTTCGTCAAGGGCCTGCGCAACGAGGTCCAGGTCGTCGAGACCATCCTCGCGCTCGACCCGCAGCACCCGTACGACGTCGTGGCGATCAACGCCGCCTCGATGTCGACCAAGCTCTCCGGCCTGCCGTTCTCCGGCCCCATCGGTGCCACCCGGGTCGCGCACATCGACGGCCAGTGGGTCGCCTTCCCGACCCTGGAGGAGCTGGCACGCGCCACCTTCGACATGGTCGTGGCCGGCCGCACGCTCGAGGACGGCGACGTCGCGATCATGATGGTCGAGGCGGAGGCCACGCCGAACGCCGTCGCCCTGATCTCGGCCGGCGCCACCGCCCCGACCGAGGAGATCGTGGCCAGCGGCCTGGAGGCCGCGAAGCCGGCGATCCGTGAGCTGTGCCGCGCGCAGAGCGAGCTGGCCGAGGTCGCCGCCAAGCCGGTCACCGAGTTCCCCGTCTTCCTGGACTACCAGGACGACGTGTACGACGCGGTCGCCGGGCTGGCCCGCACCGAGGTGGCCGAGGCGATCACCATCGCCGGCAAGGCCGACCGCGAGGAGGCCCTGGACCGGGTCAAGGCCCGGGTCGCCGAGGAGCTGGGTGGTCGGTTCGAGGGTCGGGAGAAGGAGCTCAGCGCCGCCTTCCGCTCGCTGACCAAGTCCGAGGTGCGCAACCGGGTGCTGCGTGAGCAGGTCCGCATGGACGGGCGTGGCCCGCGGGACATCCGCCCGCTGACCGCCGAGGTCGGCGTGCTGCCCCGGGTGCACGGTTCGGCGCTGTTCGAGCGGGGCGAGACCCAGATCCTGGGCGTCACCACGCTCAACATGCTCCGCATGGAGCAGATGGTGGACACGCTGTCCCCCGAGAACCGCAAGCGCTACATGCACAACTACAACTTCCCGCCGTACTCGACCGGTGAGACCGGCCGGGTCGGCTCGCCGAAGCGGCGCGAGATCGGCCACGGCGCGCTCGCCGAGCGGGCGCTGATCCCGGTGCTGCCGGCGCGCGAGGAGTTCCCGTACGCCATCCGGCAGGTCTCCGAGGCGCTCGGCTCCAACGGCTCCACCTCGATGGGTTCGGTCTGCGCCTCGACGCTGGGCCTGCTCAGCGCCGGTGTGCCGCTGAAGGCGCCGGTCGCCGGCATCGCGATGGGGCTCATCTCCGACGAGGTGGACGGCAAGACCCAGTACGTGACGCTGACCGACATCCTCGGTGCCGAGGACGCGTTCGGTGACATGGACTTCAAGGTCGCCGGCACGCCGGAGTTCGTCACCGCGCTCCAGCTCGACACCAAGCTCAACGGCATCCCGTCGGACGTGCTGGCCGCCGCGCTGCAGCAGGCGAACGAGGCCCGGCAGGTCATCCTCGGTGTCATGAAGGCGGCGATCGAGGCTCCGGCCGAGATGTCGGACTACGCGCCGCGGGTCACCACCGTCAAGATCCCGGTGGACAAGATCGGCATGGTGATCGGCCCGAAGGGGCAGACCATCAACGCGATCCAGGACGAGACCGGCGCCGAGATCTCCATCGAGGACGACGGCACGATCTACGTCGGCGCCACCAACGGCCCGTCGGCCCAGGCGGCCGTCGACCGGATCAACGGGATCGCCAACCCGACCCTGCCCAAGCAGGGCGAGCGGTTCCTCGGCACGGTGGTCAAGACCGCCGCGTTCGGTGCGTTCATCTCGCTGCTGCCGGGTCGTGACGGCCTGCTGCACATCTCCAAGGTGGGCGACGGCAAGCGGGTCGAGCGCGTTGAGGACTTCCTCAACGTCGGCGACCGGGTCGAGGTCGAGATCGCGGACATCGACGCCCGCGGCAAGATCTACCTGGACAAGGTCCGCCCGGAGGGCGCCGAGGCGCCGGCCGCTGGTGAGGCCGCCGGTGGCGACCGGCCGGCCAGCCGCGACCGTGGCGACCGTGGGCCGCGTGACCGGGGCGACCGCGAGCGTGGCGGCGACAAGGGCGGCCGTGGCCCGGAGCGCGGCGACCGTGGCGAGGGCGGCAACGGCGGCGGCGAGGGTGGTGAGGGCGGCGAGCGTCCGCGCCGCCGGACCCGGCACAGCTGATCGTCGTACATCGCATCACCCACCCCTCGTCGAACCGGGAGCAGTACGTGAGTCGGGCCTTCAGTGCGCCGTTTCCACCGGATCGACGGGGGGTGGCCGCGTCCCGGGACACCGGGGCGGGCCGCTCCGGCGGCACCGCCCGGGCGGTGACCCGGACGCTCAGCGACGACCCGCTGGGCGGCACGGTACGTCGTACCGTGCTGCCCGGCGGCCTGCGCGTGCTCACCGAGGCGATTCCGGCGATGCGCAGCGTCTCGTTCGGCATCTGGGTGGCGGTCGGCTCGCGGGACGAGACCGGCCCACAGGCCGGTGCCGCACACTTTCTCGAGCACCTGCTCTTCAAGGGCACCCACAAGCGCACCGCCCTGGAGATCTCCTCGCAGATCGAGGCGGTGGGTGGCGAGACCAACGCCTTCACCACGAAGGAATACACCTGCTACTACGCCCGCGTGCTGGACGAGGACCTGCCGCTGGCGATCGACGTGATGTGCGACCTGGTCGCCGACTCGCTGCTGGAGCCGGCCGACGTGGAGACCGAGCGCGGCGTGATCCTCGAAGAGATCGCCATGCACGACGACGAGCCCGGTGACGAGGTGCACGACCTCTTCGCCCGCGCCGTCTACGGCGACCACCCGCTGGGCCGACTGATCTCCGGCACCGAGGAGACCGTCACGCCGATGACCCGGCGGCAGATCCAGAGCTTCTACCGGCGCCGTTACACCGCGCCGCAGATCGTCATCGCCGCCGCCGGCAACCTCGACCACGCCGCGGTGGTCAAGCTGGTCCGCCAGGCGGTGCGCGGCACCCCGCTGGACAGCGACCCGGCGACCCCGGCGCCGTACCGCAAGGCCACCCCGGCGGTACGGACCCGGCCCGCCACCACTCTGGTGGAGCCGAAGGAGACCGAGCAGGCGCACATCATCCTCGGCTGCCCCGGCATCGATCGCATCGACGATCGGCGCTTCGCCCTCGGGGTGCTCAACAACGTGCTCGGCGGCGGCATGTCCAGCCGGCTGTTTCAGGAGATCCGCGAGCAGCGCGGCCTGGCGTACTCGGTCTACTCGTACGCCAGCCAGTACGCCGACAGCGGCCTGTTCGCCGTCTACGCCGGCTGCGCGCCGGGCAAGGTGGACGAGGTGCTGGCCCTGACCCGCGCCGAGCTGGCCCGGGTGGCCGCCGAGGGGCTGACCGAGGCCGAGGTGGCCCGGGGCAAGGGGATGAGCAAGGGCTCGTTCGTGCTCGGCCTGGAGGACACCGGTTCCCGGATGAGCCGGCTGGCCAAGGGGGAGCTGCTCTACGGCGACCTGATGCCGGTGGACGAGCTGCTCCGGCGGGTCGACGAGGTCACCGTGGCGGACGTGAACGCCCTCGCCGCGGAGCTGCTCGGCCGGCCGATGTCGCTGGCCGTGGTCGGCCCGTTCGGCGCCTCCGACTTCGTCGGCTGAGGGCGCTGCCGCCGCGGTGGGGCAGTCGGGCCGGGTGACCTCCCGGACAGTGGCGTGGATCCGGTCCGGCCGGGAGCCAGCGTCCCGATTGGGATAGGTTGTGCCCCGTGACTGACGAGCAGGAGAGAACTCCGGCCGACCCGGTGCGGGTCGGTGTCCTGGGTGCCCGGGGCCGGATGGGCATCGAGGTGTGCAAGGCGGTCGACGCCGCCGACGACCTTGAGCTCGTGGCGATGGTCGACCAGGGTGACGGCCTCTTCGCCGCGTCCGACGCCGGCGCCGAGGTGGTCGTCGACTTCACCACGCCGGACGTCGTCATGGACAACCTGCACTGGTGCATCGACCAGGGCATCAACGCGGTGGTCGGCACCACGGGCTTCACCGAGCAGCGGCTGGACCGGGTGCGCGGCTGGCTTGCCCGCAAGCCGGGGGTGGGCGTGGTGATCGCGCCGAACTTCGGCATCGGCGCGGTGCTGATGATGCAGTTCGCCGCGCGGGCCGCCCGGCACTTCGAGTCCGTCGAGATCATCGAGCAGCACCACCCGCGCAAGTTGGACGCCCCGAGCGGCACGGCCACGCACACGGCGCGGCAGATCGCCCGGGCCCGCGCCGAGGCTGGGCTCGGCCCGGTCCCGGACGCCACCAAGGACGAGGTGCCGGGCGCGCGGGGCGCCGAGATCGACGGGGTACGCGTACACGCCGTGCGCGCCACCGGGCTCGTCGCCCACCAGGAGGTGCTGTTCGGCACCACCGGCGAGACGCTGACCATTCGGCACGACTCGTACGACCGGGCCTCGTTCATGCCGGGTGTGCTGCTGGCCGTGCGCGCGGTGCGCAACCGCCCCGGTCTCACCGTCGGCCTGGACGCCCTGCTCGACTGACCGCGCCGCGGTGTCGAGGGTGGGCGGAAACCGGATCGCGGGGGAGTCGGGCCGGTCCTAGGCTGCCGCCATGATCAATGGTGGACATCTGGACCAGGTCGGACGCCGGGTCACCCTGCGCCCGGTGGACGACGACAACTGGCGTGCCGTGGCCGACGTCGCCCCGCGCGACGACCAGCGCCGGTTCGTCGCCGCGCTGGGCGCCCGCTACCTGCTGGTCAGCATCCGATCCGAGGTGTGGAACTCGCTCGCGGTCTACGCCGACGAGGCCGTCGTCGGCCATGTCATGTGGGGCGTGGACGATGACGGCTCGCACTGGATCGGCGGGATGCTGATCGACGCCGCCGAGCAGAACCGGGGTGTCGGTCGAGCCACCGTGCGGACCCTGGCCGCCTGGCTGGCCGCCAAGGACGGCAACCCTAGGGTTCGCCTCTCGTACCACCCCGACAACACCCAGGCGGCATCCCTCTACACGGCCCTGGGCTTCCACACCACCGGCGCCATGGACGACGACGAACTAATCGCCGAACAAAGCCGGTAACGCCCCCACCCCACCCCACCCAACCCCACCCCCGTTGATCATGAAGTTATTGCCACGACACGCCGCGGCGGGTGACAACAACTTCATGATCAGCGGGTCGGGACGGGGTGCTGCGGGGTGGGTTAGAGGGGGGTTGAGGTGGTGGGGCGGCGTTGGGTGGGGAGGGTTGGGGTCAGGGGGGTGGGTAGGCCGGTGATGGTGGGGTGGCCGGTTCGGTCGACGGTGATGTCCACTGGGGTGCCGGCCAGGCGGAAGCCGCTGACCGTGAGCGCGCCGAGCTCGGCTCCGGCCAGCGGCGCCAGCCGGACCGTGCCGCCCGGCACGTCGGGGTAGAGCCCGGTGGCGGCCTGGAGCAGCAGCACCGCGCTGGCTGCGGCCCAGGCCTGCGGCCGGCACGCCGCCGGGTACGGCACCGGGCGGTTCACCAGTGACCGGTCGTCGCCGCCGTACAGCTCGGGCAGCCGGTAGTCGAACGCCTCGGCCGCGGCGAGCAACCCTTCGGCCAGGCCGAGCGCGGCGTCCCGGTGCCCGGCGCGGGCCAGCCCGGCGAGCACGATCGCGGTGTCGTGGGTCCAGATCGAACCGCAGTGGTACGACAGCGGGCTGAATCCGGCGTCGTCGGTGGACATGGTCCGCAGCCCGAAGCCACCGGCCAGCGTGTCGGTGGTGAGCAGGCGGGCGACCTGGTCCTCCTCGTCGCCGGTGAGCAGGCCGGTGCCGAGCAGGTGACCGATGTTGCTGGTCAGTGAGTCGACCGGCCGCTTGTCCCGGTCCAGGGCCAGCGCGGGTTGTGGGCCGTACCGGCCGTCGACCCAGAAGCTGTCCCGGAACCGGCGGGCGAGCGCGGCGGCGTGCTCACGCCAGCGGTCCCCACCCGGGCGGCCGAAGGCGTCGAGCAGTGCGGCGCCGTTCACCGCGGCCTCGTGCGCGTACCCCTGCACCTCGGCCAGCACGATCGGCGCGGTGGCCAGCGAGCCGTCGTGGAACCGGACGGCGTCGCCGGAGTCCTTCCAGCCCTGGTTGGACAGCCCGTGCCCGGTGGTGTCGATGTACTCGACCAGACCGTCGCCGTCCGGGTCGGCGTGCTCGCAGAGCCAGCGCAGCGCCGCCTCCAGGTGCGGCAGCAGCGGTTCGATCTGCTCGACCGGGAGACCCCAGCGCCAGGCGTCGTGCAGCAGGTTGACCCAGAGCATGGTGGCGTCGACGGTGCCGTAGTAGACCGGTGGCAGGCGGAGCCCGTCGTCGGGCAGCGCGAACTCGTGCCGGCGCAGCTCGTGCAGGATCTTGCCGGGGGCCTCGCCGGTGGCCGGATCGACGCGGGTGCCCTGTCGCCGGGCGAGCACCCGCAGGGTGCCGGCGGCCAGGTCGGTGCCGAGCGGCAGCATCATCCGGGCGGCCCAGAGGCTGTCCCGGCCGAACAGGGTGAGGAACCAGGGCACCCCGGCGCCGAGGAAGACGTCGCGGGGTGCGCCGGTCTCGGCCAGTCGCAGCCCGCGCAGGTCGTCGAGGCTGCGGTCGAGCAGCCGGACCAGCCGCCGGTCGTCGGCGGTCACCTGGGGCCGGGACCAGTCCGGCTCGCCGGCCGGGCCGATGACCACGGCGCGCGGGTCCTCGACGGTCAGGTGCCAGCGCAGCACCGTCTCGCCGCCGGGGGGCAGCTCGACCGGCCAGGCCAGCCGGGGGGCCGTGATCCGTTCGCCGGTGGCGAGGACGTCGGCGCCCGCGCCGGTGACGGTGACGGTGATGCCCTCCGCCGCCCAGGTGAGCACGCCGGGCTGGCCGGTCTTGGCTTCCAGCGGCGGCGCGGCGCCGCCGGACTTGACCACCTCGATGGGTGCCAGGTCGCAGGCGAGGTCGACGCTGACGGTGGCGCGTACCGGCACGGTGGCCGTGGAGACGACCCGCAGCTCCTCGGTGAGGCCGTCGCGGGTGGCCCGGCGGAGCCGGTCGACCCGGACGGTGGGGTCGGGCACGGCGTCGCCGAGCCAGCGCGCCAGGCTCACGAAGCGGGCGCCGTGCGGGCCGTCGTCGCCGCGGGTCAGCCCTTCCAGCTCCCGGTCGTCGACCCGTAGCTCGACCCGGGAGAGCACCCTGGCGTCGGCGTGGAAGACGCCCTGGACGCCGGTCGGGCGGATCTGCCCGGTCGCGTCCCCCAGTGCGCTGGTCGGGGCGAGGACCACCCCCACCAACTCGTGCAGGAGGGGTTGCAGCTGGCGTTCGATCACGGTGTGGCTCCAGATCCTCAGGGTGCGGGACGGACGTCTTGACAACGCGCCCCTGGCGGTGCAAAGTGCGAAACATTCCAGAAACTTGAACGATCTAATCCTGCCTTATCCAGATTGGATCGTTCAAGATGGCGAGAGGGATTAAGTGGCCGAAAAGGTGACCATCGCGACGGTGGCCCGGCACGCCCGAGTGAGCCGCCAGACGGTGTCCAACGTGCTCAACGCCCCGCACATCGTGCGGGAGGAGACCCGGCTACGGGTCCAGGACGCCATCAGCGCGCTCGGCTACCGAGCCAACCAGGCCGCCCGGCAGATGCGTACCGGCCGGTCCCGGCTGATCGCCGCACGGATCGAGCCGACCCGCGACGGCATCAACGGATCGGTGCTCGACCGCTTCCTGCACGGCCTCACCGAGACCGCCGACGCCGCCGGCTACCGGGTGCTGCTCTACACCGCCACCGACGACGAGCGGGAGATCGCCACCTACGACGACCTGCTGGGCACGTACGAGCTGGACGCGTTCGTGCTCGTCGGCACGAAGTACGGCGACCCGCGTACCGCCTGGCTCGCCGGCCGGGACGTGCCGTTCGTGACCTTCGGCCGGCCGTGGGACGCGCTCGACGCCCACCCCTGGGTCGACGTCGACGGCGCGGCCGGCACGGCCCAGGCCACCCGGCACCTGCTGGCGTCCGGGCACCGGCGGATCGCGTTCATCGGTTGGCCGCTCGGCTCCGGCGTCGGCGACGACCGCCGGGCCGGTTGGCGCGACGCGCTGCGCGCCGCCGGCATCGACCCGACCGGGCTGCACCGGGAGACCGAGGACGGCATCGCCGAGGGGGAGCGGCTGATGCGCGACCTGCTCGTCACCGTGGCACCGACCGCCGTGGTCTGTGCCAGCGACTCGCTCGCCCTCGGCGCCGTCCAGGCGATCCGCGGCGTCGACCCGCCCGTGTCGGTGATCGGCTTCGACGACACCCCGGTGGCCGCCGCGGTCGGGCTGGCCAGCGTCAGCCAACCGCTCGGCGAGGCCGCCGCCCGCTGCGTGGACCTGCTCACCGGGGTCCTCGACGGTAACCACGAGACCCCCACCCACGTGCTGCTCCAGCCCGCGCTGGCGCTTCGGCACACCGCGTAGTCCCTTCCCCCACCAGGAGAAACCCATGGCACCTCGAACCCTCACCCGGGCGGCGGTGGCCGGCTTTGCCGCCGTCGCCCTCCTCGGCTCCGCGGCCTGCGGCAGTGGCTTCGACGACTCCTCCGGCGACGCCACCCAGTCCAGCGGCCCGGCCAGCCTGCAGATCCTGATCGGCTCCTCGGGCGAGGCTGAGACCAAGGCCGTCCAGGACGCCGCGGCGAAGTGGGCCGGCAGCTCCGGCAACACCGCCACGGTCACCCCGGCGCAGGACCTCACCCAGCAGCTCGGTCAGGCCCTCGCCGGTGGCACCCCACCGGACGTCTTCTACGTCGACGCGGCGCGGTTCGCCGACTACGCCAGCGTCGGGGCCCTGGAGCCGTACGGCGACAAGGTGAGCAACACGAGCGACTTCTACGAGAGCCTGCGCACCGCCTTCACCTACGACGGCAAGCTCTACTGCGCGCCCAAGGACTTCTCCACCCTGGCCCTGCAGATCAACACGGACCTGTGGACCAAGGCCGGGCTGACCGACGCCGACGTGCCGACCACCTGGGACCAGCTCACCGCGACCGCCCAGAAGATCAAGGCCAAGGGGCAGGTCCCGCTGGCCCTGGGTGACACCCGCGACCGGATCGGCGCCTTCATGGTGCAGAACGGCGGGTGGCTGATGAGCAAGGACGGCAAGCAGGCCACCGCCGACACCCCGGAGAACCTGGCCGCCCTCCAGTACGTCAAGACCATGCTGACCACGGGCCTCGCCAAGTACCCGAAGCAGCTTGACGCCGGCTGGTCCGGTGAGGCGTTCGGCAAGGGCAAGGCCGTGATGACCATCGAGGGCAACTGGATCAAGGGCGCACTCCAGAACGACTTCCCGAACGTCAAGTACAAGGTCGTTCCGCTGCCGGCCGGCGCGAAGGGCCAGGGCACGCTCTCTTTCACCCAGTGCTGGGGCATCGCGGCCAAGAGCAAGTACAAGGACCAGGCGATCAAGTTCGTCGAGGCGATGACCAGTGGCGAGCAGCAGATGGCCTTCGCCAAGGCGTTCGGCGTGATGCCGTCCCGGCAGTCGGTGCGCGACCAGTACACCAGCGCCTTCCCGGCGGACAAGCCGTTCATCGACGGCGCCGCGTACGCCCAGGGCCCGGTGAACGCCCCGAAGATGGACAGCGTCCTCGGCGACCTCGACACCGGTCTGCAGGGCCTGGTCAACGGTGACCCGAAGACCGTGCTGCAGAACTTCGACAAGAACGCCAAGGCGGCGCTCGGCGCCAGCTGAGGTGTTAGGAAGGGCCCCTTTTTATGCACCAGGCGATAACAAGGGGCCCTTCCTTACACCGTCGGCCCGAGACAGGGAGGGAGGGGAGATGGCAACCGAAACATTGAGCGCCGTGGCGACCGCGTCCGGCGAGAGCCCCCGCCGACGCCGAGGCGGCATCCGCAGCAACGAGACCGTCGCCGGCTGGCTCTTCGTCGCGCCGGTGATCGTCATCCTGGGGCTGTTCCTGCTGCTGCCGATCCTGATGGCGCTCTGGGTCAGCCTGACCGACTGGAACGGCCAGGGCAGCCCGTTCACCGGCGACGTGCCGTTCGTCGGCGGGCACAACTACACCCAGTTGTTCACCGAGGACGGGCTGGCCCGCCGCGACTTCATGACCAGCATCCGCAACAACATCTACTACGTGGCGATCGTGGTGCCGGCGCAGACCGTGCTCGCGCTCGGGCTGGCGCTGGTCGTCAACAACCGGATGCTCAAGGGCAAGAGCTTCTTCCGCAGCGCCTTCTACTTCCCCTCGGTCACCAGCTCGGTCGCGATCAGCGTGGTGTTCCTGTTCCTGTTCGCCAACTCGGGCGCGGTCAACGCGCTGCTCAGCGTCCTCGGCATCGACGGACCGGAGTGGTTCGCCGACTCGCGGGGCGTGCTGCACCTGCTGTTCAAAGCGGTCGGCGTCGACTCGCCCCCGGCGGCGCTGGCCGACGGCGGCCCGTTCGGGCTGAGCTGGTGGGACTGGCTGGCCGGTCCCAGCGTGGCGATGATGTCGATCATCACTCTTGTCATCTGGACCACCTCCGGCACCTTCATGCTGATGTTCCTGGCCGGCCTGCAGAACGTGCCGGTCACGCTGGACGAGGCGAGCACCCTCGACGGCGCGTCCCGGTGGCAGCGGTTCCGGCACGTCACCCTGCCGCTGATCAGGCCGACCACGTTCCTGGTGCTCACCCTCGGCCTGATCGGCTCCTGGCAGGTCTTCGACCAGGTGTACGTGATGAGCCAGGGCGGCCCGGCCAAGACCACGCTCACCCCGGCCTACCTGTCGTACCGGACCGCCTTCCGGGACTTCGACTACGGCTCGGGCGCGGCGATCTCGTTCGTGCTGTTCCTGATCATCATCGTGCTCACGCTGATTCAGCGCCGAGTGCTCGCCGAGCGGGACACCGACCGGCCGCGACGCGGCTGGCGGCGTCGGCGCGTACCGGGGAGGTCCTGAGATGGCCGTGCTCACCGACCGCCCGCCGGTGGCGCCCGCGCGGCGCGACCAGCGCGCGGCCCGCACCCTGGCCACCCGCTTCCTGGGGTACGCGACGCTGATCTTCTTCGGGCTGGTGTTCCTCTACCCGTTCGTCATCCAGATCAGCAGTTCACTCAAGACCGAGCCCGACGCGGCGGCCAACCCGCTCTCCCCGTTCCCGGACCCGCTCACGCTGGCCGGCTTCGAGCGGATCTTCGGCGGCACCAACTTCCCGCTCTGGCTGGGCAACTCACTGCTGGTGACGGTGCTCGTCACCCTCGGTCGGGTGTTCTTCGACTCGCTCGCGGGGTACGCGCTGGCCCGGCTGCGGTTCCGGGGACGCGGCGGGCTGTTCGCCGCCGTCATCGCGGTGATGGCGGTGCCCGGAGTGGTGCTGCTGATCCCGAAGTTCCTGGTGCTCAACCAGCTCGGCATCTACAACAGCTACGCGGGTCTGGTGGTGCCGCTGCTGGCCGACGCGGCGGGCGTGTTCATCATGAAGCAGTTCTTCGAGTCGATCCCGTTGAGCGTGGAGGAGGCCGCCCGGATCGACGGGGCGAGCATCTTCCGCACCTTCTGGTCGGTGGTGCTGCCGATGGCGAAACCGGCGCTGATCACCCTGACCATTTTGTCGTTCCAGGGCTCCTGGAACGAGTTCCCGCACAGCCTCGTGTCGGTGCAGGACCCGGACCTGTTCACCCTGCCGCGTGGGCTGGCCGACCTGGTCAGCGGCTCACTCGGCAGCGGCACCCAGTATCCGCTCAAGCTGGGCGCGGCGCTGCTGGCCACCATCCCCGTCGCGATCATCTTCGTGGTGTTCCAGCGGTACTTCGTCCGGGATGCCAACGACGGCTCGGACAAGGGCTGACCTGCCCCCGTGGGGCGGCCCCGACGTGCGGAGCCGCCCCACCGGTCAGCTCTGCTGGAGGACGGACAGGATGTTGCCGGCCGGATCGGTGAACCAGGCGATGGCCGGCCCCTGCCCGCGCATGACCCCCTTCTCGTCCTGCGGCATCCCGTCGTAGCGGGCGAAGTGGACCCCCCGCGCGATCAGCCCGTCGACCGCACGGTCGATGTCGTCGACCGGGAAGTTGAGCACCGTGTAGGTCGCCGGGGTGTGGTCGTTCTTCGGATAGACCAGGACGGGCCGGTCCCCGGCGATGTGCAGGGTCAGCAACCCGCCCATCGCGTCGTCCCGGGTGACCCGCAGGCCGAGCGTCTCGCCGTAGAACCGTTCGGCGCGCCCGGTGTCGTCCACCGAGAACCCGCTGAACGCCTTGGTGTCTGTGAACACGGTGGTCTCCTCATTGTCGGCGTACGAGGGGTGGACGATGTCGCCGGCCGGAACTCATCGCCCGGCCGGCCCGGACGGTCAGGGGTCGAGACGGGCGGGCAGGCCGAAGCGCGGAAAGAGCCCCGGATCGAGGTAGTGGGTGAGGCGGGTGATCCGGCCACCGGCGACCTCCAGCAGCTGGATCGAGAACGGTCGGTGCCCACCCGCCGGGTCGGGCCGGTACTGGGCCAGGGCGGGGCCGCCGTTGGCCGTCACCCGGATGAGCCGGGAGCCCCGGCAGCCCGCCCCCGGCCCGACCAGCCAACGACCGATGTCGCCCGCGCCGCGCAGCCACATCCGGTACGGCGGCATGCTCTGGACGGCGTCGGCGCGTAGCAAGCCCACCAGGGCGTCGACGTCGTAGCGCTCGAAGACCTGCACGTAGCGGTCGAGCAGGTCGCGGTGCTCCCGATCCAGCGGCCGGCCCGGAGCGTCACCGACCCGGTCGGCCAGCGTGGCCCGGGCTCGTTGCAGCGCGCTGTTGACCGCGGGCACGGTGGTGTCGAGCAGACCGGCGACCTCCTCGGCCCGCCAACGCAGCACGTCCCGCAGGATCAGCACCGCGCGCTGCCGGGCCGGCAGGTGCTGGAGCGCGGCCACGAACGCCAACCGGACCGACTCCCGAACCACCGTCAGCTCGGCCGGATCGGCCGCCGCCGGCAGCACCGCCGCGTCCGGGGCGGGCTCCACCCAGCCGGTCTCGGGACCGCCCAGCGCCGTCGCCACCGGCGACGACGGATCGCCGAGGTCCATCGGCAGGGCCCGGCGCCGGCGACCGCGCAGCAGGTCCAGGCAGACGTTGGTGGCGATCCGGTAGAGCCAGGTGCGCGGGCTGGACCGGCCGTCGAAGCCGTCCCACCCGCGCCAGGCCCGCAGCAGCGTCTCCTGCACCGCGTCCTCGGCGTCGTACAGCGAGCCGAGCATCCGGTAGCAGTAGCCGGTCAGCTCGACCCGGAACTCCTCAAGCCGGCCGTCCGCGGTCGGCGCCGGCACGGTCGCTGCGCTCATGGGGCCGACGTTAGGCGACCCGTGTGACATCGGCCGCCGTAACGGCCCGGACGCGCCGCGCGAGCCGGCTGGATCGCGTGTCAGGCGCCGGGCTGCTCGTCGGCTGGAACCTTCTCGGCCGGGACGGCCACGTGCAGGCGCACCTGGGGCACCAGCATGTCGTCGACGTCCAGCGCGCGGGCCGCGCCGTCGGGCTCCCAGCCGGTGCTGGTGAGGAACTTGCGGGTCGCCTCGTCACCCTCGAACGCCCAGGCCACCGCCCGGCTCAGCCCGTCCTCCCGCCACAGGTCGACCGCGGCGGCGAGCAGCCGGCTGCCGTGCCCACGCCGACCCCAGCGCGGTTCGACCAGCAGGTCGGTCACCGCGGCCACGTCCGGGCCGAGCGCCTCGGCCGGCTCGCCCGGGGCCAGCGCCTCGGCGTCGGCCGGGCCGGAAGCGGCGAACCCCACCAGATACGATTGCTCGGCCTGTTCGACGGCGACCAGCACCCGGTGCGCGCCCGAGGGCGGCTCCTGCACCGCGGCGCTCCACTGCCGGGCGAGGAACGCTTCGTCCAGGTTGTCGAGCACGTGCCGAGGCAGGATCCGGCGGTATGCGACCCGCCAGGTTGCGAGCTGGATGCGTGCGATCTCGCCGGCGTCCTCGGGACGCGCCGGGCGGACGTACCCGAGAGCCATGGGACGGAAGCCTACGCAGGGCGAGGGAGGCGACGGTGGCGCAGGGTGCCAACAGGACGACCGCGCAGGTCGTCGGGGTGGTGGTGCTCGCCGCGGCGGTCACCGCGTTCCTCGCCGTCGCGGCCGTCCGACACGGTTTCTTCGACCTGAAGGTCTACTACGGCGCGTTGACGTGGTGGGTGCACGACGGCGGGGAGATCTACGACTACCTCAAGCCCGGCACCCAGTACGGCTTCACGTACCCGCCGTTCGCCGCGCTCGTCATGCTGCCGATGGCGTACCTGCCGTGGACGGCCGCGATCGTGGTGAGCGTGCTCGCCAGCGTGGTCACCACCACGGTGCTGATCTGGTGGCTGGTCGACCCGATCGCCCGCCGCGCCGGCTGGACCCGGTGGTTCGCGCTCGCCGTGGCGCTGTGCCTGGCCGCCGCGTTCGAGCCGATGCGGGAGACGGTCAACTTCGGCCAGGTCAACACCCTGCTGCTCTTCCTGGTGGCGGTGGACCTGCTGCGGCTGCTGCCCGCCGGCAACCGGTGGGCGGGGGTCGGCATCGGGTTGGCGACCGCGATCAAGCTGACCCCGGGCATCTTCATCGTCTACCTGCTGGTCACGGGGCGCTGGCGGGCGGCGCTGACCGCCAGCGGGACCGCCGCCGGGGTGTCGCTGCTGGCCGGTGCGCTCTTCCCGGACGCCTCCCGGGAGTTCTGGACCGAGGCGCTGTGGAACACCGGTCGGGTGGGCGAGTTGGCGTTCGTGTCCAACCAGTCGCTGCGCGGGGTGGTCGCCCGGCTCGACCCGGAGCACCCGAGCACCCTGCTCTGGCTGCTGGTGGTGCTCGGCACCCTGGCGCTGTGGGCGTGGCGGTCCCGGACGGCCGTCGCGACGGACGAGGCCACCGGTCTGGCGCTGACCGGCGCGGTGATGTGTCTGGTCAGCCCGGTCACCTGGGTGCATCACCTGGTCTGGTTGCTGCCCGCGCTGATCCTGCTGGTCGACAACGCGATGGCGGCGCCGGCCGGCCGCCGGCGGTGGGTCCTGCTGGTCGCCGCGACCATCGGGTACGCGTTGCTGATCAGCCGGACCGTCTGGTTCTGGGAGAAGGACTTCACGGGGGTCGACGGATTCCTGGGCAGCAACGCCTACGTCTGGATCAGCCTGGCGCTGCTGGCCTTCCTGCCGATCCGCCGGTGGCTGACCCCGGGCGGATCAGTCGTCGAGGCGGCCGGCGTACCGCAGCTCGACCAGCCCGACCGGCGGGCACCCACCGGCGAGGGGCACCTGGTAGGTCGACCGCTCACCGTCCGGTGACAACCCGGCCCGCTCGTAGAACCGGCGGGCCCGCCGGTTGTCCGCCAGCACCCACAGCCGGTAGCCGGTCCAGCCCCGCTCGACGAGCCCGGCCCGGGCAGCGGGGCGGCGGTGCCGTCGCCCCAGCATGCCGGCTCCACGTAGAGGGCCAGCACCTCCCCGACCGCCGGGTCCAGGTCGTCGCGGTCCTGGTTGCGGCGGTACGGCCCGAAGGTGGCGAAGCCGACGACCAGCCCGTCCACCTCACCGAGCAGGGTGGTGAACGGATGCTCGGGGTCGGCCGTGCCGATGTCGCGGCGGCGCTGCGCCCAGGCCACCACGTTGAGCCGTCCGAGCACCTCGTCCGGCATGAAGCCGGCGTAGCCCGCCTGCCAGCCGTGCACGTGCACCCGGGCGACCGCTTCGGCGTCGTCCGGCTCCTCCCGGCGGATGGTCAGCATTGCACCGTTCTATGCCCCGGTGACGGTCGGAGTCCAGCTTCCCGCACCGGCGTCGTACCGATGATTTAAGGTCGCCGACGATGGCCGCACCGGAATCACTCTCGCTCGCCCAGGCCCGGCGGGTGGCGCTCGCCGCCCAGGGCTTCGCCGACCCGGCGCCGACCGGGGTGCCCGCCCGTCGGCATCTGCGCCGGGTGCTCGACCGGGTCGGGCTGATCCAGATGGATTCGGTCAACGTGCTGCAACGCGCGCACTACCTGCCGCTCTACAGCCGCCTCGGGCCCTATCCGACCACGCTGCTCGACCAGGCCGCCTACCGCCGCCCACGGGAGCTGTTCGAATACTGGGGCCACGAGGCGTCGCTGGTCCCGGTCGGGCTGCACCCGATGCTGCGCTGGCGGATGGCCCGGGCACACAGCGAGTCCTGGGGTGGCATGCGGCGGATCGCCCAGGAGCAGCCGGAGCTGGTCGCCTGGGTGCGCGACGAGGTGGCCGCCCGTGGTCCGCTGACCGCCGCCGAGATCGAGCACGACGCGCCCCGCGAGACCGGCAACTGGGGGTGGAACTGGTCGGCGGTGAAGCGCGCCCTGGAATATCTGTTCTGGGCCGGCGAGGTGGCCGCCGCGGAGCGCAGCACCTCCTTCGCCCGCCGCTACGACCTGCCCGAGCGGGTGCTGCCGGCCGCAGTGCTGGCCGCGCCGACCCCGACCGACGCCGAGGCGTACCGCACCCTGGTGGCCCTCGCCGCCCAGTCGCTCGGGGTGGCCGCCGAGCCGGAGCTGCGCGACTACTTCCGGCTGCCGCTGGCCGGTGCCCGCCAGGCCGTCGCGGAGCTGGCCGAGGCGGGTGAGCTGGTGCCGGTGACCGTGCCGGGCTGGCGGCAGCCGGCCTGGCTGCACGCGAGCGCCCGGCTGCCGCGCTGGGTTCGGGGCAACACGCTGGTCAGCCCGTTCGACCCGCTCGTCTGGGAGCGTGGCCGCACCGAGCGGCTCTTCGACTTCACCTACCGGATCGAGATCTACGTCCCGGCGCCGCAGCGGGTGTACGGCTACTACGTGCTGCCCTTCCTCCAGGGCGACCGGTTCACCGCGCGGGTCGACCTGAAGGCCGACCGCAGGGCGGGGGTGCTGCTGGTGCCGGCGGCGTGGGTCGAGCCCGGCGCCGACCCGGGGGAGACCGCGGTGGCGCTCGCCGCCGAGCTGTACCGGCTCGCCGGCTGGCTCGGGTTGGACGCGGTGGCGCCGCCCGCGGCCGGCGACCTGGCCGGTCCGCTCACCGCCGCGTTGGCCGGCGTGTCCGGTGTACCGTGAGCGCGTGACGAGCGCTCCCGGACCGGCCGACCAGCCACAGCCCGCGCCCGGTGCGGTCGACCCGTGGCCGGACGCCCAGCCGTTCGCGTCGATCCCGACGGTCACCGCCGACCCGTCCGCCGGTGCCGCCGGCACCGGTCCGGCCGGCTGGCCGACGAGCCCGCCGGGTGGCTACCCGGTCCCCGAGCCGGACCGGCTCACCCGGTTCGTCCTGCGGCTCTACGAGCGCTCGCCGCGCTGGGCGGTGCCGCTGGCCGCGGTCGGCTGCGTCGCCGCCGGCATGGGCTACGCGCTGCTCAGCGACCCGACCCACGCCGCCCCGGACGCCGCGCCGACCTGCCTGCTCAAGCTGACCACGGGGCTCGACTGTCCGGGCTGCGGCGGCACCCGCGCGCTCTGGTACGTGCTGCACGGCGACCTGCCGGCCGCCGCCCGGCACCACTTCCTGTTCGTCTTCGCGCTGCCGTTCCTGGCGTACCTCTTCGTGGCCTGGGCGGGCAACCAGGCGTTCGGCTGGCGGCTGCCCGAGCTGCGGATCAGCTCCAAGGTCATCGGTGGCTTCCTGGCGGCGTGGCTCGCCTTCTCGGTGTTGCGCAACCTGCCCTGGGCGCCGTTCACCTCGCTCTACGTCTGACCCGTCCGCCAGGCTCCTGTCCGCCGGTAGCGCGGCTGAAAGCCCGTGCGGCTTCGCCAGGGCGAGGTAGGACCGTGTCGTGCCCCTGTAGAGCTGCCCCAGATCCGGGGCAGCTCTACAGGCAACCGGAGAGGTGCCCGGGACTGGCAGGCGTGAGCCAGCTTGTCGAGACGTTGGACACCCGTGCGGCCACGATGACCGCGAAGTGTCGGCGATTTGGCTGCCGCCAGGCGCATTCGCCACCGCGAGCCCGAGTTGGGTGAGCGGCCGGGGACCACTACAGTCCCAGGCATGCCGGAGATGGTGCAGCCCCAGGTCAAGTTGATCGCGTGGACCCAGTTCGCGGCCCCGGACGACGTGCCGTGGTCGACGGACGCGGAGGGTGGCCAGGCGCTCGCCGAGTTCGCCGGCCGGGCCTGCTACCAGTCGTGGAAGAAGCCGAACCCGGCGACCGCCACCAACGCCGGCTACCTCGCGCACATCCTGGAGGTCGGGCACCTCTCGGTGCTGGAGCACGGCTCGGTCACCTTCTACTTCACCGGCGTGTCCCGCTCCTTCACGCATGAGCTGATCCGGCACCGGCACTTCTCGTACTCGCAGCTCTCCCAGCGGTACGTCCCGGAGCGGGACGCGGCCATGGTCGAGCCGACGGTGATCGCCGACGACCCGGAGCTGCACAAGCGCTTCGTGGAGGCCGCCGAAGCGAGCGTGCGGGCGTACAACGAGCTGCTGGAGGGGCTGGAGCAGCGGTTCTCCGACGAGCCGAACCCGACGCTGCGCCGCAAGCAGGCCCGGCAGGCGGCCCGCGCGGTGCTGCCCAACGCCACCGAAACCCGGATCGTGGTCACCGGCAACTACCGGGCGTGGCGGCACTTCATCGCGATGCGGGCCACCGAGCAGGCTGACGTCGAGATCCGTGAGCTGGCCGTGGAGTGCCTGCGCCAGCTGCAGGGGGTCGCGCCGAACGTGTTCGCCGACTTCGAGATCTCCACCCTGCCGGACGGCACCGAGGTGGCGGCCAGCCCGCACGAGGCGTCCTGAGGCCTTCCCCGGCAGGCCCCGGCTGGTCGTCCGCTAGGTTGGAGGGTATGACGCACGACCGCCCTGCCGCCGCTGCCCGACCGGTGTCCCGCCCCTTCGGGCGGCTGCTCACGGCCATGGTGAGCCCGTTCACCCCCGACGGTTCGCTCGACCTCGACGGCGCCGCCCGGCTGGCGAGCCACCTGGTCGACGAGCAGGGCAACGACGCGCTGGTGGTCAACGGCACCACCGGTGAGTCGCCCACCACCACCGACGCGGAGAAGGAGCGCCTGATCCGGGCCGTGGCGGAGGCCGTCGGTGACCGGGCCAAGGTGGTCGCCGGCGTCGGCACCAACGACACCCGGCACACCATCGAGCTGGCCGCCGCCGCCGAGAAGGCGGGTGCGCACGGCCTGCTGGTGGTCACCCCGTACTACAACAAGCCGCCGCAGAGCGGGCTGCTGCGGCACTTCACGGCGGTGGCCGACGCGACCGGCCTGCCCGTGATGCTGTACGACATCCCGCACCGCGCCGGCGTGCCCATCGAGACCGAGACGCTCGTCCGGCTCGCCGAGCACGGCCGGATCGTCGCGGTGAAGGACGCCAAGGGTGACCTGACCGCCACCAGCTGGGTGACCAGCCGCACGGCCCTCGCCTTCTACAGCGGCGAGGACGCGCTCACCCTGCCGGCGCTGGCCGTCGGCAGCGTTGGTGTGGTCGGCACTTCCACGCACTTCACCGGGGCGCTGACCGCACAGATGATCGAGGCGTACGACGCGGGGGACATGCCGACCGCGCTGACCCTGCACCGACGGCTGCTGCCGCTGTTCACGGGCATCTTCCGCACCCAGGGGACCATCCTGGTCAAGGCGGGCCTGGCGTCGCTGGGCCTGCCCGCCGGCCCGGTGCGACCCCCGCTGGTGGACGCCACCGACGACGAGATCGCCCAGCTGCGCGCGGACTTCGCGGCAGCGGGCCTGGAGCTACCCGAATGATCGAACGACACGATGGGCGCCGAGTGACGGCGTCGCAGAATGAGGTGAACGCGTGACCGAGGCGCACATCGAGGCGGAACTGCCCCCGCCGCTGCCGGAAGGTGGCCTGCGGATCATCCCGCTCGGCGGGCTCGGTGCCATCGGTCGGAACATGACCGTCTTCGAATACAACGGCAAGTTGCTGATCGTCGACTGCGGGGTGCTCTTCCCCGACGTCGAGCAGCCGGGTGTGGACCTGATCCTGCCCGACTTCGGCCCGATCCTGGACCGGCTGGCCGACGTCCAGGCGATCGTGCTGACCCACGGCCACGAGGACCACATCGGCGCGGTGCCCTACCTGCTCGCCCACAAGCCGGACATTCCGCTGGTCGGCTCACAGTTCACCCTCGCCCTGGTCGAGGCGAAGCTGGCCGAGCGGCGGATCCAGCCGTACACGCTGACCGTGCGGGAGGGCGGCAAGGAACGGCTCGGCCCGTTCGAGTGCGAGTTCTTCGCGGTCAACCACTCGATCCCGGATGCCCTGGCCGTCGCCATCCGTACCCCGGCCGGCCTGGTGCTGCACACCGGCGACTTCAAGATGGACCAGCTCCCGCTGGACGGCCGGATCACCGACCTGGCTGGCTTCGCCCGGCTCGGCGCCGAGGGCGTCGACCTGCTGCTGTCCGACTCCACCAACGCGGAGATCCCCGGCTTCGTCACCCCGGAGCGGGAGATCGGGCCGGTGCTCGACTCGATCTTCGCGAAGGCGAAGGGCCGGATCATCGTGGCCTCGTTCGCCTCGCACGTGCACCGGGTGCAGCAGGTCTTCGACTCCGCCGCGGAGCACGGCCGCAAGGTGGCGCTGATCGGTCGGTCGATGGTCCGCAACATGGGCATCGCCCGGGACCTCGGCCTGCTCAACATCCCGGCCGGCCTGGTCATCGGGATCGAAGAGGCGACCACGCTGCCGCCCGAGCAGATCGTGCTGATGTCCACCGGGTCGCAGGGCGAGCCGATGAGCGCGCTGGGCCGGATGGCCAGCGGCGACCATCGGCACATCACCATCGCCCCCGGCGACACCGTCGTGCTGGCCTCCTCGCTGGTGCCGGGCAACGAGACCTCGGTCTACCGGGTGATCAACCGGCTGGCCCGGGCCGGCGCGGTGGTCGTGCACAAGGACGTGGCCAAGGTGCACGTCTCCGGGCACGCCCCGGCCGGTGAACTGCTCTACCTGCTCAACGTGGTCCGGCCCAGCAACCTGATGCCGGTGCACGGCGAGTGGCGCCACCTGCGTGCGCACGCCCGCCTCGGCGTCGAGTCCGGGGTGGCCGCCGACCGGGTGGTGCTCTGCGAGGACGGCGACGTGGTCGACCTGGTCGAGGGCCGGGCCAGCCTGGTCGGGCACGTGAAGAGCCGGTACGTCTACGTCGACGGCCTCGCGGTCGGCGACGTCAGCGAATCCCTGCTCACCGAGCGACGGATCCTCGGCGACGGCGGCTTCATCGCCACCACGGTGGTCGTCGACTCGGTCACCGGCAAGGTCGTCGCCGGCCCGACCCTGTCCGCGAAGGGCTTCTCCGAGGACCCGGAGGCGTTCAACCCGGTGATCCCGCTGGTCACCGAGGCCCTCAACCGGGCCGCGGCGGACGGCATCACCGACCCGCACCAGCTCCAGCAGATCGTCCGGCGGACCGTGGGACGGTGGGTCAACGACGCGTACCGTCGTCGGCCGATGATCGTGCCCACCGTCGTCGAGGTCTGACACCGCGCGTCGCGACGCCCGCCGGCACCTCGTGTGCCGGCGGGCGTCGCCCTTGGTCAGGGCAGCGCGGCGACCGCCTCGGCGTACGCGACGCCGGTGGCGATCGCGGCGTCCACCAGCACCAGCAGCTGCGCCGGCGTCACCCCGTGCGCCAGGTCGGTGGCCACGTCGCCGGCCAGCACCAGTTCCTCGCCGAGGTCGTGTGCGTACGCCTTGGGTAGCAGCCGGTCGTGGTTCCACGCGTTGCAGAAGGCGTACGCCTCGGCGCGCCGCGCCACCGGCAGTCGGCGGACGGCCATCGCCCGGGCGTGCAGCACCTCGCCCCTCTCGCCCGCCCGACGGAACTGGATCACCGCGGCACCCCACCGCCCGACCACCGTTGCGCCCTCGTCCACCAGGTACTGGTCGCCGCGCCGGTCCAGCGCCGCCGTGATCGTGTCGAGGGTCAGCGCCACCAGCTCCTGCTCGCCCGGCCCGTCACCGGGCCCCTCGGTGGGCTCGTCGTCGGCGGGCAGCGGGACCGGTTCGGCGAGTGGACGCTCGGCCAGCCAGGCAGCCATCCGCCCGGAGTGGTGGCCGGTGCCGTTGCGGGCGTCGAAGCTGCCGGCCAGCTCACTGGCGACCCCGAGCAGCAGCGAGCCGAGGGTCGCCACGTTCGGCTCGGTGGCCGGCCGCCTGTCGTACGCCGGGCGGTGCACCGTCCGCCCGCCCAGGCCGGCCTCCACGGCCAGCCCGCAGACCAGCGCCCCCGCGGCGGCGAACTCCATCGCGGCGAGGTCGTCGGTGGGCTCGTCCAACCGGGGCAGCTGCTCGGCCAGGACGTCCAGCCCGCGTTCCAGGTGCCCGCCCAACGCGCAGAACCGTAGGTGCGCGGCGAGGTGCGGGAACGCCGCGCGCTCGCGCCGGTGCCGCCGGTACGCCCGCACGTGTGCCGCCGCGGCCCGCTCCGGCTCACCGGCCCGCAGATCGGGCAGCAGCACCGCGACCAGCGCCCGCTCGGGCTGGTCGGTGCAGTCCTCCGGCTCGTCGGCGCACTCCCGCAGCTCGGCGAGCGCGGCTCGCCACTCGCCCCAGCCGGCGAGCAGCTCCGCGCGTCGGGCCGGGGCGCAGCCCGGGCAACCGCCGGTCGGCCCGGGACGCGTCCCCGCCCAGCGCTGGTACCAGTGGCGGGCGGTGGGTTCGTCACCGAGGTGGTCGGCGATCCGGCAGCGCAGCTCCGCGACGGTCGGCGCGTCGGGCCCGTCCGCGCCGACCCGGTGGGCCAGGTCGTCCAGGAGGGACCGGGTCTGGTCCAGCCCGACCCGGGGAGTGCCGAGCAGCGCCTCCACCGCGTACCGCTGGTAGCGCAGCAGCGGACCGGCTTCGGCGTCGGCGAGCAGCTCGGGTCGGTGATCGGCGGCGGCCCGGCAGCGCCGTACCGGCTCGACCAGACGCCACCGCTCTCCGTGCAGCAGGTACGCCTCGATCAGCGCGAAGCGGGCTTCCACCGCGGTCCGCGCGTCTCCGGCGGCGTCCGCCCGCTCGGCGAGCCGTTCCAGGGCCACCAGCCGCCCCGGCCCGTCGGGCAGGTCCCGGGCGTCGGCGAGCGCGGCCACCAGCGCCGGAACGCGACGGACGGCGACCCGCTCAGCGGGGCCGTTGCGCGCAGCGCCGGGATCATCCGTCCGGCTGCCCGTGGACTCCTCCCGGCCGGTCATGCCGGCACCGCGCCCGGCAACCGGCCGACCGCCACGGCGAGCTGGCAGCCGGCCGAGATGCCACAGTCGAGCAACTGGTCGAGCTGGTGCGGGGTCACTCCGCGTTCCAGATCGGTGATCACCTCACCACAGACCCGAGCACGGCCGTCGTCGTCGACGTGCACGAACGCCTTCGGCCAGAGCCGGTCGTGGTTCCAGGAGTTGCAGAAGGCGTACAGCGCGGGCACCTGCTCGATGGAGAAGGTCGGCGCGACCAGGGTGCGGACCTGGAGCAGCTCGCCGTCCCCGCCGAGGCGCAGGAACCAGATCAGGTTGTCGTCGAAGCGGCCCACCAGGTCGCCGTTGACGGCTCGACCGACCGGCCGGCCGCGCGCGGCGAGCACCGCCGCGACCAGTTCGCCGGTCAACGGACGCAACGCGTCAGGGTGCCCGGCCAGCGGATCGTCCTCGAATCCCGGCGACGCCATCGGGCATCCCTCCTGAGGCGGATATCACGGCCGGCGGCGCGGTCCGTGCTGCGACGCGCGGACACGACCCGGAAAAGCGGCGATCTGCCGGGTCCCGCCGTTACCGTGACTCTATGGCGGGCCGTACCTCTCAGGCGAGCCGGCGACGCGGCGCGTCGCCGCGCGGTGGCACCAACAGCCGTGCCCGTCAACCGGCGAAGAAGACCCGGGCACCGGTTCGGCGCCGCACCGCGGCCTCCCGGCCCGGACCGGCCGTCTACGTGGGCCGCGCTATCGGTGCACTGTGGATGGGGCTGGCGCACGGAATGGGGTGGGCGGTGCGGGCCGCCGGCCGGCAGGCCGCCTCCGCCCGTGACCTCGACCCTGAGCACCGCCGCGACGGCGGGGGTCTGCTGCTGTTCGGCCTCGCCCTGCTCAGCGCCGTCGCGCTCTGGTTCTCCGGGGCGGGCCCGGTCGGCACGCGGCTGGCCGACACCGTGCGACTGTTCCTGGGCGCGATCTCCGTGGTCTTGCCGGTGCTGCTGATGATCGGGGCCTGGCGTCTGATGCGCCAACCGGCCGATCCGGCACACCGGGGCCGGGGGCTGATCGGCTGGGGCTCACTGCTCGTGTCGACCGCCGCGCTGCTCCAGATCGGCCAGGACCCGGTCGACACGGTGCAGCGTGACTTCGCCGGTGGCCTGCTCGGCGCCGGCGTCGGCGGCCTGCTGGAGCGCGCGGTCACCGCGTGGGTCGCGGTGCCGCTGCTGATCCTGCTCCTGCTCTTCGGCCTGCTCGTGGTCACCGCCACGCCGATCAACAAGATTCCCGAGCGGTTGGGCCTGCTCGCCGGTGGGCTGGTCGCCTCGCCGGACGCCACCGAGGAGGAGGCGGACGGGACGGCCGTCCGGCCGGCGCGCAAGCGACCCGCGAAGCGGATGCCGCCGCCGGTGGACCCGGACGACTTCGACGACCTGGACGGCGCCGACCTCCAGGAGACGATGGTGCTGCCGCGCAAGGCGCCGGCGAAGGTGCCGGCCAGCCGCAAGCCGGCCGAGCCGCCGGAGCACTCGCCCGCGCCGACCCGCGCCGAGCAGCTCGCGTTGACCGGCCTGGCCGGCGACTACACCCTGCCGCCGGCCAACATGCTCAGCGCCGGCGCCGCCGCGAAGACCCGCAGCAAGGCCAACGACGAGGTGATCGCCGCGCTGACCGGGGTGTTCGACCAGTTCGACGTGGACGCCGCGGTCACCGGCTTCACCCGGGGGCCGACGGTCACCCGGTACGAGGTGGAGCTGGGGCACGGCGTCAAGGTCGAACGGATCACCCAGCTGTCCCGCAACATCGCGTACGCGGTCAAGTCGCCGGACGTACGCATCCTGAGCCCGATCCCGGGCAAGAGCGCGGTCGGTGTGGAGATCCCCAACACCGACCCGGAGAACGTCGCGCTCGGCGACGTGTTGCGCTCGCGGGCGGCGACCAGCGACCACCACCCGATGGTCGTGGCGCTCGGCAAGGACATCGAGGGCGGCTACGTGGTGGCCAACCTCGCCAAGATGCCGCACATTCTCATTGCGGGAGCCACGGGCGCTGGGAAGGCACTGGCCCTCGATACACCGATCCCTACGCCTGACGGATGGTCCACCATGGGTGCCCTCCGGGTAGGTGGGAAGGTGTTCGACGAGCAGGGCCGGCCGTGCACCATCGTCGCCGCCACTGCGGTCATGTATGACCGCCCCTGTTACGAGGTGGAGTTTTCCGACGGCACGGTCATCGTCGCCGACGCCCAGCACCAGTGGCAGACGACGACGAGGGCTGGCCGGACCCAGCGAACCCACCGTTGGAAGGATGGTTCCTACTGGTCCGTCAATGATGTGCAGCGGGTGACTGCACGAGCCGACACGGTGCTGTCGGATCTCGATCGGCCGGTGTCGACTGACGAGGTCATCGCAGATGTCGGCCAGCAGTTCCGGAACGTGCTGTACCGGATCGTGCGTGGGTTGCCTAAGGAGCCAGGGAACGCCCTGACCAGCTACCTGCGGGGTGGTCGCGAGGTGACCCGGCGGGTCCCTACCTATTCCCGTCATCGGGTCTACCAGGCATTGCGCGAACTTGTCGCAGATCCGGGACGATCAGGTCGGAGGCTCAGCTTTGACGATCGACCAGTCACGACGGCAGAGATAGCAGCCTCGCTACGGGTGGTCGGGCGTAGCGGATCCTGGACCAATCACGCGGTGGCAGTGTGCGGAGCGCTCGACTATCCAGAGCAGGATCTACCGATCGCGCCGTACACCTTGGGCTGCTGGCTGGGTGATGGCACCACCGGGTCGGCGGGTTTTACGTGCGACGAAGAGGAGTTGCTGGACAACATTCGTCTGGACGGGTACGTCGTGACAAAGCATCCCGCCAGCCGGATGCAGTACACGATCTCGAACAGGCCGGAGCGGGACGGGCGAATCGCCGAGGCTGTGGAGCTATTCACCCGGGGCGTGAGCCTCGCTCGGGCGGCCAGGCAGGTCGGGGTCGGCCTTTCCGCGGTGTGTCTGGCGGCCCGCGGTCAGGAAAGGCTTCAGCCGCCGAGCCACATCGAGCCGGGAGCTCCTTCCCGTGACCGATACCGGACGCTGCGGCAGTTGTTCCGCGAGCTCGGTACGAAACACATCCCTGCCAGCTATCTGCGATCTTCTGAGCAGCAGCGGCGAGCCCTGCTGGCAGGTCTGCTGGACACCGATGGCACGGTTTCCGCGCAAGGCGGAGTCGAGCTCGCACTCACCAATGAGCGTCTGGCGCAGGATGCTCTCGAGTTGATCATCGGGCTCGGTTACCAGGCCACAATGACGACCAAGCGGGTAAAAGGTCGGAGTGAGTTGACCTCCACCTGCTATCGGATTCACTTCACCCCGGCTGACAAGGTCTTCCGGCTGACGCGCAAAGCAAGCCGCCAGGTGATCAGTACGCGCGCGACGACCTCGCGGCGTTACATCGTGGACGTGCGGCCGATCCCCTCGGTACCCGTCCGATGCATCGAGGTCGACAGCCCGAGCCACCTGTACCTGGCCAGTCGTGCGTGCATCCCCACGCACAACTCCAGTTGCCTGAACACACTGCTGGTGTCCGTCCTCACCCGGGCCACCCCGGACGAGGTGCGGCTGCTGCTGATCGACCCGAAGCGGGTTGAGATGACCGGCTACGAGGGCATCCCGCACCTGGTCACGCCCATCGTGACCAACGCCAAGAAGGCGGCCGACTCGCTGGACTGGGTCGTCCGCGAGATGGACATGCGCTACGACGACCTCGCCGCCAACGGGGTCCGGCACATTGACGACTTCAACCGCAAGGTACGCAACGGCGAGATCAAGGCCCCGCCGGGCAGTGAACGGGAGATGCGTCCGTACCCGTATCTGCTGGTGATCGTGGACGAGCTGGCCGATTTGATGATGGTCGCGCCGCGCGACGTGGAGGACTCGGTCGTCCGGATCACCCAGCTGGCCCGGGCGGCGGGCATCCACCTGGTGCTGGCCACCCAGCGCCCCTCGGTCGACGTGGTGACCGGCCTGATCAAGGCGAACGTGCCGTCCCGGCTGGCGTTCGCCACCTCCTCGCTGGCCGACTCGCGGGTCATCCTCGACCAGCCGGGCGCGGAGAAGCTGCTCGGCCGCGGTGACGGGCTGTTCCTGCCGATGGGCGCCTCCAAGCCGGTGCGGATCCAGGGCGCCTGGGTCACCGAGCGCGAGATCGCCGATGTGGTGAAGTTTTGCAAGGGCCAGCGCGAGCCGGAGTTCCGCAAGGACGTGCTGGCCCCCGCACAGGACACCAAGAAGAAGATCGACGAGGACATCGGCGACGACCTCGACCTGTTGACGCAGGCGGTCGAGCTGGTGGTCACCTCGCAGTTCGGCTCCACCTCGATGCTCCAGCGCAAGTTGCGGGTCGGCTTCGCCAAGGCGGGCCGGCTGATGGACCTGATGGAGACCCGTGGCGTGGTCGGGCCGTCGGAGGGGTCGAAGGCGCGCGACGTGCTGGTCAAGCCGGACGAGCTGGAGGAGGTCCTGGTCGGCCTGCGCGGCGGCGGAGACTGACCGGGCAACGCGGCGGGCCCGCCGGTGTCCGGCGGGCCCGTGGCGGAAGAAGTGGTCAGTTGTTGATCAGCGCGGAGATGATCACCAGGCTGATCACCGCGGCGACGACGCTGGCCGCAGCGGCGTACCAGCCCAACGGCTTGTCGCCGAGCACCGCGCCGACGATGCCGGCGATCACGCCGAGCACGCCGAAAATGATCGGGTTGAGCAGCAGGGCGAGCACTGCGAAGACGAAGCCCACGATGGTGAGGATCCGGGCGGCGTTGCTGCGCGGGCGGGCGGTGCTGGGCATGTCGGCCATGTCTGCCTCCGGGTGAGAGCCTGTCGTGACGGATCGATCTCTACCCACTGTGGGCGCTGCTCACGCGTACCGGCGCCGCGCCGCGCGGTACTCAGTGGAAGATCTTCAAACCGACGACGCCGGCCACCACCAGCAGCAGGCACAGGATCCGGGGCAGGCTCGCCGACTCGCCGAGCGCCAGCATCCCGACCAGGGCGGTGCCGACCGCGCCGATGCCGACCCAGACCGCGTACCCGGTGCCGATCGGGATCTCCCGCAGCGCGTACGCCAGCCCGCCCATGCTCAGCGCCAGGGTCACCGCGAACACCAGCGACGGGATCAGCCGGCTGAAGCCGGCGCTGCGTTCCAGGGCGATCGCCCAGGCCGTCTCCAGCAGTCCCGAGATCACCAATACCAGCCAGGCCATCGTTCACCTCACGGGGAGCGCCCGGGCTGTCGCGCCGGGACGAGTGGAGTCTGCACGTCACGCGGGGCGTCTTGGCCTGACCGGGTACGCCCACCACTCGTCCGGGGCGGCCACGGACGACCGGGCCACCGGCACCGACGCTAGCACCGGCCCCGGTCCGCCGACGGCTCGGTGACCCCCGCCACCTCGCGTTGACCTGCACCTCACTTCAACTTGCAGTATGGCGGTCATGACCCTGCTCTACGCCGACCCCGAGGTCGCCGCCGTGCTGGACGCCGCCACCACGGTCGACGCCATGCGCGCCGCCCTGCTGGCCGCGTACGACGGGCGGCTGGTCGCCCCGCCCCGGGCCACCGCCTCGCTCAGCGGTGGGCGGATGGTGCTCACCGCCGGGCACCTGGTCGACGAGTGGTACGGCTTCCGTTCGTACGACACCTTCGGCCACCCGCAGGGCGAGCAGTTGGTGGTGCTGCACGACGCCCGCACCGGCGCGATCCGGGCCGTCGCGATCGGCGAGGAGTTGGGCTCCCGGCGTACCGGAGGGCTGGGTGGCGTGGCGGTCGACGCGCTGGCCCGACCGGACGCGGCCACCCTCGGTGTGATCGGCTCCGGTCGGCAGGCGTGGACCCAGGTCTGGGCCGCCGCGGCGGTCCGCCCACTGCGCGAGGTGGTGGTGCACAGCCGCTCCGCCGCCCGGCGGGACGCCTTCGCCGCCCGGGTCCGCGCCGAGTTGGACGTGCCGGCCCGCGCGGTGGCCGACCCCGGCTCGGCGGTGGCCGGGCGGGACATGGTGGTGCTCGCCACCACCAGCCCGACCCCGGTGCTCTGCGCCGCCGACCTGAGCCCCGGCACGCACGTCAACGCGGTCGGCTTCAAGCAGCGCGATCGCAGCGAGTTCGGTGCCGACCTGCTCGACGCCGCCGACCTGCTGGTCACCGACTCGCCGGCCCAGGCGAAGGACTACCGGCCGCCGATGCTCGCCGCCACGCCCCCGTACGCCGGGCGGCTGCTTGACCTGGGCGGCATCCTGGCCGGCGCGGTCCCCGGCCGAACCACCGCGGACCAGGTCTCCGTCTTCTGCTCCACCGGTCTGGCCGGGACCGAGGTCTTCCTGCTCGACCGGCTGACCCGGGTGGGAGCCGCGGCGCGCTGACCGGTTCGCGAGCCGGCGCGATCGGGACTGACCGAACAGTGGACGGTCGCATAGGCGACCGGGCGGAGTTGCCGGCCCCGGGAACCGATCATCATGGAGGCGACCGCCGCGACGGGGCCGGCGGAGCAACCCGAACGTGAGGTGTCATGAACCTCGGGCTGGTGCTGGTAGCTGTCGTGGTGGTGCTCGTCGTCGTGCTGCTGGTCGTCACGGTCGGCGGCTACAACCGGCTCGTGCGGTTGCGGGCCCAGGTGCAGGCGTCCTGGGCGCAGGTGGACGTCCAGCTCAAACGGCGACATTCGCTGATCCCCAACCTGGTGTCGACGGTGCAGGGCTACGCCGGGCACGAGCGGGCGACGCTGGAAGCGGTGACCGCCGCACGGGTCACGGCCACGACGGTGGCGGGTGGTGGGCCGGCGCGGGTCGACGCCGAGGGTGCGTTGACCGAGGCGCTCGGCCGGCTGTTCGCCGTCGCCGAGGCGTACCCGCAGCTGCGGGCGAGTGAGAACTTCGCCGGGCTGCAGCGTGAGCTGGCCGCCACCGAGGACAAGATCGCCTACGCGCGGCAGTTCTACAACTCGGCCGTTCAATCGCTCAACACGGCCGTGCGGACCCTGCCCACCAACGTCATCGCCGGGCTGGGCGGCTTCCGTCCGGAGTCGTACTTCGAGGCGACCGGTCCGGAGCGCACCGACGTCTCCGTCCGGTTCTAGCCGTGCTGGAATTCTCCGACCCGGTCGTCGAGATCGGCCTGCCGGTCGCGGGCCTCGCCCTCTGGGCGCTGGTCTACGGGATCACCCGGTTGGCCAGCCGGCCCGCCGCCGTAGCCTTGGCGCCCGCTGCCATGGAGTTCCCCGGCCAGGAGCCGCCGGCCGTGGTCAGCCTGCTGGCCAACCGCTGGCAGTTCACCGTGGACGCAGCCGAGTCCACGTTGCTCGACCTCGCCGCGCGCCGTTACCTGGAGCTGCGCCAGGCCGGCCCCGATCCCCGGCACACCACGGTGCACCTGACCGGCCGCGCCCCCGACGACCTCAACCGGTACGAGCGGCAAGTCTTCGACCGGGTGGCGGCCCGCGCGGTCGACGGGATGGTGCCGCTGACCGCACTGGGATTCTCGGACGCCAACCGATCCGCCTCGTGGGCCAAACGGCTGCGCCGGTCGATCGTGGCCGACGCCCAGC
Source organism: Micromonospora sp. NPDC005161 (assembly GCF_053599855.1). NCBI lineage: Bacteria > Bacillati > Actinomycetota > Actinomycetes > Micromonosporales > Micromonosporaceae > Micromonospora > Micromonospora sp. NPDC005161. Next base: position 77,132 of record NZ_JBSFYQ010000012.1, read on the forward strand.
GGCTCGGGCTCTCCCGTCGGCGGTTCTCTCGGGCACTGGTTGTCCTGCTCACCGTGCTCGGCGCTGTCGCCGCCGGCGGGGTCGCGGGCGGGGTCTGGCACTATGTGGCCCGCTCCGGCGAGGACCCGTTCGCTCCCGTCGCCGCCTTCCTCGTCACCATCGTCGCGCTCGCCGGCCTCGCCGGCCGGGACCTCGGAGAACGGGACACCCCCGCCGGCCGGGCCGCCGCCGCCCGCTGGCTGGGGTTGCGCGCCTGGCTCGCCGGGCACGAGAGCTTCGCCGACCTGCCGCCCGCCGCCGTCACGGTCTGGGACCGCTATCTGCCGTACGGGGCCGCACTCGGCGTCACCCGGGTGGCCTCGCAGGTGATCGATTTGGGCATGGCCGACCGGAAACGGCTCTGGTCGTCGTACGGGGGCGGGTGGCGTCGGGTCAGCGTCAGCTATCCGCGCGGGCTGCCCCGGTACGGCCAGCCGCTGGGCTGGGTCGTCTTCCGGGCGCTGATCGCCGGCCTGCTGGGCTGGACGTTCGCCCGGGTGGTCGGCGGGGTGTTCCTCGCCTCGACCGGGGACTCGTCGGCCGGCTCGACGGGGTTCACAGACCTCCGCCCGGTCACGCTCGGCTTCGTCCTGCTCGGGTTCGCGCTGCTCGGCCTCGCCGGGTATCTCCTCCTCCGGGCGCTGGTCGACCTGGTGGCCCCGGCCACGGTCACCGGCGAGGTGCTCTGGCACCAGGTGTGGCAGCGGCAGACGTCGGACGACGGGCCGGGACGGACGATCAACCATTACCTCGTCATCGACGACGGCCACGCCGAGCGGCTCCGTGCGTGGATCATCCCGGACCAGATCGCGGGGGAGTGCCGGCTCGGCGACGTGGTCACCGCACGGGTCCGGCCGTGGACCCGGCGGGTGCTCGGGGTGACCGTCCAGCGCGCGGCGCCCGAGCAGGCCGACCCGGACGCGTACGCCGAGGAGGAGCCGCCGGCCGGCAGCGTCCTGCCCGCCACGGCGACCCACGGCGCGGTCCAGCCGGAGCGCCTGCTCAGCGCGACGGAGGTGGGCGCCGCGACCGGCCGGCGGGTGTCGTTGGTCAGACCGGCCACGAGCACCGGTCAGGTGCGGGGCATGGCGTCGTTCGTCGACGGCAGCGGGGCGACCGTCCTCGCGCTCCAGGTCACCCGGGGAACGATGGCCCGGTTCAACCTGACTGTCGGGCGGAGCACGGGTGTCCCGCTGCCCGAGGTGGGTGACGAGGCGTACGCCGGGCCGGACCGGGTGGTCGGCCGCCGGGGGGACCTCGTGCTGCTGCTGGTCCGCGGGCCGGGCGCCGGCGAGATCGAGGCCGAACAGCTCGCCGGGCTGCTCTCCACCGCCCTGTCCCGGCTGCCGAGCGAGTCCGCGCCGCAGCACAGCGGGGCGGGCTGAGGAGCGGGCTGGGGCCCGAAGGAGGTGCCGAGGTACGGGCGCAGGAGTGCGCCCGATCTCCCGGCCGCCCGCGTGCACGGGCTTCCCCGGTCGGCCCGGTACCCTCGGATGGTGTCTGCCACCTCCCCTTCCAGCTCGGCGCGTCCGACGCCGCTGGAGCTGTCGTCCGCCGCCGAGGGCCGTCGCGTGGCCCTGCTCACCCTGGGCTGTGCCCGCAACGAGGTCGACTCGGAGGAGCTGGCCGCCCGGCTGCACGCCGACGGCTGGCAGGTGACCACGGACGGTGAGGGCGCCGACGTGGTGGTCGTGAACACCTGTGGCTTCGTGGAGAAGGCCAAGCAGGACTCCATCCAGACCCTGCTCGCCGCCGCCGAGACCGGCGCGAAGGTGGTCGCCGCCGGCTGCATGGCCGAGCGGTACGGCCGGGAGCTGGCCGACAGCCTGCCCGAGGCGCAGGCGGTGCTGAGCTTCGACGACTACCCGGACATCGCCGCCCGACTGAGCGCAGTCGTCGCCGGCGAGCAGGTCACCGCGCACACCCCGCGGGACCGGCGGGAGCTGTTGCCGCTCACCCCGGTTAAGCGGCGCGACGCCGCGGTGTCGCTGCCCGGGCACGGCAGCCCGGCCCGCACGGCCGTCGACACCGACGAGCACACCCCGGCGCACCTGCGTCAGGTGCTGCGCCGCCGGCTGGACACCGGCCCGGTCGCCTCGCTGAAGCTGGCCAGCGGCTGCGACCGCCGCTGCGCGTTCTGCGCCATCCCGGCCTTCCGTGGGGCGTTCGTCTCGCGTACCCCGGACGAGCTGCTCGCCGAGGCGGAGTGGCTGGCCAAGTCCGGCGTCCGGGAGCTGGTGCTGGTCAGCGAAAACTCCACCTCGTACGGCAAGGACCTGGGCGATCCCCGGGCGCTGGAGAAGCTGCTGCCGCAGCTCGCCGCGGTGTCCGGCATCGTCCGGGTCCGGGTGAGCTACCTCCAGCCGGCCGAGACCCGGCCCGGGTTGGTCGAGGCGATCGCCGGCACGCCGGGGGTGGCCCCGTACTTCGACCTGTCGTTCCAGCACTCGAGCGAGCCGGTGCTCCGCCGGATGCGCCGCTTCGGCTCCACCGACCGGTTCCTGGAGCTGCTGGCGAGCGCCCGGGCGCTGGCCCCGGAGGCGGGCGCCCGGAGCAACTTCATCGTCGGCTTCCCCGGCGAGACCCGCGGCGACGTCGACGAGCTGGTCCGCTTCCTGACCGAGGCCCGGCTCGACGCGATCGGCATGTTCGACTACAGCGACGAGGACGGCACCGAGGCCGCCGGGCTGCCCGGCAAGGTCTCCGCCGCGACGATCAAGCGGCGCTACGACCGGCTCAGCGCGCTCGCCGACGAGCTCTGCTCGCAGCGGGCGGAGGATCGGCTCGGCTCGACCGTCGAGGTGCTGGTCGACTCGATCGTCGATGGCGTGGTGGAGGGCCGGGCGGCGCACCAGGCGCCGGAGGTGGACGGCTCGACGACCCTGGTCGCCCCGGTCGAGGGCGGGGTCGACCTGGCCGCGCTGCGCCCGGGTGACCTCGTGCGGGCAAGGGTGACCGGCACCGAAGGGGTGGACCTGCTCGCCGTGCCGGATGAGATGATCTCGGCGGCGCCCGGCGCGGCACGGTGACGGCGGGCCCGAGCGGAGCGGGGGACCCAGGTGGTGCGGTGTCGGGAACGCCACGGCGGTCCGAGTGGGGCGAGGCGGTGACCGGGGCGACGGAGTCCACGCCGCCTCGGGTGGTTCCCGGGGTGCCGGTGCTCAACGCGGCCAACGCGCTGACCGCGTTACGGCTGGTGCTGGTGCCGGTCTTCGCCGCCTCGGTGATCATGGCCGGGATGACCCACGCCGGCTGGCGGATGGCGGCCTGCCTGATCTTCGCGGTCGCCTCCGCGACCGACCTGGTGGACGGCTGGATCGCCCGCCGGTTCGGGCTGGTCACCTCGGTCGGCAAGGTGGCCGACCCGATCGCGGACAAGGCGCTCACCGGCGCCGCCCTGGTGCTGCTCTCCTGGTACGACCGGCTGCCCTGGTGGGTGACCGCGCTGATCCTCGTCCGTGAGCTGGGGATCACCGGGCTGCGGTTCTGGGTGATTCGGCACGGCGTGATCGCGGCCAGCCGAGGCGGCAAGATCAAAACGGCGCTCCAGATCCTGGCCATCGCCTGGTACCTCTGGCCGATGCCGGCCGCCCTCGCCCCCGTGGGCCCCTGGATCATGGGCGCCGCCGTCCTGGTCACCGTCGCCACCGGCTTCGACTACATAGCCCAGGCCCTCCGCCTCCGCCACCCCCGCTGACCCCACCCCGACCCCACGGACCCCGCCCCCGCCGTCGCCCCGTCGATCATGAAGTTATCGCCGTCCGGCGCGGCGTGTCGGGGCAGTAACTTCATGATCGACGCCACCGGTCGGGGGAGGGTTGGGTGGGAATGGGTGGGGAAGGACGGGTGCATGGAGCGGGATGAGGGTCGGGAACGGCCGGTGGGCAGCCCAGAGGTCGGCAGTCCGGCCGCGGGCGTGGTGCACAGCCTGTCGCAGAGGCACGAGACGCTGGCCACGGCCGAGTCACTCACCGGTGGGCTGCTCGCCGCCTCGATCGTGGAGATCGCCGGGGTCAGCGACGTCTACCGGGGTGGGCTGGTGGTCTACGCCACCGAGTTGAAGTCCGAGCTGGCGGGCGTACCGGCCGAGCTGCTGGCCGAGCGGGGGCCCGTCGACCCGGACGTGGCGGCGGCGCTCGCCGAGGGTGGCCGGCAGCGCTGCGGCGCGGACTGGGGGCTCGCCACCACCGGGGTCGCCGGTCCCGAGCCGCAGGACGGCAAGCCGGTCGGCCTGGTCTACGTCGCGGTCGCCGGCCCGGACGGCGGTGAGGTGCGCCAGCTCGATCTGGACGGCGGCCGGGACCACGTCCGATCGGCGGCGGTGACCGAGGCGTTGCGGCTGCTCGGCGAGCGGATCCACGCCGCGGACGCCGCGGATGCCGCGGAGGCGGCGGGGACCGGCAGCGCCGCCGCGGCGGGAACGGCCGGGGCTGGGCGACGGTGAGCCGGCCCGGGCGAACCGACGGGCGGGGCGGGATGTCGCCCGGGCCCACACCGGGTACGGTTGCGGGAAGGCTTCGGCGCTCGGGGCCGGCGCGGTCCGCCGCGACCGGCTGCGGGACGCCGAGCGAGAGGTATCCCTCAGGGGGAGGTGCGATGGTCCTGCTACGCCGGGTGATCGGTGACGCACTGCGGGCGCGCCGGCAGGGGCAGCAGCGCACCCTGCGCGAGGTGTCCACCGCCGCCAACGTCAGCCTTGGTTACCTCTCCGAGATCGAGCGCGGGCACAAGGAGCCGTCCAGCGAGCTGCTCGCCGCGATCTGCGACGCGCTCGGCGCCCGCCTGTCCGAGCTGCTGCGCGAGGTCAGCGACACCGTCGCGCTGGCCGAGCAGATGCCCGGGGTGCTGGTCCCGATGCAGGACGAGTCGGCCGAGGCCGTGCCCGTCGGCGCCGCCCCCGCCGTTCGCAGGAACACCAACCGGGGCGTTCGCCAGGTCACCTCCGATGGCAAGGTCGCCGTCTCGGTCCGTCAGGAATCGCCGCTCAAGGCCACGCTGCGCAGTACCCGGGTCCGCCCCACCGAGCGCGACCGGGACGTGGTCTGCGCCGCCTGAGCCCGTCCTTCCGGTTGACCATGGGCGAGTTGGCCCCGGCCGCGTAGGGTGGCCCGCAGGAGCTGCCGGTGCCGTCGACCGCCCGGTACGGATGCCTCGTTGGCCTCCGGCTGGGACGATGGAGACCGGCCGGGTCGTGGTCGGCCGGTCTATCCGGCCGGGCCACGGTGGATCGACGTTACTGAGGGGATACGGCGGAGATGGCGAACCCGTTCGTCAAGGGCTGGAACTACCTGATGGCGCTCTTCGGTGCCAAGATCGACGAGCATGCCGATCCCAAGGTGCAGATTCAGCAGGCCATCGAGGATGCCCAGCGTCAGCACCAGGCGCTGGTGCAGCAGGCTGCCGCGGTGATCGGCAACCAGCGTCAGCTGGAGATGAAGCTGTCCCGGCAGATGTCCGAGGTCGAGCGGTTGCAGGGCAACGCCCGGCAGGCCCTGGTGCTCGCCGACCAGGCCCGGGCCAAGGGTGACGAGGCCGAGGCCGGGCGGTTCGAGCAGTCCGCGCAGACCCTGGCCACCCAGCTGGTCTCCGCCGAGCAGGCCACCGAGGACCTGAAGACCCTGCACGACCAGGCGCTGGGCGCCGCCGCGCAGGCCCGTCGGGCGGTGGAGAACAACTCGATGATCCTCCAGCAGAAGCTCGCCGAGCGCACCAAGCTGCTCAGCCAGCTGGAGCAGGCCAAGATGCAGGAGACGGTGGCCCGCTCGCTGGAGTCGATGTCGTCGCTGACCGCACCCGGCACCACCCCGTCCCTGGACGAGGTCCGCGACCGCATCGAGCGGCGGTACGCCAACGCGATGGGCCGGGCGGAGTTGGCCGGCAACTCGGTCGAGGGCCGGATGTTGGAGATCCAGAAGGCGAGCATCGACTCGGCCGGCTCGGCCCGGCTGGAGCAGATCCGGTCCAGCATGGCCGGGGAACAGCTCGGCGGCGCGGCGCAGCGACCGGCGGTGCCGCAGGGCGAGACGACGGGCGCGGCCGGCCCGGCCAGCGACCCGACCGCCGCTGCCCGGCTGGACGAGCTCCGGGCCAGCATGGCCCGCGAACGGGGCACCGGCGACCCGACCGCCGCCGGCTGAACGACCGGCCCGAGGAGGTCAGCGTGGCAGACGAGCGGACGCGGTACTTCCGTCGGCTGGACCGGCTGCGCCGGTCCGCGCGGCGGTGGAGCGTGTTGGCCGGTGGGCTCGGCGGCGCCGCGGCGGTGCTGACCCCGTACGCCGGTCTCGGTCTGCCCGACGCGGCCTGGGCCGGCGCCGCCGGCAGCGCGGTGGCGCTGGCCGCCTGGCGCTGGGTCGACCTGCGCGCGCTGGCCGCCCGGCCGGCGCCCCCCGCGTTGGACCCGGCCGAGGCCGCAGCCCGTTCGCGGGCCCGGCTGGTGGCCGCGGTCGAGCGGCTGCCGGTCGGTTCCGGAGTGCTGGCCGAGGTACGCCGGGTCCGCAGCCGGGTCGCGCTGCGCGGCACCAGTGCCGGGCAGCAGTGGGCCCGACTCGATCGGGCAGCGCTCACCCTGGCCGGGATGACCACCCGGCTCACCGGGCTGGCCGAGCCGGCGGTGCTGGAGGCCGCCGCCGCCGACCGGTCGCTGCGTGACCTGGCCGCCCGGGTGGCCAGCGTCGAACGGGCGCTGCGGCTGGCCCCCGCCGACGCGCGGGCGCCGCTGGCCGAGGCGCACGGCGCGTTGACCGCCCAGTTGGAGAGCGGGGTCGCGGCCTACGAGCGGCTGGTCGTCGCCGCCGCCGGCTACCTGGCCGAGGACGCCCGACCGGAGACCGCCCACCCGGCCGCCGCCCGGCTCACCGAGGCGACCGACCTGCTGCACGGCGTGGCCTCGGCGTTGGCCGAGCTGCGCGCGGTCGGCACCCCGCTGCGCGCACCCACCCGCTGAGCCCGTACACCCGCTGACCCGGCGCCGCGAACCGGCGCCAGGTCACGGCGGGGTGGTGACCGGGATCCGGTCGGTGTACGGCGAGCTGCCCACGACATTGAACGACCGGATCCGGTAGTGGTACGTCACACCTCGGGCCAGTCCGGTGTTGGTGAAGCCGCGACCCGTCACCGTGAAGGTGGCCACCTCCCGGCCGAAGGCCGGGTCCAGCGCCCGCTGCACGATGAACCCGGCCCCCGGACGGGCCGGCGTGCTCGCCGCCCAGACCAGGACCACCGTCGCGGTGTCCGGTCCCGGCGCGCTGGCGGTGGCACCGACCCCGCTCGGCGCGACCGGTGCGGGTGGGGTGCTCGCCGCGGCCACCGTCGACCAGGCCGACGCGGCGCCCAGGTACGTGGTTCGCACCCGGTAGTAGTACGTGGTGTCCGGGGCGACCGTGACGTCCAGGTGGTTGTCACCGACGCCGATCGCGGTGGTGCCCGGGCCGCTGGTGAAGGTCGGGTTGGTGGCCCGCTGCACGTCGATGCCGGTGGCGAAGGAGCGGTTCGCCCAGCGCAGCGCCACCCGCAGCGGCGCGGCCGGCGGGATCGCCGCGGCCAGCCCGCTCGGGGCGGTCAGGTGCACCGAGGCGGGCACGCTGTTCGACCAGGACGAGTAGCTGACGGCGTTCTCCGCCCGGATCCGGTAGTGGTAGGTGACCCCGGGGGTGACCGTCGCGTCCGTGTAGCGGGTGGCGGTGGCCGCGACCGTGATGGTGGTGACCTCGCCGCCGAACGTCGTGTCGGTGGCCCGTTGCAGCAGGTGGCTGGTGGCCGGCGGGCGACCGCCGTTGCCGGTCCAGGCCAGCGCGATCGCCGGCAGCGCGGTGGCTGAGCCCGGCACCGGCGTGGCGGTCAGCCCGGTGGGCGCCTTCGGCGCCACCCGCAGCACCAACGGCCGGTTCATTCCGAGGTCGCGGTGGCCGGCGAGCTGGCTGTGCCAGCGGTACTCCCAGCCCAGGTTGACCAGTTGGTTCACCACCAGGGCGGGTCGCCCGTCGGCCGGGCTGATCGGGGTCGAACCGGTCCGGGCGCCGGCCGGGCGGCTTGGGTCGAGCAGTCGGACGCTGTCGCCCAGCTTGAACGGCAGCGTCGGGGCGACCGGACGTAGCGCCACCACCGCGTCCTCCCGGGGGTTCACCCGGATGATCTCCTTCCAGCCCAGCTCGCTGCCGTGCGGTGGCCGGAGCGTGCCGTCCCAGCCGACCCGGTTGATGAGCTGCACGTCGCAGCCGCCGAAGCGCAGCGGCTCGGTCTGCCGCACGTTGCCGCTGATCCGCCAGAATTGGGTCCCGTCGGTCGGCGCGCCGACCGGCACGGCCGGATCGGCGGCGAAGAGCACCTCGGTGACAGGGTCGGTCGGGCCGAGCGGCAGGGTCGCCGGGACGAGCGGCCCGGCGTTCGGGTGCCCGACGCCGAGCCGGCCGGCCAGCCGGCCGTGGCCGGGCTCGACGACCTGTTGCGCGGCCTTCACCGCGACGGGCAGGCTGACCGGCCCGGCGACGCCCGCCGGGGTGAAGGTGACCGTGGCGGCGTGCACCGGCACGCTCGTCTCCCGCGCGGTCCGGGTGCCGAACGCCGGGTCGTACGCCGGCTGCGGCACGATCGGCGGGCGCTGGCTGGCCGCGTACGCCAGGGGCAGCCGGCGGCGCAGCAGCGCCAGGTCGTACGTCGGGGCCGGCGCTCCGCTCACCCGGAACTGGAGCAGCGTGCGGGTGTTCGGGCCGTACCCCGGCTGGGTTGGGGGCGGGCCGCCCTCGGCGGTCCGGTCCGGCGCGTCGGTGTGCTGGTCGTAGCGCGGATCGAAGCCGGGCAGCGGTGCCGGGGCATCGTTGTACAGGATCAGCGTGGTGCCCGGCGGTACGGCGGAGAAGTCGACGAGCACGTCCGCGCGCTCGCCGGGGGCGAGCAGCAGCGTGTGCCCGTCGACGTTCAGCACGGTCGGGTCGAGGCGGTCGTAGCGGTAGCCGATCGGCCGGTTCGGCAGCACGACGGGAGCGGGCAGCAGCCCGGCCTCGTTGCCGATCTGGATGAACGCCGGCCCGGCGGCGCGGGGGTCCGGCACCCCGCCGTCACGCCCGTCGGTCGGCCAGTCCGCCGGCCGGTCCGCAGCCCGCATGGCGGGCACCATCGGCACCTCACCGGCGTCGGCGTCGGCCAAGGCGTCGTCCTCCGTCCACATCGGAGAGTCCGAGCAGGCCCGGTAGAGCTGGAGGTTGAGGCTGCGGTCCAGGCAGGCGTTGAGGATCCGGAACCGGTACGCGCGCGGCCGCACCGCCAGGTACGGGTAGGCGACGCCGTTGACCAGCGGGGTGTCGCCGTACACCTCGGGCACCGCGGACGGGTGCGGCGTGCCGGGGCCCAGCGGCGGCTCGTCCGGCGCGCCGACCGGATCGTGGTGCGGGTTCGGCACCGGGCCGGGCCCGGTCAGCGGCGGTCCGCCGGTGACGCCGTCCGCAGCCCGCCAGCCGTCCATCGACGGCCAGCCGTCCATCGTCTGCCAGCTGTCGCCACGGGTGCCGTCCGGGGCGGTGCTGCGCGACCAGGGTCCGTAGTCCCACCGGCCGGTCGGATTGCGCCCGCCGGACCGGTACGGGTTCTGCCGGGGCTGGTAGACGTGTGGGTGCCAGAGGCTGCCCCGGGCGCCCCAGCGTTCCCGGTCCCAGGTCGGGTCCTCGGCGGCCAGTTGGGTGTCGTCCGGCACGAAGGTCTTGTCCTCGATCACCAGCGGCAGCTGGTCGGCCGGCAGCACCCCGTCGGCGATGAGCTGGTCCTCGGCCGGGTCTGTGAGCAGGTACGGCGCGAGCTGCCCGCCGTAGACGGTGAGCCGGGCCAGGCCGAGGGTGTTGTCGTGGAACCACATCAGCCGGCCGCTCTGCTCGTTCGGGTAGTAGAGCGTGGTGGCGCCGGCCCCGGGCGGCGGCATGTCCGGCACGTGGGTCAGACCCGTCCCGGTCGGGTACGGGGTGATCTCCCCGGCCGGGGTGATCCACTGCCCCGGGTTACCGGCGCTCGTCCAGCCGGTCTGCGCACCGGCCAGGTGCAGCACCGCCCGGTTCTGCGGGTACGGCGCCGGTCCGTCCAGCGGGCCACCGCCGGCCCCGTCTACCGTGTCGTCGACCGGCAGGAACAGCTCCCCGGCCCGGCCGGTGGGGAGCTGGTTGATGAACTTCACCCGGACCGGCCGGCCCCGGCGGGCGAGGATCATCGGACCGAGGTGCCAGGGCCGCCCCGGTGGCGCCACCGTGTTGTGGCCCGACGCGTCGGTGCCCAGGTTCAGCTGCCGGTAGCCGCGCAGCCGGGTGGCCGGCAGGTCCCGGTGCAGCCGTTGGACGTACTCCTGGAGGCCGATCTCGTAGTAGTCGCAGCCCGGGAAGCTGATCGTGTCCGGCACCGCCACCGGCAGGTACCCACCGAGGTCGCCGCGGCCCAGCTGACCCGGGGTGGGCAGCACGTCGACGAACTTGCGCAGCCCGGTGCCCGGCACCACCCGCCCGTGCGGATCGCGTGCCGGTCGGGGGCTGTGCGCGAAGTTCGGCACCGGGCCGAAGCAGTGGGGCACGACGGCCGGGTCGAGGCTGGGCGCCGGGGCGGCGTCCTCGGCGGTACGTGCGGCCGGCACGGACGCCACCCGTCCGTTGGCGCCGCCGTTGCTGTCGCGGGCGCTCCGCTCGAACCAGGTGGAGCGGAGTCTGCGGAAAATCGCCATGGCTCTCCCCGGGGTCGGGGCACGAGGGTCGCCACCCCGGCGTGGCGACCTGGTCGGGCCCGGCACTCTGACGATCGGTGAGCACTCAACCGCAGCATGCGACTCCGACGGCCGGTTAGGAATTACCCAATCGTCCGTTTCTGGGATGACCCCTGTCCGGGTGCGGTGGGTCAGGCGGGCGCGAGCCTCTCCGGGTGCTCCGGTTGGCAGACCGGGCACCAGTAGGTGACACGTTCGCCCAGCTCCTGCTTGCGGATCGCGGTGCCGCAGCGGCGGCAGGGTTGGGCGCGGCGGCCGTACACGTAGCTGGTCTGCCCCCGGTGCAGCGATCCGGTGGTGCTCTGCGTCCAGCGGCCCCGGTTGGCGGCGAGCAGCCGCTGCGCCAGAGCCACCGTGCCGGCCAGGTCGGGCACCGCACGCACCGGCGTCCACGGCGACACCCCGCGCAGGAAGAGCACCTCGCACTTGTAGAGGTTGCCCACGCCGGCCAGGTTGCGCTGGTCGAGCAGCGCCTCGCCGATGGTCTGCTCCGGGTGGGCGGCGAGCCGGCGGACCGCCTCGGCCGGCTCCCAGTCGGGGCCGAGCAGGTCGGGGCCGAGGTGGCCGACCAGGCCGTCCTCCTCGGCCGTGGGCACCAGAGCCAGCTCGTGCAGGTGGTAGCCGACCGCGACCGCGCCGGGGCTGCGCAGCACCACCCGGATCAGGTGCGCCGGCCGGCCGCTCCAGCGTTCACCCGGCGCGTACGCACGCCAGGCGCCGTCCATCCGCAGGTGCGAGTGCAGCGTCCAGTGCGATCCGTCCACCCCGGGCCGGTCGGCGGGGGCGGTGAGGCGGAGCAGCAGGTGCTTGCCCCGGCTGGCCGACTCGCGGACGGTCCAACCGGTGAGGTCCGTGGTGGCCAGCTGGGGCACCCGGAAGTCACTGCCGGTGAGACGCGCGCCAGCCAGCGCGCGGTGCAGTACGCGCGCGGTGTTCCAGACGGTGTCGCCTTCGGGCACCCCGCTATCCTCCCTCCTTCGAGCAAGATTCGCATGTGTCGCCATTTGTACTCAGGTTCCTCATGATCTCCTGACATGTGAGGGTCAGGAAGTTCTGAGGAGAATGTCGATGACACGACCCCGATGTCGTAATCGCTCGGTCCTCGTCGCCACCCTGGCCCTCGCGCTCACCGCCGCGCTCGTGCCCGCCGCCAGCCCCGTCCCGGCTATTCGCGAGGCCGGCCACCCGCTGACCCTCACCGCCGCCGCCCCGGGCGGCGAACGGTGGAACGCCGACCTGTCCGTCGTCGACCGGGATGACGTCAACGTCCGGCGCAGCGCTGCCGGGCTGCGGCTGCGGGAGGCCCGGGCCGCCGGGCGCCGCCACAGCGCGGTCGCCGAGGGAATGCTGCTGACCGCCCCGCGCGCCCTCGCCCGGCCGGCCACCCGGGTCCGCGCCGAGATCACCGCCTCGGTCCCCGCCGGCGCCACAGTGGAGGCGCAGGTCCGGGGATGGCGGGTCAGCGGCTGGACGGAGTGGCGGGCCGCCACCGCCGGCGCGGTCTTCGACCGGCCGGTCAGCCGGGTGCAGACCCGGGTGGTGCTCACCGCGCCGGCCGGCGGCGCCACCGCGACGGTACGCGGCGTCCGGCTCACCGCCGACGCGGCCGCTGCCGTCTCCGCCGCCACCCCCGGCCGCACCTACCGGGTGTACGCCACCCGGATCGGGCTGGTCGGCGAGCTGACCGCCAACGGCCGTACGGTGCAGCCACGGGACCACTTCGCGGCGTTGCCGTCGCGTCGCGGGCTCTCCCCGCTCAACAGCGGCGACTACACCGTGCGGGTCTGCACCACCACCGGCTCCCGCTGCGAGTACGCGCCGGTCTGGGACGTCGGGCCGTGGAACACCCGTGACGACTACTGGAACCCGTCGGCCGTGCGGGAGAACTGGAAGAACCTGCCGCAGGGCCGGCCCGAGGCGCAGGCCGCGTACCAGTCCGGCTACAACGGCGGGCGGGACCAGTTCGGGCGTACGGTGCTCAACCCGGCTGGCATCGACCTGGCCGACGGCACGTTCTGGGACGGCTTGCGGCTGACCACCAACGCCTGGGTGGACGTGGCCTACCTGTGGACCGGTGGCGGGCCGCGCGGTGTGGTCGGCGACGGGCCGCTCAACATCCGCACCGGGGCCAGCACGTCGTACCCGAGCCGTGGCCTCGCCGCCCGGTTCGCCAACGTGCCGATCCAGTGCTACGTCACCGGCCAGTCGGTGGCTGGCCCCTACCGCACCTCCACCCGGTGGAACCGCCTGTCCGCCGGGCAGTACGTCAGCCACGCGTACATCTCCGCGGTGTACGGCGGTTCCGTGCCGGTCTGCTGACCCGAGCTCAGCCCCGCCGGGCGCCGTCCGGGCGCTCGTCGGGGCGGGCCAGGCGCACCATGTCCTGGTAGCGGGGGTGGCTGGCGCCGTAGACGGCGTAGTTGAGGCGGGCGTGCGAGAGGCTCAGGTCGCCGTTGGGGCCGCCCCGGACCGCGTCGGCATCGGTGTCGGACTGACCGTCGTCGGTCCAGAAGCAGACCGGGCAGGTCCCGCCGCCGGTCCGGGAGGCACAGCAGGGACAGGCCACGGGAACCACGTGTTCACCCACCGGGGAAGCATTCCACAGTCGAACAGGTTTGCGGTCGCCGAGTCTGCTCCGCAGGGTTGGCGCGTACCCGCGTCGCTCGGTCGACCGGCTGCTGGCGGATATGGGACACGGCACTGGCCGACCGGCCACTCCCGCCGCCGGGCGGTGTTGGGCAGACTGCCCTGGTGATACATCGGAGCCTGCCCGCCGTCGCCGTCGCCCTCACCGCCGGCTGCGGTAGTGACGACGCCGGTCAGCCGGACGCCGCCTCGTCCGTCTCGGCCCCGGCGGCCACCGGTCCTTCGGACGGGGCGACGCCCTCGACGGACCAGTTCAGCGCCAGCGGTGCCCCTTCCGCGCCCGCCGTCGCCCCGCGGGGGCCGACCGAGCGCCGACCGGCCAGCCCGCCGCCGGTGGTGCTGCCCAAGCGGTCGGCCGGGGCCCCCGGCGCGAAGCAGGTCGTCGAGGCGTTCAAGGCCGCCGGCCTGAAGGTGCCGCACCCGAAGGACCGTTCGGTCGACTGTGGGCCGGACGGGCTCGGCCTGGGGTGCTCCGAGCTGATCGCCACCGACGCCGTCACGGTGTACGTGTTCCCCGACGAGATCAGCGCCGGTGACATCGCGGAGACCTGGAGCGGGCAGTCGTACCGGCGCGGCACGGTGGTGCTCAACTACCTGGAGGCGAAAACTCCCGCCGGGGACCGCACGCGCTACGAGAAGGTCCTCGCCAACCTCGGCTGAGCGCCGAGCCCGTGGCGCCGGGCGTTGGCCGTCCGGCCGGTGGGGTGGGTTTGGCAGCAGGTCGGTGGTTGGCACCGCACGGGAGTTCGCAGCCGATCGTCACCCGCCGCGGGCGGCGCCGGCCCCATCCAGGAGGGCGGTCAGCCGCGTAGGCGTAGGCCGCGCGGGGTGGCCCGGAAGCCCGCGGCGGTCAGCGCGTCGCGCAGCGGCGAGGAGTGCACCGCCTCACCGTCGGCCCGCTCCACCGACATCGCGCCCAACGCTCCGGAGTGGACGGCGTCGGCGAGTGCCTTGCCGGCCGCGGCGAGCGTGTCGGCGTCGTCGGTGAAGGAGAGCAGCGTCCGGCCGCCGCGCTCCACGTAGAGCACCAGGTCACCGGCGACCTGCACCACCAGCGCGCCCGCCTTGCGGCCGGCCCGGTGCCCGGTCGCCGGGGCGGCGCCGTCGCCGGAGTCGATCACCCGGTCCGGCCAGGGCAGCGCCGCGCCGTACGGGTTGGCCGGGTCGGTGGCGGCCAGCACCGTCGCCGGCCCGCCCCGCGCCCGGGCTCCGTCGGCCGGCTCGGCCAGCGCACGCAACCGGTCCACCGCGCCGGGCACCGCGAACTGGGCCGCGCCCAGCCCCTCCACGAAATAGCCCCGGCGGGCCGCGCCGCGCTCCTCCAGCGCCGACAGCACCGGGTAGACCGCGGAGAAACCGCCGACCACCTGCTCGGCCATGACCGCGCCGCGGGTGACCACCCCGTGCCGCTCCAGCAGCACGTCGGCCAGAGCGGCGGCGCGCCGGGTCGGGTCGAGGTCCCGCTCCGGCAGCCGCGACCAGCGACCGGCGACGGTCGGTGGGCCACCCCGGGTGGGCAGCGCCACCCGGCCGGGCCGCCGGTAGCGGGTGCGCGGCGCGGACGGCCGGGAGCGGTGCGCCCCACCGGCTCCGAGCACCGCGCGCAGCGGGGCGAGGGTGTCGTTGGTGAGGTGACCGGCCCAGACCAGGTCCCAGATTGCCGCGGTCAGCGCGGCGTCGTCGGTCGAGCCGACCCGGTCGGCCAGCGGCCGGAAGAACAGCGCCTGCCCGTCGCCGAGCGCGTCGAGCACCGCCTCGTGCAGCGGGGTCCGGGTCAGCGCCTCGTCGGGCGGGGGGAGCAGCAGCGGCGCGGTGTCCGCGTACGCCAGGGTGACCCAGCCGTCCCCGCCGGAGATCGCCCCCGACCCGGCCCAGACCACCTCCCCGCTGGCGCACAGCTCGTCGAGCTGGGCGGGGGAGTAGTCGGCGACGCGACCGGGCAGCACCAGCCGCTCCAGCGCGGACGCCGGCACCGCGGCGCCCTGCAACTGCTCCACCGTGGCGGCGAGCGCCTCCACCCCCCGGGCGGACGAGCCGACCTGCTGCCAGCGGGGCAGAAACGTGGCCAGCGCCCGGGGCGGCACCGGCTCGATCTCCCGGCGCAGCGCCGCGAGCGAGCGGCGGCGCAGCAGCCGCAGCACCTCCGCGTCACACCACTGGGCGCCAGCCGAATCGGGGGTGAACTCCCCGGACACCACCCGACCGGTGGCGCCGAGCCGACGCAGCGTCTGCTCGACCACGAACACGCCGAGCCCGAAGCGGGCCGCGCAACTCGCCGCGGCGAACGGCCCGTGGGTGCGCGCGTAGCGGGCCACCAGGTCACCGAGCGGATCGGCCACGGGGGTGAGGTACGCCTCGGCCACCCCGACCGGCAGCGCCACGCCGAGCGCGTCGCGCAGCCGGGCGGCGTCCTCGACGCCCACCCAGCGCTGCTCGCCGGCGATCCGGACCCGCAGCACCCGGCGGGCGGCCTCCAGCTCGGTCAGCCAGCTCTCCGGTACGACTCGCTCGGCCAGCTCGGTGTCGCTCAGGTCGCCGAGCACCCGCAGCAGCTCGACCACGTCCTCCGCGTCGCGCGGGCGGCGCTGCTCGGTCAGCCAGCGCAGCTGCCGCTCGGTCTCGGCGAGAACCGTCGGGTCCAGCAGCTCGCGCAGGTCGACCCGGCCGAGCAGCTCCCCGAGCAGCGTGGAATCCAGTGCGAGCGCGGCGGCGCGCCGCTCGGCGAGCGGCGCGTCGCCCTCGTAGAGGAACGCCCCGACGTAGCCGAAGAGCAGCGACCGGGCGAACGGGGACGGCGCGCTGGTCTCCACCTCGACCAGCCGCACCTTGCGGGCGGTCAGGTCGCGCATCAGCCCGGCCAGCGCCGGCTGGTCGAAGACGTCCTGGAGGCACTCGCGGGCGGCCTCCAGGGTGACCGGGAAGTCGGCGTACTCGCGGGCCACGTCGAGCAGCTGTGCGGCACGTTGGCGCTGCTGCCAGAGCGGCTGGCGGCGGCGCGGATCGCGCCGGGGCAGCAGCAGCGACCGGGCGGCGCACTCCCGGAATCGGGCGGCGAAGAGCGCGGACGTGCCGACCGACTCCTCCACCAGCTGGGCGATCTCGTCGGGCTCGAAGACCACCACGTCGGCGCCGGGTGGCTCGTCGGCGGTGTCCGGCAGCCGGACCACGATGCCATCGTCGGAGGGCATCACCTGGGCGTCCACCCCGTACCGCTCGGCCAGTCGGCGACCCACTGCGAGGGCCCACGGCCCGTTGACCCGGGCACCGAGGACGCTGTGCACGGCCAGCCGCCAGTCGCCCAGCTCGTCGCGGAACCGCTCGACCACGATCGTGCGGTCGTCCGGCAGCGAACGGGTGGCCTCGCGCTGCTCGCGCAGGTAGGCCATCAGGTTGGCGGCGGCCCAGTCGTCCAGGCCGCCGGCGCGCAACGTGGCCAGCGCCGCCTCGTCGCTCTGCCGCAACAGGGTGCGCACCCGGGCGCCGATGGCTCGGCCCAGCTCCACCGGCCGGCCCAGCTGGTCGCCCTTCCAGAACGGCATCCGGGCCGCCTGCCCCGGGGCCGGCGAGACCAGCACCCGGTCGGGGGTGATCTCCTCGATGCGCCAGGAGGAGGAGCCGAGCAGGAAGACGTCGCCGACCCGCGACTCGTAGACCATCTCCTCGTCCAGTTCGCCGACCCGCGCGGCCCGCTCGGCGCCGGCCAGGAAGACACCGAAGAGGCCCCGGTCGGGGATGGTGCCGCCGCTGGTCACCGCGAGCCGCTGCGCGCCGGGGCGGCCGGTGAGCACGTCGGTCGCCCGGTCCCAGACGAGCCGGGGGCGCAGCTCGGCGAAGGCGGTGGACGGGTAGCGGCCGGAGAGCATGTCCAGTACTGCGTGCAGCGCGGAGTCGGGCAGCTCGGCGAAGGGCGCGGCCCGACGGACCAGCACGGCCAGATCACCGACCCGCCACGGCTCCAGGGCCACCATCGCGACGATCTGCTGGGCCAGCACGTCCAGCGGGTTGCGCGGGTAGTGCAGCTCCTCGATCGCGCCGTCGGTCATCCGCTCGGCGACCACCGCGCAGGAGAGCAGGTCGCCGCGGTGCTTCGGGAAGACCACCCCGCGGGAGACCGCGCCCACCTGGTGCCCGGCCCGGCCGACCCGCTGCAGGCCGGCGGCCACGCTCGGCGGCGCCTCGATCTGCACCACCAGGTCGACCGCGCCCATGTCGATGCCCAGCTCCAGGCTGGAGGTGGCCACCACCGCCGGGAGCTGGCCGGACTTGAGCGCCTCCTCGATGTGCTTGCGCTCCTCCCGGGAGACGCTGCCGTGGTGCGCTCGGGCGATCACCGGCGCCGCGCCGGTGGCCGCGCCGGACTGGGCCATCACCTCCGCCGGGGGCCGGTTGCGGACCGGACCGGCGGGGCCCTCCGCCACCCCTTCGGCGGCCAGCTCGTTGAGCCGCGCGCAGAGCCGCTCGGCGCTGCGTCGGGAGTTGGTGAAGACGATGGTCGAGCGGTGCTCGCCGATCAGCGAGAAGACCCGCTCCTCGACTGCGGGCCAGATCGAGGCGCGGCGTGGCCCGGGACCACCGAGGTCGTCCTCCGGCGGCTGCTCCTGCTCGTCCAGGCGGGTCATGTCCTCCACCGGCACCTGCACGCTGACCTCGATGGTCTTCGCGGTGGCGGGCTGCACGACGTCGACCGGGCGGGCACCGCCGAGGAACCGGGCGCAGGCGTCGATCGGCCGGACGGTGGCGGAGAGGCCGATCCGTTGCGCCGGGGCGGGCAGCAGCTCGTCGAGACGTTCCAGCGAGAGGGCGAGGTGGGCGCCGCGCTTGCTGCCGGCCACCGCGTGCACCTCGTCGACAATCACCGTCTGGACGCCGCGAAGTGAATCCCGGGCGGCGGAGGTGAGCAGCAGGAACAGCGACTCGGGCGTGGTGATGAGGATGTCCGGTGGGGTGCGGGCGAAGGCTCGTCGCTCGTCGGCCGGGGTGTCGCCGGTGCGCATGCCGACGGTGATGTCGGGCGGGGCGACGCCGAGCCGGGTCGCCGCCTGCCGGATGCCGGCCAGCGGGGCGCGCAGGTTGCGCTCGACGTCCACGGCGAGCGCCTTGAGTGGGCTGACGTAGAGCACCCGGCAGCGCTGCCGGGCCTCCGCCGGGGCGGGCTCGCGGGCCAGCCGGTCGAGGGACCAGAGGAAGGCCGCGAGCGTCTTGCCGGAGCCGGTGGGCGCCACCACGAGGGCGTTGCGGCCGGCGGCGACCGACCGCCAGGCGCCGGCCTGGGCGGCGGTGGGGGCGGCGAAGGCGGCGTCGAACCAGGCACGGGTGGCCGGGCCGAACCCGGCCAGCGCCCCGGCCGTGTCTGCGTCTGCCCCGGTCACCGCTCCATCGTGCCCCGCCGGTACGACAACCACGAGCGCCCGACCGTGAAATGTGTCCGAGTCAAAGCCATAAGCACCGGATGCGTGCTTAATGCGTTAAGTCTCACTTAACTGCTTGCTTGTGAGGAGCAACATAAAGTAACTTCACTCGCAACGCGAACCGGGGTGGGGGGATCGGATGGCCGGCGAGCAGCGGAATGTCGCACCCGGCACCGACGTGCTGATCCGCAAGGTCGACAGCCACCTCGCCACGCTCCGTGGCGGCCTGCACGGGCCGGAGCTGGAGCTCGCCGAGCGCCTCGCCCGCTGCCTGCGTGAGCTGGTCATCTCCACCGCGCAGGCCAGCGCCGCCGACCGCGGCCAGGTCCGCGCCGCCGTCCACTACTTCGTGCTGCGCCGGGAGAGCCGGGGCCGGCTGCTCTCGGTGCGGTCGCTCGCCGCCGCGGAGCGGGTGGTCGACAAGGTCGCCCGCCAGCTCGGCCGCGTCGACCTGCTGGCCGAGCTGCGCCGCGACCGCCCCGCCCCCGACGACGCGCTGCCCGTCGGAGACGCCCTGCTGCGCTGACATCGGCGCGCAGCTCGCCCGCCAGCGGCAACGCTTATGACGCGTCGCGGACGAATTCCGGCAAAACGGCCCGACGGGCGACGAACTGGCGTCTGATCGCTGCTAGGCGCCACCGTTGCACTGGCGTCGGCCACCACGACCGGGAGCGCGGGTGCTGGTACTACTCATCCTCCATCTCGTGGCGGCCCTCGTCGCGCCACTGTTCGTTCGGTGGTGGGGTCCGCGTGCGTGCTACCCGCTGGCGCTGGCGCCGGCCGCCGCGTTCGGCTGGGCGGTGGCCCGCACCCCGGCCGTCAGCCACGGCGGCGCGGTGGTCGAGACGTACCCGTGGATCCGACAGCTGGGCCTCGACATCGCGCTGCGGCTCACCACGCTGTCCTGGCTGATGACCCTGCTGATCGGCGGCGTCGGCGCGCTGGTGCTGATCTACAGCGCCCGGTACTTCGCCGCCGGCTCGATCGGACTGGCGCAGTTCGCCGCGGTCCTGGTCGCCTTCGCCGGAGCGATGCTCGCCCTGGTCTTCTCCGACAACCTGCTGCTGCTCTACGTCGGCTGGGAACTGACCACGGTCTTCTCGTACCTGCTGATCGGGCACAGCACCGAACGGCGGTCCAGCCGGTGGGCGGCGGCGCAGGCGCTGACGGTCACCACGCTGGGCGGGTTGGCCATGCTGGTCGGGTTCATCCTGCTCGGCGAGCACGCGGGCAGCTACCGCTGGTCGGAGATCGCCGCACAGCCGCTGCCCAGCGGCGGTTACCTGGTCACCGCCGTGCTGCTGATCCTGGCCGGTGCGCTGTCCAAGTCGGCGGTGCTGCCGTTCAGCTCCTGGCTGCCGGTCGCGATGGCGGCGCCCACGCCGGTCAGCGCGTACCTGCACGCGGCCGCCATGGTCAAGGCCGGCGTCTACCTGGTCGGGCTGCTCGCGCCGGTGCTGGCCGTGGTCGGCCCCTGGCGGCCCGTGGTGCAGGTCGCCGGCCTGGCCACCATGCTGATGGGCGGCTGGGCGGCGCTGCGGCAGACCGACCTGAAGCTGTTGCTGGCGTTCGGGACGGTCAGCCAGCTCGGCCTGCTGGTCGCGGTGACCGGGTCCGGCACGCCGGACGCCGCGCTGGCCGGTACGGCGATGCTGCTGGCGCACGCGCTGTTCAAGGCGGCGCTGTTCCTGGTCGTCGGCGTCATCGACCACGCCGCCGGCACCCGCGACCTGCGCGAGCTGTCCGGGCTGCGGCACTGGTCCCGACCGCTGTTCGTGGTCGGGGTGCTGGCCGCGGCGTCGATGGCCGGCGTGCCGCCGTTGGTCGGTTTCGTGGCGAAGGAGGCGGTGTTCGCGGCGTTCACCGACCGGCCGGTGCTCCTCACCGGTCTGGTCGCCGGGACCGTGCTCACCGTCGCGTACAGCGCCCGCTTCGTCTGGGGCGCGTTCGCGGACCGGCCGGGCGTGGCATCGGTCCAGCCGGACCCGATCGCCGGGTCGCTGCTGATCCCACCGGCGGTGCTGGCCGGCGTCGGGTTGCTCGCCGGCCCGGCAGCCGGCCTGCTGGACGGCCTGCTGCGCCCGTACGCCGACCTGTCCAGCGGCGTCCACGCGCACCTCGCGCTGTGGTCCGGACCGACCCCGGCGCTCGGCCTGTCCGCGCTGGCGCTCGCCGGTGGCGGACTGCTCTTCGCGCTGCGCGGGCCGCTCGCTCCGGTGCTGGCCCGGCTCCGCTGGCCGGTCAGCGGAAAGCAGGGCTACGAGTGGATCGTGGGCCGGTTCGACCGACTGGCCATCGAGGTCACCGGAGCGACCCAGCGCGGCTCCCTGCCGCAGTATCTGGGCGTCATCCTGGTCGTCCTTGTGCTGCTGCCCGGCGGTGCGATGCTCGCCGTCGGCCCGTGGCATGCCCGGATCCCGCTCTGGGACACCCCGCTGCAGACGGTGGTCGTGCTGGTGATCGGGGTGGCCGCGGTGCTGGCGGTCCGCGCCCGCCGGCGGCTGACCGCGATGCTGCTGGTGGGGATGACCGGCTACGGCAGCGCCATGCTGTTCGTCCTGCACGGCGCGCCCGACCTCGCGCTCACGCAGTTCCTGGTGGAGACCGCGACCATCGCGGTCTTCGTGCTGGTGCTGCGCCGCCTGCCCAACCGGTTCTCGGTCCGTCCGCTGCGCCGCAGCCGGTGGGTCCGTCGGGCGGTCGGGGTGGCGGTGGGTGTGGTGGCCGCTGGGCTGGCCCTCGTCGCCGCCGGCGCCCGTCGGGCGCCGGACATCTCCGCCGTCTTTCCGGACCTGGCGGTGGCCGAGGGGTACGGCCGCAACGTGGTCAACGTGACCCTGGTCGACATCCGGGCCTGGGACACCATGGGTGAGCTGGCGGTGCTGGTGGTGGCGGCGACCGGGGTCGCCAGCCTGATCTTCGAGCGGTCCCGCACCGGGCCCCGGCCGCGCCGGCCGGAGTCGGCGAGGCCGGCGAAACAGACCGACCGGCCGGTGTGGCTGCGCGGCGGGCCCACGCTGGACGAGGAGCGCCGCTCCATCGTGCTGGAGGTGATCATCCGGCTGATCTTCCACACCGTGGTGCTGTTCTCCCTGTTCCTGCTCTTCTCCGGACACAACGGCCCGGGCGGCGGCTTCGCTGGCGGGCTGGTGGCGGGGCTCGCCCTGGTGGTCCGCTACCTGGCCGGCGGCCGGTACGAGCTCGCCGAGGCGGCGCCGGTGGGCGCCGGCACGGTCCTCGGCGCCGGCCTGGCCCTGTCGGTGGGCACCGGCGTCGTGGCGCTGCTGGCCGGTGGATCGGTGCTGGAGAGCGCCAAGGTCGACCGGTCCCTGCCGCTGGTCGGCGACGCACACCTGGTCACCTCGCTCTTCTTCGACGTCGGCGTGTACCTGGTCGTGATCGGGCTGGTGCTGGACATCCTGCGCAGCCTCGGGGCCGAGGTGGACCGGCACATCGAGGCGACCGGAACCGCCGCCGGTGGACTCACCGTCGACAAGGGGGACCGGCCATGACCACCAGTGGCGCCGGGCCCGTGCTGGTGCTGGTGCTCGCTGTCGGGGTGCTGGTCGGTTGCGGGGTGATCCTGCTGCTGGAGCGCAGTCTGACCCGGATCCTGCTCGGCGTGATCCTGCTCGGCAACGGGGTCAACCTGCTGATCCTGCTGGGCGGTCGGTCCGGTGGGGCGCCGATCGTCGGCACCGGCCCGGTGGACCGGATGAGCGACCCGCTGCCGCAGGCCATGGTGCTGACCTCCATCGTGATCACCTTCGGGTTGACCGCGTTCCTGCTCGCCGTGGCGTACCGGAGCTGGTACCTCACCGGCGACGATGAGGTGCCCGACGACCTGGAGGACCAGCAGATCATCAGGCGGGCCGAGCGCAACGAGGTGGGCACGGCCGACCTCGGCGGGGAGGGCCCGGACGACGATCCGGAGCAGGTCGATCCCGAGCCCGCCCGGCGTCGGCTGCATCGCGGGGACGAGGCGTGATGGCCGGGTCGCGGGGGAAGCGATGAGCCGGCTGCTGCCCCTGCCGGTGGTGATGCCGCTGCTCGGCGCGGCGCTGACCCTGCTGCTGGCCGCCCGGCCCCGGCTCCAACGCGCGGTCAGTGTGCTCTGCCTGAGCGGCACCCTCGTCGTGGCGCTCCTGCTGCTGGTGCAGGCGTACCGGTACGGGCCGGTGGTGATGGCGATCGGCGGCTGGCCGGCGCCGGTCGGCATCGTCCTGGTCGCCGACCAGCTCGCCGCGCTGATGCTGGTGGTCTCCTCGTCGGTCATCCTCTGCGTGCTGCTGTACTCGATCGGCCAGGGCCGCAGCGAGATCGGCGAGACCACACCGGTGGTCATCTTCCACCCGACGTACCTGGTGCTCACCGCCGGCGTCACCAACGCGTTCCTCGCCGGTGACCTGTTCAACCTCTTCGTCGGTTTCGAGATCCTGCTGGCCGCCAGCTTCGTGCTGATCACCCTGGGCGGCACCGAGATCCGCATCCGTACCGGGTCGACGTACGTGGTGGTCAGCATCCTCTCCTCGATGATCTTCCTGGCCGGGGTGGGCCTGGTGTACGCGGCCACCGGCACACTCAACCTGGCCCAACTGGCTCAGCGCCTCGACGACCTGCCCGCCAACGTCCGGCTGACCCTGGAACTGATGCTGCTGCTCGCGTTCGCCATCAAGGCGGCGGTCTTCCCGCTCTCGGCCTGGCTGCCGGACAGTTACCCCACGGCGCCGGCTCCGGTCACCGCGGTCTTCGCGGGGCTGCTCACCAAGGTGGGCGTCTACGCGATCATCCGCACCGAGACGCTGCTCTTTCCGGGTGGGCAGGCCGACGAGCTGCTCATGGTCGTCGCCGGCCTCACCATGGTGGTCGGCATCCTCGGCGCGGTGGCCCAGTCGGACATGAAGCGGCTCTTCTCGTTCACCCTGGTCAGCCACATCGGTTACATGATCTTCGGGGTGGCGTTGAGCACCGTCGCCGGGCTCGCCGGCGCGATCTTCTACGTGGTGCACCACATCACCATCCAGACCACGCTGTTCCTGGTCGCCGGGCTGGTCGAGGAACGGGCCGGCAGCACCGACCTGCGCCGCCTCGGCGGGCTGGCCCGGATGGCGCCGCTGCTCGGCGTGCTGTTCTTCGTCCCGGCGATGAACCTCGCCGGCGTGCCACCGTTCTCCGGCTTCCTCGGCAAGCTCGGCCTGCTCCAGGCCGGGGTGGCGGCCGGCGGGCCGCTGCCCTTGGTGCTCGTCGCGGCGGGCACGCTGACCAGCCTGCTCACCCTCTACGTGGCCTCCCGGGTGTGGAACATCGCCTTCTGGCGGTCGCCCCGGTTGGCCACCACCGAGCCGGCCGTCCGGCTGCCCACGCTGATGGTCGGGGCCACCATGGCCCTGGTCGCGTTCGGGTTGGCGCTGACCGTGGTGGCCGGTCCGCTCTTCGACGTCACCGTCGACGCGGCCACCGACCTGCGCTCGCGCACCCCGTACGTGCGGGCCGTCCTGCCGGGCGGCGGACCGTGACCGCCCCGCGCGGAACGGTCCCGGGCGGCGCCGACGAGCCGGCCGCGCCACGGCGGCACCGGCTCGGACGCTGGCGGGACCAGGCGCTGGCGTTCGGCTGGCTGGTGGCGGTCTGGTGCCTGCTCTGGGGCGACATCAACTGGGCGAACCTGGCCGGAGGCCTGCTGGTGGGCGGCGCGGTGCTGCTCTTCTTTCCGCTGCCGGCGGTCACCTTCGCCGGGCGGCTGCGCCCCCGGGCGCTGCTGGTGTTCGCGTTCCGGTTCGGCACCGAACTGGTCGGCGCGAGCCTGCACGTGGCCCGGATCGCGGTGCAGCCCGGCTACCGACCGCGTGGGGCGATCATCGGGGTGCGGCTGCGGGTGCCCACCGACCTGAACCTGGCGCTCACCGCGGAAGCGGTCTCGCTGGTGCCCGGCACGTTGATCCTCGAGGTGGACCGGGATTCCGGAACGCTCTACCTGCACGTGCTGGACACCCACGGGCCGGCGGAGCTGACCCTCGCCCGGGAGCGCACCCTCGCCGTCGAGCGGCGGATCGTCCGGGCGGTGGGCTCCGCCGCCGAACTGCGCCTCGTCGAGACCGATGCCGTCGAGAAGGGAACCCTCCCGTGATCACGTTCCTGGCCGTCGTTCTCACCGCCCTGCTCTCGGTGACCGCGTTGCTCGCGCTGACCCGGCTCTACCGGGGCCCGTCGCTGCTGGACCGGGTGATCGCCGCGGACATGCTGCTCGCCACGATGGTCGGCGCGGTCGGCGCCGAGGCGGCGGTCAACCGGCACGCCACGACACTGCCCGTCCTGGTCGTGCTGTCCCTGCTCGGCTTCATCGGCTCGGTGTCGCTGGTCCGCTTCGCCGTTCGGGAGCAGGCATGATCGGGACGATCGCGGACTGGCTCGGCGCCGGTTGTCTGGTGGCCGGCGCGCTGCTCGGCCTGGCCGCCGCGATCGGCGTGCTCCGCTTTCCGGACGCTCTGTCCCGGATGCACGCGGCCACCAAACCGCAGGTGCTCGGGGTGCTCCTGCTGCTGCTCGGCATCATGCTGAGGCTGCGGTCGCCGGCGGACCTCGGCATGATCATGCTGGTGGCGGTCTTCCAACTGGCCACCGCGCCCGTCGCGGCACAGATGATCGGCCGCGCCGCGTACCGGGCCGGCCGGCTGGACCGGGACCTGCTCGACGCGGATGAGCTGGCCGAACGCGGGCCGGGCCGGGGGCCGGCGGGGCCGGGGTGACGGCTTGGGCCACCGCTGTTGAACCGGACGATCGGCGCCTTCGGCCCACCCTCAGCGGAGTCCCAGCCAGCGCCGATAAAATGAAGGCATGATCGACTCTTCTGCCCAGGAGGGCAGCAGTAGCCAGCCGGGTCGTGCCCGGCATATCCCCGTTCCGACGACCCCGGGAGCCCTGAGCGACCCGTGTTGATCGTCGTCGGTCTCCTTCTGATCATCGTGCTCACCGCCGCCACCGGCTACTTCGTGGCGCAGGAGTTCGGCTATGTCGCCGTCGACCGGGGCAAGCTCCGCCAGCTCGCCGATGACGGCGACGCGGCTGCCGCCCGGGCCCTGACCGTCACCAGCCGGCTCTCCTTCATGCTCTCCGGCGCGCAGCTCGGCATCACCGTCACCGCGCTGCTGGTCGGCTACTTCGCCGAGCCGTACCTCGGCGGCGGCCTCGCCGACCTGCTCGGCGTCGCCGGCGTCGGCGAGGCGGTCAGCCTGCCGCTGTCGGTGGCGCTGGCGCTGGTCATCGCCACCGTGGTCCAGATGGTCCTCGGTGAGCTGGCCCCGAAGAACCTGGCCATCGCCCGGGCCGAGCCGCTGGCCCGGGCACTGAGCCGGTCCACCCTGGCGTACCTCACCGTCGCCGGGCCGGTGATCCGGCTCTTCGACCGGGCGTCGGTGCGGCTGCTCCGTCGGGTCGGCATCGAGCCGATCGAGGAGCTGCCCAGCGGCGCCACCCCGGCCGACCTGGAACAGATCATCGCCGAGTCCCGCGAGGAGGGCAGCCTGGACGCGGAGATGTCCACGCTGCTCGACCGGGGGCTGGATTTCCGAGAGCTGACCGCCGGCGAGGCCATGGTGCCCCGGGTCGACGTGCACACCCTGCGGGCGCACGAGCCGGTGAGCCGGGTGGTCGAGCTGCTGGACACCGGCCACTCCCGGTTCCCGGTGCGCGGCGCGGAGGGCGTCGACGACCTGATCGGCATCGTCGGCATCGCCGACGTGCTCGGCGTACCCCCGGGGGAGCGGGCCACCACCCCGGTGAGCGCGGTGGCCGGGCCGCCGCTGCTGGTGCCGGAGACGTTGCCGTTGCCCACGGTGCTCGACCGGCTGCGGTCCGGGCACCGGCAGATGGCCTGCGTGGTCGACGAGTACGGCGGCTTCGCGGGCGTGATCACGCTGGAGGACATCGCCGAGGAACTGGTCGGCCCGATCCGGGACGAGGACGACCCGCCGGAGCGGGCACCCGCCCGGCAGGACGACGGGTCCTGGGTGGTGCCGGCCCGCTGGAGGATCGACGAGGTCGCCGACAGCACCGGCATCGCGCTGCCTGAGGCCCCGGAGTACGACACCCTCTCCGGGTTGGTCATGCGGGAGCTGGGCCGGGTGCCGGAGGTCGGCGACCGACTGGAGATCAGCCTGCTGCCCGACGGAGCCGACGCCGAGGACGGCGAGGCCGAACCCCGGGCGCTGGTCGAGGTGCTGGCCGTCGACCGGCACGTGGCCGACTCGGTGCGCTTGCAGCTGACCGACCCGGGCGACCGGCGCGAGGTGTCCCGATGAGTCCGGGGATCGCGCTGTTCAGCTCGGTGATCCTGCTGGCGCTGAACGGGTTCTTCGTGGCCGCCGAGTTCGCCCTGGTGGCCAGCAAGCGGTACCGCCTGGAGCAGGCGGCGGCCAACGGCGGCCGAGCGGCTCGGGCGGCGCTGGACGGCGTCCGCGAGTTGTCGCTGATGCTGGCCGGGGCGCAGCTCGGCATCACCCTCTGCACCCTGGGGCTCGGTGCGCTGGCTGAGCCGGCGATCGAGCACCTGCTCAGTCCGCTGCTGCACGCGGTGGGGCTGCCGGACGCGGCCGGCCACCTGATCGCCCTGGTCTTCGCCCTCGGGTTGGTCACCTTCCTGCACCTGGTGGTGGGGGAGATGGCGCCGAAGTCGTGGGCGATCACCGACGCGGAGCGCTCGGCGACGCTGCTCGCGCTGCCGTTCCGTGCTTTCGCCCGGGTGTCCCGGCCGGTGCTCTCCGCGCTGAACGCGCTGGCCAACGCGATCCTGCGGCTGTTCGGTGTCAACCAGCAGGATCAGCTGGCCCAGGTGCACGGCCCGGACGAGCTGCGGATCCTGCTGGAGCAGTCACGCGAGCACGGGCTGCTCGGCGCCGAGCAGCACCAACTGCTGACCAGCATGCTGGAGTTGCAGGGCACGTCGGTGGCGCAGGTGATGGAGCCGTTCGCCACCATGGTCACGGTCCGCCGGGGCGACCCGGCCGAGCGGATCGAGCAGGTCAGCCGGGACAGCGGCCGGTCCCGGCTGGCGGTGCTGGACGCGGCGGGTGACGTCTGCGGCCTGGTGCACGTGCGGGAGGCGGTGCGGGTGGTCACCACCGGTCGCGTCGCCACCGCCGGTGAGCTGATGACGCCCGCGTTCACGCTGCCCGCGACGTCCTCGGTCACCGAGGCGGTGGCCGCGATGCGGGCCCGGCAGTCCCAGCTCGCGCTGGTGCGCAACGGCGGTGGCCCGGCCCGGCCGATCGGCTTCGTCGCCCTGGAGGACCTGCTGGAGGAGGTCATCGGCGAGTTCGACGACGAGACCGACACGGTGCCGCGCGGGAGGCGGTTGCGATGAACCGGAGGAGTGGTTTCTCTTCGCGAAAGTCGGGGTGACCCGGCGCGGGGTCCGCGACAGTTGAGAGTGGCCTCGTCGGGGCTGGAGTGGGTGGCTGGGGGCGTGGCCTGACAGGGGGCGCGGTGCGGCTGACGGGGGTGTCCCGGGAGTCCGGCTGGACCGGGCTGTCCGTGCAGACCACACTTCCCAACCCGAGTACCCGTCCGGGCCTGCGCCTGCCGGGCCGCGTGACGTTGGCGGCGGGGCCGGACGACGTACTGGTGCGGCACATCCGGCTCGGCCTGGTCACCACGGTCGAGCCGGATGATCCGGCCGCCGCCCGGCGCCTGGTGCAGTTCTTTCAGCTGCCGATCGCCGGCCGGTTCGTCGTACCGGCCGGTCGGCGGCGGGCGGTCGACTTCGCGCTGCCGTTGCCGTGGGAGACCCCGGTGACCATCTTCGGCGGGGTGCCGCTGCTGAGCCTGCGGATGGGGCTGCGTACCGAGGTCTCCGTCGACCCGGAGCTGGATCAGGGGGCGATGGTGCCGGTCTTCGTGCACCCGATTCCCACTCAGCAGCACGTGCTGGCGGCGTTCGAGACGCTGGGTTTCATGATCCGCCAGGCCGGGCTCCAGGAGGGTGGGCTGCCGGGGGTGGCGCACACCCTGCCGCTGCACCAGCGGTGGGGGTACTGGGTGGCGCCGCTCTACGCCGGCCCGATCACCGAGCTGGAGGTGATCTTCGTGACCAACTCGGCGGGCCTGGAGGCGATCTTCTGGATGGACCGCCGGCTGGCGCTGGCCGGGATCACCCATCAGAGCATCAGCCGGTTCCGGATCTGGCATGCGGACGCCGACCGGCGGGACTGGATCGCCACCGTGGACGGCTGGCTGCGCCAGGCGATCAACCGGCACGCCGCGGCGGCGGCACACGCCGACTGGTCCGCGCGGCTCGACGAGTCCGCCCACGTCAGCCGTCACCCCGACGAGCCGGTCCGGCCCGGCTACGGCCTCGGCGGCACCGCCGGTGGTGCCGGAGTCGGTGGCGGCGGCTCCGGCGGCGACGGCACCTAGCGCGGCCTGTGCCCGTCAACGGTGTTAATAGGGGTCCCCTCCTCTACCGCAGGCGTTAACAGGGGGCCCCTCCTTACACCGAGGCGGTGGCCAGTTTGAGGCTGAAGGCGAGGAAGAGCGCGGCGACGGCGGTGGTGCCGCCGGCGGCGAGGCGGCGACGCTGGCGGAACTGTGTGGCCAGGAAGGTGCCCGCGAAGATCAACGCGGTCAGGTAGATCGCGCTGGTCACCTGGGCGATCAGCCCGAGCAGCAGGAACGACAGCGCCGGCCAGGCGTAGCCGGGGTCGACGAACTGGATGAAGAACGAGATGAAGAACAGGATCGCCTTCGGGTTCAGCAGGCTGATCACCAGCGCCTTACGGAACGGGCTGCGCATCGCCGCCGGCTCCGCGGCGTCGATGAGCCGCGGCGTGCTCGGGTCGTTGCGGTCGCGCCAACGCCGCCAGGCGCCGCGCAGCATGGTCACCCCGACATAACCGAGGTACGCGGCACCGGCGTACTTGATCACCAGGAACAGCGGTGGGTACGCCTTGAGCACCGACGCCACCCCGGCGGCGGAGAGGAACATCAGCACCCCGTCGCCGACGAACACCCCGCCCGCCGCCCGGTAGCCGGCCGCCACTCCCCGCTTGGCGGCGGTGGAGAGCACGAAGAGTGAGTTCGGCCCGGGCAGCAGGATGATGGCCACGGTGCCCAGCACGTACGTCCAGATGTCGGTGATCCCCAGCACGCCCGCCATCATCACGCCACGGGTGCCGTCCGGAGAAGCCTTTCCCGCAGCCTGACCTGTGCGTTCGGCCACTCGTCGGTGAGCATGGAGTAGAGCGCCGAGTTCCGCCAACTTCCGTCGGCGCGTCTGCGGTTGGCCCGCAGGGTGCCCTCCCGGGTGGCGCCGAGTCGCTCGATCGCCCGCTGCGAGCGCTCGTTGAGCGTGCTGGTCTGCCAGGTGACCCGGGTCGCATCCAGTTCCCCGAAGGCCCGGGTGAGCAGCAGCAGCTTGGCTTCGGTGTTGATCCCGGTGCGCCACCACCGCCGGCCGAGTTGGGTGTAGCCGATCTCCAGAGTTCGCAGCTCCTCGTCCGGCTGGTAGTAGGAGGTGGTGCCGACCACCGTGCCGGTGGCCGCGCAGCGCTGCACCCACGGCACCCGCACGCCCCGCTGGTGAGCCTCCAGCGCGGCGCCGATGTAGCCGGTCATCTCGGCCACGCTCGTCGGTCGCGGGCTGCCGATGTGGCGCCACACCTCGGGGTCGTCGAGTGCGGCGTACAGGCCCTCGGCGTGGCTCGGGTCCAGGGGCTCCAGCAGCACGTGCTCGCCGCGCAGCACCACCGGTTCCAGCCAGGCCGACCGGTTCGGCCGCAGGTACGCTGGCAGCGGCGCGGTGACCCCGGCGTCCGGCTCCGGCACCCCGGGGGTGAGCCGCAGCGGCAGCACGCCGGCCCAGTGCGGCAGGTGCAGGTCGTCCTCGTCCTCGCGGACCCCACCGGTGCGGGCCCGGACCGACACCTCGCGCAGTGGCAGCGCCAGCACGGCGGTCTCGGCCAGCTCCCGCCGGTTGGGCGGGCGGCTGGCCGCGCTGCGTCCCGCGCCGACCTTCTCCACCAGCGCGGTGAGCATGGCGGTCTTCTCCCGCTCGTCGGTGACCGGTCGGGCGGTCCCCAGCGCGACCACCGAGCGGTAGTTGGCGCTGTGGTGGAACTGGGAGCGGGCGTAGACCAGCCCGTCGAGCAGGGTCACCGTGACGCAGACCGGCAGTCCGTCGCCCCGGGCGGCGAGCAGTGGCCGGCTGCCGGTGGAGCCGTGCAGGTAGAGCGTGTCGCCGATGCGTACGTGCAGGGTGGGCAGCACCCGCGGCTGGCCGTCGACGGTGAACCCGAGCGCGCAGTGGTACGCCTCGTCGAGCACGGCGTGCGCGGCGGCCCGGTCGTAGCTCATCCGGTCCCGGGAACGGCTGGGGATGGTCCGGGCGGTGGGTGGGTACATGCTCGCCCCTTTGTTCTAGTACAATCTCCTGTTTGTGTCAGCACGCTATCAGTTCGCCGGGGCGACGGCCGTCGCGATTTCGGCCAGCATCGAGTCGGGCATCCGCACGGGGGGCCTGCCGCCCGGTGCCGCCCTGCCACCGGTCCGGGTGCTCGCCGTTGAACTGGGCGTCAGCCCGGCCACGGTCGCCCGCGCCTACCAGGAGTTGCGCCAGCGCGGCCTGCTCGCCACCGCCGGTCGGCACGGCACCCGGGTCCGCCCCCGCCCGCCGGTGGCCGCCCGCCGCTCCGCGCTGCGTCCGGCGCCGTTGCCCGGGGCCCGTGACCTGTCCCGGGGTGAGCCCGACCCCCGGCTGCTGCCCGCCCTCGGCCCGCACCTGGCGGCGCTCGCCGCCGAAACCGGCCCGCCGGTCGGCTACTCCGACGCCGGCGTGCTGCCCGAGTTGGCCGCGGCGGCCCGTGCCCGGCTGAGCGCCGACGGTGTGCCGGCCGGGGAGCTCACCCTCACCGGTGGCGCGCTGGACGGCATCGAGCGGCTGCTCGGCGCCCACCTGCGTCCCGGCGACGCGGTCGCGGTGGAGGATCCGGGCTGGGCCAACCTGCTCGACCTGGTCGCCGCGCTGGGGCTGCGCCCGATCGGCGTACCGCTCGACGACGAAGGGCCGCTGGTGGCCGGGGTGGCCGCCGCGTTGGCCGCCGGCGCGCGGGCGCTGGTCGTCACCAGCCGGGCGCAGAACCCGACCGGCGCGGCCGTCTCCGCCACCCGGGCCGAGGCGCTGCGGGCGCTGCTCGCCGGCCGGCGCGACCTGCTGCTCATCGAGGACGACCACGCCGCCGAGCTGGCCCGCGTACCGCTGCACCCGCTGGCCGGCGCGACCGCGAGCTGGGCCTTCCTCCGCTCGGTGAGCAAACCCTTCGGCCCCGACCTGCGGCTGGCCGTGCTGACCGGTGACGAGACCACGGTTGCTCGGGTGACCGGCCGGACGCGGGTCGGCGCGGGCTGGGTCTCCACCGTGCTCCAGCGACTGGTGCTCGCGCTGTGGCGCGACCCGGCGGTCGCCGAGGTGGTGGAGCGGGCGGCGGAGAGTTACGAGCAGCGGCGTGCGGGGCTGCTGGCCGCGCTGGCGGAGCACGGCCTGGCCGCGCACGGCCGCAGCGGCATCAACGTCTGGCTGCCGGTGGCGGACGAGACCAGCGCGGTCACCGCGTTGCGCGACGCCGGCTGGTCGGTGGCCCCCGGAGCCCTCTACCGGATCGCCGCCCCGCCCGCCCTGCGCATCACCGTCAGCCCTCTCACCATTCCGGACCTGGTTCCCCTGGCCGCCGCCCTGGCCCGCGCCGCCCATCCCGCCCCACCACCGGGCTTCTCCACCTGACCCAACGGAGTTGGGCGTGGCTGTCGCCGCCGGGCCTGCGCGGTTGGGTAGAGCAGAAAGTGCGCTATCGCGACGATTCACAGCGGTTGGGGTGGGTATGCGGGCCGCCGGAGGTGGAAGACATGGCTTCAGGTGGCTCGCGCAAGGGGCTCTGGATCGCGGTGGCGGTGGTGATCATCATCATCGTGATCGTGCTGATCGCGATCGCGTCCGGTGGTGACGGCGGCAACGGGTACTGACGCGGCCCGGCCGACGGTGCTGGCGCTCCACCATGGCGTACCCGGCATCGGGCGGCGAACGGGTATATAACAGTCGGCATGGCCGAGCAGACCGGGAGCGCCCCAGGCGCCCAGCGGTTCATCCCGCCGGGCGCGGACACCATCGACGAGCTGCGCGCCGCCTCGGGTGGCTGTCAGGGGTGCGAGCTGTACCAGGACGCCACGCAGACGGTCTTCGGCCGGGGCGACGAGAGCGCCCGGGTGGTCCTGGTCGGCGAACAGCCCGGCGACATGGAGGACCAGAAGGGGCTGCCCTTCGTCGGTCCCGCCGGGCGGCTGCTGCGCAAGGCCGTCGACGACGCCGCGCTCGACCCCTCGCAGATCTATCTGACCAACGCGGTGAAGCACTTCCGCTTCGAGTTGCGCGGCAAGCGGCGTATCCACCAGACCCCCGACCGGGTGCACATCACCGCGTGCCGGCCGTGGCTGGTCGCCGAGTTCGCCCGGCTGCGCCCGGAGATCGTGGTGGTGCTCGGCGCGACAGCCGCCAAGGCGCTGCTCGGCCCGTCCTTCCGGGTCACCCGCCAGCGGGGCGAGCTGCTGCCCTGGCCCGCGTCGGCCCAGCACGCGGAGGACTTCCAGCGGGTGCCGGTGGACAACGCCGGAAAGCGGGCCGACGCGCCCGAGGCCCGACTGCTCGCCACCATCCACCCGTCCGCGGTGCTGCGCGCCGACGATCAGGACAAGGCGTACGAGGGGCTGGTCGCCGACCTCACCGTCGCCTCCCGCGCCCTGTCCGGCTGACACCGCCCCGCCCTGACACCGCGGCGCCGGAGGGACGAGCGTCGGCTCGGCCGACAGCGAAACCCACTGCCGCTGGTCGGCACGGGTGCGCGAGGATGGGGCACCCCCGTCCTGAGGAGCGCCAATGGCCACCGACCTGACCGCGGCGCGTACCGTCCGGCCCGACGTCGCGCCGATCCAGCGGCGTACCCTGCGGCTGCTCTTCACCACCCAGATCATCGGCGGCGTCGGCGTGACCATCGGCATCGCCGTCGGTGCCCTGCTCGCCGCCCGGATCGCCGGCACGGCGGTGGCCGGGCTGGCGCAGAGCGCCGGTGTGGTGGGCGCGGCGCTGCTCGCCGTCCCGGTCACCCGGATCATGGCGCGGCACGGCCGGCGGCCGGGTCTGGTGATGGCGTACGTGGTCGGCGCCGTCGGCGGCGTGCTGGTGGTGCTGGCCGCGGCCACCCGCTGGGTGCCGCTGCTCTTCCTCGGCATGCTGTTCTTCGGCGGAGGCACCGCCGCGAACCTCCAGGCCCGCTACACGGCGGTGGACCTCGCCGAGCCGGCCCGCCGGGGCCGGCAGCTCTCCCTGATCGTGTGGGCCACCACCATCGGCGCGGTGGCCGCGCCGAACTTCGCCGCGCTGGCCGACCGGGTCACCACCGGCTGGGGGCTGCCGCCGCTGGCCGGCCCGTTCGCGTTCAGCGCGGTCGCGTTCGTGCTGGCTGGCGGCGTACTCCTCGGGTTGCTCCGGCCCGACCCGCTGCTCACCGCGCGCCGTCTCGCGGCGGCCGACGCGCCGCCCGCCGATGTGCCGGCTGCGGCCGCCGCGCCGGTCGGAGTGCGCGCGCCGCGCGGCGCCGGGATGCGGGCGGCCTGGTCGGTGGTACGCGGACGGCCCGCCGCCCGGCTCGGCATCGCGGCGGTGGCGGTCGGCCACCTGGTGATGGTGGCGGTGATGTCGATGACCCCGGTCCGGCTCGGTGAGTCGCACGCCGACGCCGACGTGCTGCGGCTCGTCGGCATCGTGCTGAGCCTGCACATCGCCGGCATGTACGCGTTCTCCCCGCTGGTCGGCTGGCTCACCGACCGGCTCGGCCGGCGGGTGGTGATCCTCGGCGGGGTGGCGCTGCTGCTGGCCGCGTGCGCGGTCGCCGGCACCGCCGGGCACCACACGCCCCGGCTCTCGGTGGGGCTGGTCCTGCTCGGGCTGGGTTGGTCGGGGACGATGGTGGCCGGCTCGACGCTGCTCTCCGAGTCGGTGCCGGGCGGCGTGCGGCCGAGCGTCCAGGGGCTGTCCGACCTGACCATGGGGCTGGCCGGGGCCGGCGCCGCCATGGTCAGCGGGTTTGTCATGCAGGTGGCCGGTTATCCGGTGCTCACCCTGCTCGCGGCGGTCGCGACGGTGCCCCTGGTGGCGCTAGCGTTGCGGCCGGTGCCGACCGGGGCACCGGACGAGGAGGGCTGATCACGTGCGGCTGACCGACTTCTGGGCGCGGCTGGAGGAGGCCTTCGGCCCCGGCTACGCGGCCAGCATCGCCCGCGACCAGGTGCTGTCCCAGCTCGATGGACGCACCATCGAGCAGGCGCTGGCGTCGGGGGAGCAGACGCACGTGGTGTGGCGGGCGGTCTGCGCCGCGTATCCCGACCGTGTGCCCGCGCGACTACGCTGAGCAGCCTTTTCGCGGCTTCCGCGTGTCGCTTGTCGAGTCGTACACCTGTTCGGCTATTGTCCACAGCGGGGTGCTCGTCCACAGCTCGCGGCCCGTCGGCTGGTTTTCTGTCGGACCCAGCGCCTAGCGTGTCCGCGTGACGCGAAGCTCAGCAAAGACGCCGGCGAAGGCAGGGGTGGCAACCATGGCAGCAGGGCCTGACCGGGAGAAGGCACTCGACCTTGCTCTCGCTCAGATCGACAAGCAATTCGGCAAGGGCTCGGTGATGCGGCTGGGGGAGCGGCCCGTCACCCAGACCGCCGTGATCCCGACCGGTTCCATCGCGCTCGACGTGGCACTCGGTGTGGGTGGTCTGCCACGTGGCCGGGTGGTCGAGATCTACGGTCCCGAGTCCAGCGGTAAGACCACGGTGGCGCTGCACGCGGTGGCCAGTGCCCAGCGGGCTGGCGGCATCGCGGCCTTCATCGACGCGGAGCACGCGCTCGACCCGGAGTACGCGAAGGCCCTCGGGGTCGACACCGACGCGATGCTCGTCTCCCAGCCGGACACCGGCGAGCAGGCGCTGGAGATCGCGGACATGCTGATCCGCTCCGGCGCGATCGACGTCATCGTGATCGACTCGGTGGCGGCCCTGGTGCCGCGCGCCGAGATCGAGGGCGAGATGGGCGACAGCCACGTGGGTCTCCAGGCACGGCTGATGAGCCAGGCGCTGCGGAAGATCACCGGTGTGCTCAGCAACACCGGCACCACGGCGATCTTCATCAACCAGCTCCGGGAAAAGATCGGCGTGATGTTCGGCAGCCCGGAGACCACGACCGGTGGCCGGGCGCTGAAGTTCTACGCGTCGGTCCGGCTCGACGTGCGCCGCATCGAGAGCCTCAAGGACGGCACCGACGTGGTCGGTAACCGCACCCGGGTCAAGGTCGTGAAGAACAAGGTCGCCGCGCCGTTCAAGCAGGCCGAGTTCGACATCATGTACGGCAAGGGCATCTCGCGCGAGGGCTCGCTGATCGACGTCGGCGTGGAGCAGGCGATCATCCGCAAGTCCGGCGCCTGGTACACGTACGACGGCGACCAGCTCGGCCAGGGCAAGGAGAAGGCCCGGGAGTTCCTGAAGGAAAACCCGGACGTGGCAGCCGAGATCGAGAAGAAGATTCTGGAGAAGCTCGGCGTCGGGGTCGGCGCGAGTGACGCCGCCGGTGGCCCGGAGCTGCCGCCGGTCGACTTCTGACCGGTCGCTGACCCGTGGCAGGACGACGCGCCCGTACGGGGCGGGGCTGGGATGCCAGTCCGCCCCGTACGGGCGACGCCAGCGATCCACCCCGTCCCCGGCGGGGTCGCCGTGGCCGGTCCGGGGAGGCCGACGCGGCCGAGTCCCCGTCACCACCTCGCGACGAGTCGGAGGTGGCCCGCGAGATCTGCCTGCGCCAGCTCGCCGTCCGGCCACGCACCCGGGCCGAGCTGGCCGGGGCGCTGGCCAAGCGGGGCATCTCCGAGCAGGTCTCGGCCGAGGTGCTCGACCGGTACGACGAGGTCGGCATCATCGACGACGCCGCGTTCGCACGGGCCTGGGTCTCCAGTCGGCACTCCGGGCGGGGTCTGGCCCGGCGGGCGCTCGCCAACGAGCTGCGCCAGAAGGGCGTGGACGGCGAGGTGGCCACTGAGGCGCTTGGCGAGTTGGACGAGGAGACCGAGGCGGAGACCGCCCGCGCGCTGGTGGAGCGAAAGCTGCGCACCGCCCGTGGTGAGCCCGACGCGGTCTTCCGGCGGCTGGTGGGCATGTTGGCCCGCAAGGGCTACCCGCCCGGCGTGGCGATCCGGGCGGTGAAGGACGCGATCGCCGCGCAGAGCGCCGAGGCGGCCGAGTTCGCCGAGCAGATCGACGCCGACGCGCTCGCCGACGCCGAGGGCGAGTTGGAGCGGGACAACCACCCGGGCGGGTGAGCCGGCCGGGTGGGTGCCCGGGGCCGACCCGCCGCGCCACTCGGCGGATGTCCGCAATTGGACGGATGGGTCACACCGCCGGGCCTGCCTGGGCGGCCGAGTGTCATCCAGTGGGCGCTTGGGCCGGGTTGAGCAGGGCGGACACGCTCACTGACCGAGCCCACTCGCGGAGTTTGTCCGCCCGTGTCCGGCCCGACATCAGCACGTGGTGATGTGGCGGCTTCTCTCCGTTCGGGGGGTTTGATCATGAGTTCTTGACCAGACCGCCTCCGGAGACCTAGCCTCGCCATACAGGCTCACATTGCCCGACCAAGCGCAGGCTAAGCGCACAACATAGATCGCGTAACAGAACAGCATCACTTTGGCCAGCGCAACCGGCCATTCATCGCAGCTCCGGGCAGGCCGGTCCGGAGCCGGCGCGACAACTGCACCCGGCCGCCGACGATGCCCGCGGGCACCGCCGGCGGAGAGAGCTACCCACGGCCAGTCGCTCCGGTCGGGCGTCCAGAGCCGCAGGAGCGTGCCCTCGGCACGGTCGCTGCGGCGCCGACGTATCCAGGGGGAGGCGGCCATGGCGGGGCGGCACAGGTTCACCGGCGGTCCGCACGAGGTCCCGGCATGAGCACCTTCGACATGGTGCTCCTCGCCGCCGTACTGGTCCTGACCGTAGTGGTGGTCGGCGCGGTGCTCTTCGGCGTCCGGACGCTGCGCCGGGTCGGCGCGGCCCCGGTGCCGGAGGATCCGGCGTTCATCGCCGAGAAGGACCGCCAGGAGCAGTCCCTGGCCGCCCTGCGCAGCGCGGCCGACCACGCCAACAGCACGATCGACGTGGCGAAGTCCGCGGCGTCGGCCGCCCGGGCCGAGGCCGCGGCGGCGAAGGCAGAGGCGAAGGCGGCCCGGGCCGAGGCCCGCCGGGTGCTCGACGACGCCCGCGCGGAGGCCGACACGGTGCTGGAGCGGGCGCACAAGCAGGCCGAGGCGGACGCTGAGCAGTTGCGCACCACGGCCCGTCGTAGCGGCGAGCGGGAGGTGGCGGTGCTCGCCGCCACCACCCGGGAGCAGGCGGCCGAGGTGGAGCGCCGGGCGGCCCGGATGGACGAGCGCGAGCGGCTGCACACCG
This sequence comes from Micromonospora sp. NPDC005161, assembly GCF_053599855.1. Classification (NCBI taxonomy): domain Bacteria; kingdom Bacillati; phylum Actinomycetota; class Actinomycetes; order Micromonosporales; family Micromonosporaceae; genus Micromonospora; species Micromonospora sp. NPDC005161. The sequence goes on from NZ_JBSFYQ010000012.1 coordinate 115,466, forward strand.
AGGAGGTGGAGCGGTTCGCCGAGCGGGAGCGGCAGCTCACCGGGGCCCGCGCCGCACTGGCCGCCCGGGAGGCCGAGCTCACCCGACGGGAAGCCGAGCTCACCGAGGCGGAGGAGCTGCGCCGCCGGGAGCTGGAGCGGGTGGCCGGGCTCACCGCCGAGGCGGCCCGACTGGAGCTGATCGAGGCGATCGAGACGCAGGCCAAGCGGGAGGCGGCGCTGCTGGTGCGGGACATCGAGTCCGACGCCCGCAACACCGCCGAGCAGCGGGCCCGGCACATCGTGGTCGACGCGATCCAGCGGGTGGCGAGTGAGCAGACCGCGGAGAGCGTGGTCAGCGTCCTGCACCTGCCCGGCGACGAGATGAAGGGGCGCATCATCGGCCGGGAGGGGCGCAACATCCGCGCCTTCGAGTCGGTGACCGGGGTCAACCTGATCATCGACGACACCCCGGAGGCGGTGCTGCTCTCCTGCTTCGACCCGGTACGCCGGGAGGTCGGCCGGCTCACCCTGGAGAAGCTGGTGCTGGACGGGCGGATCCATCCGCACCGGATCGAGGAGGTCTACGACCTGGCCCGGCACGAGGTGGAGGAGCTCTGCCACCGGGCCGCCGAGGACGCCCTGGTCGAGGTCGGCATCACCGAGATCCACCCCGAGCTGGTCACCCTGCTGGGCCGGCTGCGCTACCGCACCTCGTACGGGCAGAACGTGCTCAAGCACCTCGTCGAGACCGCGCACATCGCCGGCATCATGGCCGCCGAGCTGCGGCTGGACGTGCCCACCATCAAACGGTCGGCGTTCCTGCACGACATCGGCAAGGCGCTCACCCACGAGGTGGAGGGCAGCCACGCCATCATCGGCGCCGACCTGGCCCGCAAGTACGGCGAGCACGAGGACGTGGTGCACGCCATCGAGGCGCACCACAACGAGGTGCCCCCGCAGACCATCGAGGCCGTCCTCACCCAGGCCTCCGACGCCTGCTCCGGCGGTCGGCCGGGCGCGCGCCGGGAGAGCCTGGAGGCGTACGTCAAGCGGCTCGAGCGGATCGAGGAGATCGCGGCCAGCAAGCTCGGCGTCGACAAGGTCTTCGCCATGCAGGCCGGCCGGGAGATCCGGGTGATGGTCAAGCCGGACGACGTGGACGACATCGGGGCGGCTGTGCTGGCCCGGGACGTGGCCAAGCAGATCGAGGAGGAGCTGACCTACCCGGGTCAGATCCGGGTCACCGTGGTCCGCGAGTCCCGGGTCACCGAGATCGCCCGCTAGTCCGCGACACCGGCAGCTCGGCCTGCTCCGCGGGCGGATCGTACGGCGAGTGCGGTGCAGACCACCGCGACGGCCAGGCAGAGGAACGCGATCGGGTTGACGTACGCGGGAACGAGATCCGCCGTGGTGCCGTCGTTGTAGCGACAAAGGTGTCTCAGCGGCAGCCAGTCGGTGCTGGTCGGCGTCGACGCCAACGGCTTCGCGGAGCAGTACTCGCTGGTGGCCCGGAGGTCGATGAAGTGGCCCGCCCACACTCCGTGCAGGTAGACGATGACGGCGCCGGCCGGCGCCACCACTGTCCCGACGACGAACTGGGCGACGGTGTTCATTGGTGAGAGTTTGCCCTGTTCACGGAGCGAAGTGAGAGGGCCAACCCGGACTCCGGGCTGGCCCTCTCACGGTGAGCTGAGTCTCAGATGCCCCCGCCGCCCTCGGCCTGGGACATCAGTGTCGCGGGCGGCGGATTCTGTGCCGGGGTGTTCGCGGTCTTGCGGCCCTGGGCGAGCCGGCGCTGGACGTACTGCGCGAGCTTCGACAGCGAGTAGTTCACCACGATGAAGAGAACGGCGATCACGACGTAGACCTGGATGGGGTTCCCCAGTGCGCCGATGATCTGCTTGCCGATGTTCAGGGTCTCCTCGTAGCTGATGATGAAGCCGAGTGAGGTGTCCTTGAGCACTACCACCAGCTGACTGATCAGCGCCGGCAGCATGATCCGGAATGCCTGCGGCAGAAGGATCATCCGGGTGGTCTGTGCCGGGGACAGCCCGATGGCGGCGGCGGCCTCCGCCTGGCCGCCAGGTAGTCCCTCCATGCCGGAGCGGAGGATCTCGGCGATCACCACCGAGTTGTAGATGGTCAGGCCAATGACCAGATACCAGAGGTTGTCGAAGGCGATGCCGAACTCGGGAAAGCCACGGGCCACGAAGAAGATGGTGATCACGACCGGCAGGCCGCGGAACACTTCGACGCAGACCCGGGTGATCGCCGACAGCAGCGTGCTCAGCCCCCGCAGCAGGTACGCCAGCGGCGTGGCGAGCCCGGTGAACTTGCGACGGGTCAGGCTCTTGAGCTGGATCCGCAGCACCGCCAGCAGCGTGCCGACCACCAGCGAGGCCACGATGGCCATCGCCGCCGCCATCAGGGTGTTCTTGAAGCCGAGGCCGATCCGCTCCCACACCAGGGAGAAGTTCTCGTTGGAGGGGTCGACCAGCGGACCCCACAACTCCATCGACAACTGGCCCTTTTCGTCCAGGGGCCGGTAGATCAGGAAGTACGCCCCGACGAGCAGGACCAGCCCGGCGACGATGCTGCTGATCAGCGTGATCCGCCGCTGCCGGGGCCCGGGGACGTCGTAGAGGACGCTGGTCTGCTGACTCATCGGGCCACCGCCTGTCGCTTCTCGATCCGGTCCAGCAGGGTGCCGAGCGGCACGGTCATGATCAGGTAACCGATCGAGATGCCAATGGCGACCGGGACGAAGGCGTAGCCCTCGGCCCCGGTGAGCTGGTCGGCCGTGGCCGACAGGTCGCCGACCACCCCGAAGAAGCCGGCCAGCGCCGAGTTCTTGATCATCGCGATGATCACCGAGCCGAGCGGCACCACCGAGGCCTGCCAGGACTGCGGCAGCACCACGTAGCGCAGGTTCTGCCCGAAGGTCAGACCCAGCGATCGCGCCGCCTCCGCCTGGCCGGCGGGCACCGCGTTGACCCCGGACCGCAGCGCCTCACAGACGAACGCGGCCGTGTACAGCACCAGAGCGATCAGCGCGAACCGGAAGTACGGCAGGTCCGTGCCGAGCCGGGTGAACAACGAGTCGATCACCGGGATGCGGAGGAAGTCCGCGTTGGATCCGAGCGCCGGCAGACCGAACGCGGCGAAGAACATCACCACGGTCAACGGCATGTTGCGGAAGACGTTGACGTAGCTGGTGCCCACCGCGCGTAGCGGCGGCACCGGCGAGATGCGGAGCACCGCCACGATGGCACCCAGGATGAGGGCGCCGATCGCGGCGAGTATGCAGATCTGGAGGGTGAGCCAGAAACCACCCGCAAAGACGTCGAACTTGTCGATGAGTACGTTCACGGGTCGGTGTTCCTTCCACCCTCCAGATCGAAGGTTCAGATCAGTAGCGGTTGATGGTGGGCGCCGAGCCCAGTTCCGCGCCGAACTTGCCGGCGGTGTCGTCCCAGGCCTTCTTCCAGCTACCGTCGGCGACCGCCTTGTCCAGCGTGTCGTTGATGAAGCTGCGGAAGTCCGCGTCCTCCTTCTTCACGCCGATGCCGTACGGCTCCTTGGTGAAGTTGGAGCCGGCCAGCTTGAAGGACGCCTCGTCCTTGGCGATGTAGCCGAGCAGGATCACGTTGTCCGTGGTCACGGCGTCGACCTGGCCGCCCTTGAGGGCGTCACGGCACTTGTCGTAGGTGTCGAAGAGCACCAGCTGGGTGCCGACGTCCTTGACGTGCTTCTTGATCTCCTCGGCCGGGGTGGAGCCGGTGACCGAGCAGACCTTCTTGGTGCCGTCCTTGAACGAGTCCGGACCGGTGATCGTCGTGTCGGCCTTCTTCACCATGATGTTCTGGCCGGCCTCGTAGTACGGCCCGGCGAAGGCAATGCGCTCCTTGCGCTTGTCGTTGATCGTGTAGGTCGCGGCGACCAGGTCGACCGTGCCGTTGACGATCACGTCCTCGCGGACCTTCGAGGGGGCCTCGACCCACTCGATCTTGTCCTCGGGGATGCCGAGCTCCTTGACGATGATCTTCGCGACCTCGACGTCGAAGCCCTCCGGCTTGCCCGACAGGCCCTTCTGACCGAAGCCCGGCTGGTCGAACTTGGTGCCGACCTTGATCTTCTGGGCCTTGTTCAGCTTCTCCATGGTGCTGCCGGCGGCGAAGGACTTGCTGCCGGCGCCGGTGCCTTCCCCGCCGTCGTCGCCGCCACAGGCGGTCAGGCCGAGCGCCAGAGCGGCGACCGCGGCAACTGCCGCAACGCGCGTGATACGCATACACTTCTCCTTCTTCAACGGGGCCCGCCGGTGGCCGGCGTGCTCCACTACGGACGCCTAGTGCGTGAGGATCTTGGAGAGGAAGTCCCGGGCGCGCTCGCTGCGCGGGTTGGCGAAGAACTCCGCCGGTGGGGCGTCCTCGACCAGTTGGCCGTCGGCCATGAAGATGACCCGGTTCGCGGCGTGCCGCGCGAAGCCCATCTCGTGGGTGACCACGACCATCGTCATGCCGTCGCGGGCCAGCGAGGTCATCACGTCCAGCACCTCGCCGACCATCTCCGGGTCCAGGGCGCTGGTCGGCTCGTCGAAGAGCATCGCCTTGGGCTGCATGGCCAGTGCCCGGGCGATGGCCACCCGCTGCTGCTGGCCGCCGGAGAGCTGGGCTGGGAACTTGTCCGCCTGGTTGGCGATGCCGACCCGGTCGAGCAGAGCCAGGCCGCGCTCGCGGGCAGCGGCCGACTTCTCCTTGCGGACCTTGACCGGGCCGAGGGTGACGTTCTCCAGGATGGTCTTGTGGGCGAAGAGGTTGAAGGACTGGAAGACCATCCCGACCTCACTGCGCAGCTTGGCGAGGGGCTTGCCCTCGGCCGGCAGCGGCTGGCCGTCGAACGTGATGGTGCCGGAGTTGATTGGTTCCAGTCGGTTGATGGCGCGGCACAGCGTCGACTTGCCGGAGCCGGACGGGCCGATCACCACGACCACCTCGCCCCGGCCCACCGACAGCGAGACGTCGTCCAGCACGTGCAGCGGCCCGAACCACTTGTTGACCGCGTCCAGCACGATGAGCGGTTCGCCCGTCGTCACGTCGTCCACCGTCCCTGTCGTCTCCCCGATAGGGGTCGGTTGACCCCCGGTGCGGCCACTGTAGGCGGCGTGATGTGGCGGAACGCAACCTGGCGGGTCACGGAGCGGTAACACCGGTCGGGTTCGTCGCGACGAGTCCGATTCCGGTCACCGTGCGAGCCCCATCGGTGGCGTCGACGGCGGGTTACCGAGACCATGGGGGGATGACTGAACCGGTACGCCTGACCCGGTACGCCCGCGGCGGCGGCTGCGCCTGCAAGATCCCCCCGGGCGAGCTGGAGATCATGGTGGCCGGTCTCGGGCCGGCCACCGGCACCGCGGAGCTGCTGGTCGGGTTGGACCACGGTGACGACGCGGCGGTGGTCCGTCTGGATGAGCGGACCGGCCTGGTGAGCACCGCCGACTTCTTCACGCCGGTCGTCGACGACGCGTACGACTGGGGTCGGATCGCCGCGGCCAACGCGCTCTCCGACGTGTACGCGATGGGCGGCGTCCCGCTGGTCGCGCTCAACCTGCTCTGCTGGCCGCGCGACGTGCTGCCGCTGGAGCTGGCCCGCGAGGTGCTGCGGGGCGGTCAGGACGTGGCCCGGGAGGCCGGCTGCCACCTGGCCGGCGGGCACAGCGTGGACGACGACGGCCCGAAGTACGGCCTCGCGGTCACCGGCACCGTCCGGCCGGAGGAGCTGATCACCCTCGACGCGGGCCGCGCCGGGGTGCCGCTGTCGCTGACCAAGCCACTCGGGGTGGGTGTGCTGAACACCCGGCACAAGGCCACCGGCGAGATCTTCCCGGAGGCGGTGGCCACGATGAGCGCGCTCAACCGGGACGCCGCCCGGGCGGCGGTCGCCGCCGGCATCCGGTGTGGCACCGACGTGACCGGGTTCGGCCTGCTCGGGCACGCCTCGAAGCTGGCCCGTGCCAGCCGGCTGACGGTGGCGATCGACACCGCGCGGGTGCCCTACCTGCCCGGTGCGCGGGAGGCGCTGCGCGACGGGTACGTCAGCGGCGGCAGCCGGCGCAACCTGGACTGGGTCACCCCGTGGACCGACTTCGGCGCCGTAGGCGAGGACGAGCCGCTGCTGCTGGCCGACGCGCAGACCTCCGGCGGCCTGCTGGTCGCCGGTGAGCTGCCGGGGGCGCCCGTGGTGGGCGAGTTGCTGCCGCGCGGCGAGCACCTGGTCGTCCTGCGCTGACCGGCTGCCGGTGCGCGGTCGCCGGTTCGGAACACGCGCCGCCGGTCGTGTGGGCGGGGCACCATACCCGATAAACTGTCACCTTCCCGCCACTCTGAGCATTGGCGGTCAGGGAAATTTTGCCCGGAATGGTCACAGACCGGTAACTTGCCCCCGGCTGAGGTCATATGCCCCCCACCATCGTCAGTAAGGCCCGATCCGGAGGCCGGTGGGACGAACGCAGCGAGGAGGCGGAATGACCGAGCTGTGGAACTGGAGAATCGACCGGGTACGACCCGTGGAGGTCTACCCGGCGCTGGCCGAGGCGCTCGGCCGTGTGGTGATGCCGCTGGCGGTGGCCGACCCGGCCCGGCTGCCGGCGTACGCGGTGGTCTGCGACGTCTGGCAGGCGCCGGGGGAGTTCGCGACGATCGTGGACTGCTACGGGGTGCCCGAGCGGCTTCCCGAGCACGCCAGCATCGCCGCGTTGGCCCGACTGCTGGACCGCAACTGCCTGCTGCGCGACGACACGCTCGACGCCGGCCGGCATCTGCTCGTCACACCGGACGGCACGGTCCGCCCGGTGCACTTCGACATCCGGGACACCGACGACGGCGAGGTGCTCAGCAGGCAGCGGCTCTGCACGTTGGCCGACCCGGGCTGCCGGGGTTGGTCGCAGTGCCACCGCTCACGCTGGGCGCCCGACACCGTCGCTCCGGCCCTCGCCGCGGCCTGACCCCGGTCGGCCCGACCGGCCCGGTCCGCGGTGCCGCGCCGGTCAGCTGGAGGCGGTGGCCGTCCGGTCGGCGGCGGCGGGCCCGGCTCCCCGGACCACGAGCTGGTCGAGCAGGGTGCGGGTGGCCTCGGTGACGGCGGCCACCGCGGCGTCGAACGCGGCGGCGTTGTGCGTGGCGGGCGCCCGGAAGCCCGAGATCTTCCGGACGTACTGCAACGCCGCCGCCTCGATGTCCGCGTCGGTCACCTGCGGGGTGAACGGCTCACGCAGGGTCTTGATGCTCCGGCACATGTGACACTCCTCATCTGTCGCTGTCGACGCCCCGGCTGCCACCGGCGGTGCCGGCGGCCGCACCGACGGTGACATTGAGTCGATATTTGTCTATCCTGGTCACGGACCAGAGCCTTTCGAGCCATTGTCGCCGCTCGCGCTCCCGCGCCCCGGGCCCCCGGAGACTCATTGTGGACCATGCCCCCACCCGCCCATCCCGTCCAGCGCTCGACGATCTGACGCGTAGCCTGCACACCCCGCTGGAACGGATCGCCGTCGAGCATGCCGACCTGGTCGCGACGGTTCGGCAGCGCGTCCTTGCCGGTGAGTCGGTGCCCTCGGGCGCCGTTCCCGTCGCCGCCTTCAACTCGTCCATCTGATCGATGGCCTGCCGGTGCGGCTCGTCCGGATCGGGCGGATCCTGCCGGCGGGTCAGCCAGTTCGTGCTGAAGGTGCACAGCAGGTGTGACCTCAGCTGCGACCACTGCTACGTCTACCAGCACGCCGACCAGACCTGGCGAGGCCGACCGGTCCGGATGGCACCGGCCACCGTCCGGGCTGCCGCGAAGCGGATCGCCGAGCACGCGCGCGAGCACGAACTGCCGGTCGTGCACGTGGTGCTGCACGGCGGCGAGCCGCTGTTGCTCGGCGCGGCCGGGCTACGCGAGGTGGTGGCCGAGCTGCGGGCGGCGATCACGCCCTGGACCCAGCTCGACCTGCGCATGCAGACCAACGGCGTGCTGCTCGACGAGGAGCTGTGCGGCGTGCTGGTCGACCACGACGTGAAGGTCGGTGTGTCGTTCGACGGCGACCGCGCCGCCAACGACCGGCACCGCGTGTTCGCCCACGGCGGCAGCAGTCACGACCACGTCCGGCGGGCTCTGGCCCTGCTCCGTCAACCCGCTCATCGGGCCAGCTACGCCGGCATCCTCTGCACCGTCGACGTCCGCAACGATCCCGACCGGGTGTACGAGGCGCTGCTGGCCGAACACCCGCCGCGGGTCGACCTGTTGCTGCCGCACGCCACCTGGGACCGCCCTCCCGACCACCCCGGCGTCACGGCCACCCCGTACGCGGACTGGCTGGGGCGCATCTACCGGCGGTGGGTGGACGACGGGCGGCCCGTGTCGATCCGGCTGTTCGAGGCGCTGCGTCCGGGTGGAGGCGGCACCGAGGCGTTCGGCCTCGCCCCGGCCGACGTGCTCGTGGTCGAGGCGGACGGCACGTGGGAACAGGTGGATTCGCTGAAGACGGCGTACCACGGCGCGGCCGGCACCGGATTCGACGTGTTCGGTCAGTCGGTGGACGAGGCGGCCCGGCACCCGGGGGTCGCCGTTCGGCAGGCCGGCGTGGCCGGGCTCAGCGCCACATGCCGGGCCTGCCCGGTCGTCGACCGGTGCGGCGGCGGGCTGTACGCCCATCGTTGGCGCACCGGCTCCGGGTTCGACAACCCCTCGGTGTACTGCGCCGACCTGCGCCGCCTCATCGACACGGTGGCCGCGTACCCGGCACCGGGCCACGCCGCCCACCCCGAGCGCGACGACTCGCCCGTCGACGAACTGCTGGACGAACTGGCGACCGGGCGCGAGTCGGAGCGCACCCTCGGTCTGCTCGCCGCCACCCAGCTCTCCATCACCCGGGCACTGCTGGTGGCCTGGCGGGAGAAGACCGGCCCCAGCGCCGCCTGGGAGTTGCTCGCACACCTCGACGGCACGGCACCGGACGCGGTCCGGGCGGTCCTGGCGCACTCCTTCGTCCGCCCGTGGCTGGTGCAGCTTCTCAGGCCGTCGACCCGGTCCGGGGCGGTTGACCCGTTACCGGCCCTCGCCATCGTCGCCGCCCTGAGCGCGGGCGTCCCGACCGCGCTGAACGTCCCGGTGCGGGCCGGCGCCATCACGCTGCCCACGCTCGGCAGCCTGGTGTTGCCCAGCGGTGGCGGGGAGACCGCCGAGGTGACCGTGCTCCCGGGCGGGTTCCGGGTCCGTGGCGGGCGGGCGGAGCAGGTGGTGTCCCTCGATCCGGGCGAGCCGCCGCCGGCCGGCTGGCGACCCACGCGCCGCGTGCCGGTGCCCGGCCACCACCTGCTCGTCGAGGACGGCGACCCGTACCGGGACTGCTACGGCCAGCCGGTCGCCTCCCGCCTGGACGACGCGGAGGCGCGCGCGTTGGGCCGTACCCTGACTGACGCCTGGCGTGTCGTGCACCGTGACGTGCCGGCTCACGCGGCGGCGCTCGACGCCGGTCTGCGCGTCGTCGTGCCGCTGGCCCCCGACCCGGCGGGACCGCTGCGGAGCGCCACCGCCCGGGACGCGTTCGGTGCGGTCGCCGTCACCCCCGTTGCGGACCCGGAGGCGCTGGCGGTGCTGCTCGTGCACGAGTGGCAGCACGCGAAGCTCGGCGCGGTGCTCGACCTGTGCGACCTCGTCGAGCCGAGCTCGGCCACCCGGATCCGGGTGGCCTGGCGACCGGACCTCCGGCCGCCCGAGGGGGTGCTCCAGGGGGTGTACGCGCACCTGGCGGTCACCCGGGTGTGGCGTTCCCGGGCGGATGCCGACCGGCCCGAGCATCGGGACGCGCCGGCGCACGCGGCCCGTTACCTGTCGTGGACCCGGGACGGCGCCGACGCGCTGCTGGCCAGCCGCACGCTCACCCCGGCGGGGGAGCGGTTCGTGGGGCGGATGCGGCACGCCCTGGAGGAGACCCGTGTCGGGCCCGGATGAGCCACGACACCTGCCCGCGCTGGGTCGCGACGGCCTCGCCGCGGACCTGCGGGCGCTGGGCGTCCGTGCGGGTGCGTGCCTGCTCGTGCACTGTGGCCTACGTCGGGTGGGCCCGCTGGAGCACGGCCCGGGGACGCTCGTCGGAGCGCTGCGCGACGTCCTCGGCCCGGCCGGCACGCTGCTGGTGCCCACCCAGACCGACGGCAACTCGACCACCTCCCGGACGTACCTCGCGGCCACCGCCGGCATGGACGCGGCGCAGCTCGCGCGATACGAGGCGGCCCTGCCGGGCTGGGACCGCCGGACCACCCCCTCGCAACGGATGGGGGTGCTCGCCGAGTACGTCCGGTGTGCCGCCGGCGCGGCGCGCAGCGACCATCCGCAGACCTCGTTCGCCGCGCTCGGTCCCCGGGCGCGGCAGCTCACCGACGGCCACGACCTCGACTGCCACCTGGGCGAACGCTCACCGGTGGGCGCCCTGTACGCGGCGGACGGGCAGATCCTGCTGCTCGGCCTCGGCTACGAGGCGTGCAGCGCGCTGCACCTGGCCGAGTACCGTCTGCCGGTGCCGCCGCCGGAGCGGGATTACCGCTGCTTCCGTCTCGTCGACGGGCGTCGGGTCCGCCTCGACTTCCACGCCCTCGACCTGGACGACACCGACTTTCCGAGGGTGGGGGCGGCGCTCGACGCCGAGCCGTTCGTCCGGCACGGGACGGTCGGCCGGGCGAGCGCCCGCCTGCTGCCACTTCGCGCCACTGTGGACTTCGCGGTCGGTTGGTTTGCCGCGAACCGCTTGACGGTGCGGCGTTGACGTGGGGACTACGCTGATGTTCCGGCCGCGTGGGGAGGGCGGAGGGACTGCGGTGAGCACAGTGGACCCACGCTCTGGCGCGCGCGCCCCGCTGTTTTTTCTTAGCTATTCCCTGCCGCCGATCCACTGGGTCACCGGCAACCCCGCCGAGAACATCTCCCGCTTCTACAAGGACCTGTCGGTCCACGTCAGCGAGCTGGTCGGCCCGGTGACCGGAGTGGATCCCGGCTTCCTGGACAGCTCCATCGCCGGCGGGGAACGCTGGAGCCCCGAGCTGCTCCAGGCCGCCGGCACCTGCCAGGTCTTCGTTCCGCTGGTGTCCAGCGCGCTGCTCGGCAGCGACTGGTGTGGCCGGGAGTGGGACGCCTTCGCCCGCCGGCGGATCGTCCCGCGACCCGGTGCCTCCTCGGCGCACGAGACGGCGATCGTGCCGGTCACCTGGTCGCCGACGAACGGCACGCCACTGCCCCGGGTGCTCCGCGACATCCAACGGTTCTCCCCGACCGCGATGCCGGACCCGGACATCGCGGTGCACTACCAGCGGGATGGGGTCTACGGATTGCTGACCATGCAGTGGGAGAACGCCTACCGGGCGGTGGTCTGGCGGCTCGCCCAGCGGATCGTGGCCATCCACCGGTCGTACCTGGTGGAGCCCTGGGTGCCGGCGAGCGTGGACGAGCTGTGCAACCGGTTCGCCGAGGAGCCCGGATGAGCCCGCCGGCGGGCCGACGCAAGGCGGCGGATCTGGGGACGTACTTCTTCCTCAGCTATGCCCACTCCGCTCCGCCGCAGGGCGCCCAGGCCGACACCGACGTGTGGGTCGGCAAGTTCTTCGCCGACCTGACCGACGAGGTGACCCGCCAGGCGAAGCCGGTGGCCGGGATGCGGATCGGGTTCTTCGACCAGCACATCCCGTTGGGAGCCGACTGGAAGGCGGCCCTCGCGGAGGCGCTCGGTGCCGCGGAGGTGTTCGTCCCGCTCTACTCGCCCGGCTATTTCAGCCGCCCGTGGGCGCTGGGGGAACAGGAGTCCTTCCGGGCCCGGCTGGCCGCCGCCGGGCCGGCCCGGGCCGCCGCCGGCCACCTCACCCCGGTGCTGTGGATCCCCTTCCCACCGTGGGAGACCCATCCCGAGCTGGACGGCGCTCTCGACCTGGGCCGGGACGTCCCGGAGTACGCCGAGAACGGCCTGCGCGCGCTCTGCATGCTGGCCTCCTACCGGACACAGTACGAACTCCTGCTGAGCCGGTTGGCCGGCCGGATCGTGCACACCGCCGAGCGGCGGCCGCTCGGCCCGTCCCGGGCACCCGGCCTGGACGAGGTCACCCGCCCGGCACCGGCCGACCCGGACTTCGTCGTCGCCGTCCTCGCACCCACCCGGGACCGCCTGCCGGTCGACCGTGATCCCGCCGGCTACGCGGCCAGCGGCCGGCTCTGGCGGCCGTACGGCAGCCGTCAGGAACTACCCGCCGCCGAATACGCGGCCAGCACGGCTGAGCGGCTCGGGCTGTCGGCGCGTACCGCGGACTTCGCGCAGGCCGCCGGGCTGCTCGATCGCAGACCGGCCGTGCTGCTGGTCGACCCGTGGATCGTGACGGCACCGGATGCGCTCGGCACCGTCGAAGGCCTGCTGCACGGCCTGCGGGAGTGGGTCGTCCCGCTGGTGGTCACCGACGACGACGATGCGCAGGACACCGCCCGATGGGCCACCGAGGTGACCGAGCTGCTGCACGACGCCGGCCTGCCCCAGGTGAAGCGGGCGTGCACCATGCGGGAGTTCGTCGACCTGATGCCGGCGCTGGTGACCGAGGCCCGCCGCCAGTTCCTCAAGCACGCCCCGGTCGTCGCCTTCCCCCCGCCGGAGCCGGTGCCCAGCCTGCGCGACGTGCCGCCCAACCCCGGCCCGGCGACTCTGCCCGACCCTGCGTCCCCGCCCGATGATCCGGCGACACCGCGTCCCCACGGAGAGACCCCATGAGCAACGATCGCGAAGGCCAGGTCGTCACCTTCTACTCGTTCAAGGGTGGAACGGGCCGGACGATGGCGCTGGCCAACGTGGCCTGGATCCTGGCGGCCAGCGGACGGCGGGTCCTGGTCGCGGACTGGGACCTCGAGTCACCCGGCCTGCACCGCTTCTTTCACCCGTTCCTCGACGCCGAGGCGATCCAGGGCACCAGCGGCGTCATCGACCTCATCCGCGACTACGAGTGGGAGACCACCCGGGCCGACGACCGCCCCGAGCGGTGGATGGAGCAGTACGCCCGGGTCGGCCGCCACGCGTTCTCGCTGCGCTGGAACTTTCCCGACGGCGGCGGCCTCGACTTCCTCTCCGCCGGCCGGCAGAACAGCGACTACGCGGTCTCGGTCAGCGGGCTGGACTGGGACAACTTCTACAACCGGCTGGGCGGGGCGCAGTTCTTCGAGGCGCTGCGGGCGGACATGAAGCGGCAGTACGACTTCACCCTGATCGACAGCCGGACGGGGCTGAGCGACGTCGCCGACATCTGCACCCTGCACCTGCCGGACACCCTGGTCGACTGCTTCACCCTCAGCGACCAGGGCATCGACGGTGCGGCCCGGGTCGCGCACTCGGTGCGGGACCGGTACCGGCGGCGGGACATCCGGGTCCTGCCGGTGCCGATGCGGGTGGACCAGGCCGAGAAGGAGCGCGCCGAGGCCGGCCGCCTGCTGGCCATGCGCCGGTTCGCGGGGCTGCCAACCGGCATGACGGAGGCGGAGCGGCGCCGGTACTGGGCGGCGGTGGAGGTCCCGTACCGGCCGTTCTACGCGTACGAGGAGACGCTGGCGACGTTCGGCGACCCGCCCGGCTCGCCGACGTCGTTGCTGGCCGCGTTCGAGACGTTGACCGGGATCCTCACCGACGGCGCGGTGACCGCGCTGCCGGTGATGGACGAGTCGGTGCGGGAACGGGGCAAGGCCCGCTTCCGCCGGCGTACCGAGGCGATCGACGACCAGATCGTGCTCCGCTGCGCCCCGGAGGACGCTATCTGGGCCGAGTGGCTGGAGCGGGTGCTCAGCGCGGCCGGGATGCGGGTGGTGGACGCCGCGTCCGCCGTCGGGTCCGCCGGCACGCCCGCCCCGCGCACGCTGACGGTGGTCTCGCCGGCCTACGTGGCGACGCCGTCCGGTGGCCTGCCGGCGCGCGACACCAGCACCGGCTCGACGGCCCTCGCCGTGTACGTCGCCGATCTGCGCCCGCTGGCGGAGTTCCCGGCCCAGAGCTCGACCAACCTGGTCAACGTGAGCGCCGCGACGGCTGTGGAGCGGGTGTTGCGGCTGGTCGGCCGGCCGGTGCCCGCAGCAGCGGACGGCCCGGCGGGCGGCGGCGCCCGCTATCCCGGCGCCGAGCCGTTGATCTTCAACGCGCCCAACCGGAACGCCCGGTTCACCGGCCGTGAGGACGACCTGGCGCAACTGCGCAGGCAGTTGCAGAGCGGGGGCAGCGCGGTGGTGCTGCCGGTCGCTCTGCAGGGCATGGGCGGCGTCGGCAAGACCCAGGTCGCCCTGGAGTACGTGCACCGGTTCAAGGCCGCCTACGACGTGGTCTGGTGGATCGTCGCGGACCCGCCGCAGTTCGTCGACACCGCGCTGGCCGACCTCGCCGGTCGGCTCGGCATCGCCGCCGGGCCCACCCTGCCCGACACCGTCCGGTCGGTGCTCCAGGTGTTGGGCCGGGGCGAGCCGTACGAGCGGTGGCTCGTCGTGCTCGACAACGCGGAGGAACTCGACCAGATCGAGCCGTTCCTGCCACAGGGGCCCGGGCACGTCCTGCTGACCTCCCGCAACCGCGCCTGGGGCGATCGGGCGAACCCCATCCAGGTCGACGTCTTCGACCGGACGGAGAGCGTCGCCCACCTCGCTCAGCGGGTGCCCACGATCAGCGCCGAGGAGGCCGATCGGGTGGCTGAGGCGCTCGGCGACCTGCCGATCGCCGTGGCCGCCGCCGGCGCGTGGCTCGCCGACACCGGCACGTCGGTCGCGGACTACCTGCGGCAGATCGAGCGGCACGGGCCCAGCGCGCTCTCCGTGGAGGCCACCTGGGACCTGTCGTTGAACCGGCTGCACGATCAGGCGCCCGCCGCGTACCGGCTGTTGCAGCTCTGCTCGGTGCTGGCTCCGGAGATCGCCCTCGACCTGATCTACAGCGACGAGATGGCGGCGGCCCTCGTGCCGTTCGACCCGTCGGTGTCGGAGCGGCTCGTGCGCGGCGCACTGATCCAGCAGATCAACCGGTTGGCGCTGCTCAAACTGGATGTCCAGGGCGGTCGGGTCCAGGTGCACCGGCTTCTGCAGGCGGTGGTTCGGGACCGGATGACCGACGACGAGATCGTCACCGCCCGGCACCAGGCGCACCTGGTGCTCGCCGCGTCCCGACCCCGCGGCGACGTCGACGACCCGACCACCTGGCCCCGGCTGCGCATGCTCTGGCCACACCTGGAGGTCTCCGAGGCGGTGACCTGCCCCGACGAGTCGGTGTGTCAGCTGCTGATCGACCGGGTCCGCTACCTGTGGCAGCGCGGCGGCCTGGAGCAGGCTGACGGGTTCAGCCGGCTGGTGGACGACACCTGGTCTGCCCGGCTGGCGGGTCTGGACGACGAGGGCGAGGCCACGGCGCTGGGTCGACAGCTGCTGCACCTGCGGTTCAACCGGGCGAACATCCTGCGCAGCCTGGGTCGGTTCGACGAATCCCGCGACCTGGACGAGGCGGTGCTGGCCGAGCAGCGCCGGCTGCTGGGCAATCTGCACCCGCACAGTCTGATGACCGCCGGCAGCCTCGCGGGTGACCTGCGGGCGCTCGGCCGGTACGCCGAGGCGCTGGAACGGGACCGGTCCACCTACGCCTCCTGGCTCCAGGTGTTCGGCGAGGATCATCCCCGGACGCTGAGCGCGGCCAACAACCTCGCCGTCTCGTACCGGCTGGTCGGCGACTACCGGTCGGCCCGCCGATGGGACGACGAGGTGCACCAGCGGCGGCGGCTGGTGCTCGGCCCCACCAACCCCTACACGCTGATCTCTGCTGTCCGCCTCGGCAGCGACCTGCGCGAGGCCGGCGAGTACGAGCGGTCGGCCACCCTGCTGCGCACCGTCCACGACGCGTACTGCGAGGTGCTCGGGCCCGACGACGGCCTCTCCCTCGGCGCCCAGGTCAACCTGGCGGTGTCCCTGCGCAGTGCCGGGCGGGCCGGCGAGGCCGCGCCGATGTTCGAGTCGGCCTACCGGAAGCTCGAAGAGCGCTTCGGCCCGGATAATCCGGACACGGTGGCGTGCCGGTCGAGCCGGGCTGCGAACCTGCTGTCCGTCGGCGACGCGGTCCGGGCGCTGACCGAGATGATCGCGGTCAGCCAGGCGTACGAGGAGGAGCTGCGCCTGGGCCCCACCCATCCGCACACCCTGGCGACGTTGAGCAACATCTCCGCCGCCGAACGTGCGGTCGGCCGTCGGTCGGCGGCCCTCGCGTCGGCCACGCGTGCGGTCGGCGAGCTGCGCAAGGTGCTCGGCCCCGAACACCCGCACACCCTGGCGGCCGAGGTGAACCAGGCGGTGTGCTCCGCCGAGGAGGGAGAGTGGGTGCCGGCGCGGGACCGGCTGCGGGAGACCGCCGACCGGCTGTCCGGGGTGATCGGCGCGGATCACCCCGACACGCTGCGCTGCCTCGGTGATCTCGCCCTGGTGTCGAGGCACGCCGGCGACGGCGCTCCCGCCGAGGCCGTTACCGCAGTGGCCGACCGGTTGGCCGAGGTGCTCGGCCAGGAGCATCCGACCGTGCAGACCCTGCGTGAGCGGCGGTTCGTCGTCCGGGTGATCGACCCGCACCCGTTCTGACCGACGGCGGGAGGCGGCTCGGCGGGCGGTCCAGCCGTCCGGGCCGCCGTGGCCGTGGTGCGGCTCGGCGGGCGGTCCAGCCGTCCGGGCCGCCGTGGCCGTGGTGCGGCTCGGGCTTACAGCTGCGGGCTGGCCGCGAGTTCCGGCGTGGCCAACCAGGCCAGGGTCTGCGGCAGGATCTCCACCGCGCCGAAGTGCGCGGCGCCGGCCTGCACCTGGACCTCGGCGTGCGGGATCCGCGCGGCGAGCCACCGGGAGTGCTCCACCGGGGAGAACCGGTCCTGCTCGCCGTGCCACAACCGGACCGGCGCGCGGATGGCGCCGAGGTCGAACCCCCAGCCCCGTCGTATCGCCAGCACGTCGTCGATCCAGCCCTCGGGGCCGTGCCGCAGCGCTTCGGCGTACATGTCGGTCAGCAGCCGGCGGATCGCGATGTCGTCGACCACCCGGATGTCCGCCTCGGGCAGCTGGGGGCGGAGGAATTCCAGCAGCGTCATCGGATCCCGCCGGGCCTGTTCCGCGCGGACCTGCAAACTGAGCGTGAGCTCGGCCAGGTCCTCGTCGGCCTGCCCGTAGTCCTCGACGTTGTTCTCCGACATGCCGGCGTACCAGTCCAGGTCGGGTGCGCCGGCCGGGGCGAGCCCCACCAGCACGGCGGCCCGGGTGACCCGGTCCGGCAGCAGCGCGGCGCAGGCCAGGGCGTGCGGCCCGCCGCCGGAGCGGCCCACCACGGCGAACCGCTCGATGCCGAGGTCATCGGCGATGGCCGCCACGTCGGCCGCCGCGTCGGCCACCCGTCGACCCTCGTGCCGGCAGGAGTCGCCGTAACCGGGCCGGTCGTAGCAGACGAGTTGCACGCCGAGGCGATAGAGGACGATGCCGCGAGGGCGGGGACCGCTGCGACTGCCCGGCGTACCGTGCAGCAGGAAGACCGCGGGCCCGTCCGGCGAACCGGAGGTCTCCACCGCGAGGTGCCGGCCGTCCGGAGTGGCGACGGAGCGCTGTGCCGCATGTTGTCGCGTCACGGTTGCCTCCCGCGGGTCGTCATGTGCTCCCCCGAGTGCGGAGCCGCGCATCGGCGGCGCCGAGTGCAAAGCCCCCGAAATCGCCCAGAACACATTCTTGTTGTGCAGCGTACTGCCCGTCGTGGGCCCCCGCCATGGGTCACCGGGTCAATGCCGGTCGGCTGGGCCCGCCGGCGGGGCCGCTACCCTGGTAGCCCGAGGGGAAGGGGCACCAAGAGGGTGGCTAGGACCTACAACGTCGTGACGTACGGCTGCCAGATGAACGTGCACGATTCCGAGCGCATCTCCGGCCTGCTCGAACAGGCCGGCTACGTACGCGCGGCGCCGGCCGACGACACCCCCGACATCGTCGTCTTCAACACCTGTGCGGTGCGGGAGAACGCCGACAACCGGCTCTACGGCAACCTCGGTCGTCTGCGCCCGGTGAAGGACAAGCACCCCGGGATGCAGATCGCGGTCGGCGGCTGCCTGGCCCAGAAGGACCGTGGCGAGATCGTCCGCAAGGCGCCCTGGGTGGACGTGGTCTTCGGCACGCACAACATCGGTGCGCTGCCGGTGCTGCTGGAGCGGGCCCGGCACAACGCCGCCGCCGAGGTGGAGATCCTGGAGTCGCTGGACGTCTTCCCGTCCACGCTGCCGACCCGGCGCGAATCCACGTACGCCGGCTGGGTCTCGATCTCGGTGGGCTGCAACAACACCTGCACGTTCTGCATCGTGCCCGCCCTGCGGGGCAAGGAGAAGGACCGCCGCCCCGGCGACATCCTCTCCGAGGTGCGCGCCCTGGTCGACGAGGGCGTACTGGAGGTGACCCTGCTCGGGCAGAACGTCAACTCCTACGGTGTCGAGTTCGGCGACCGGTACGCGTTCGGCAAGCTGCTGCGCGCCTGCGGCGACATCGACGGGCTGGAGCGGGTCCGGTTCACCAGCCCGCACCCGAAGGACTTCACCGACGACGTGATCGCCGCGATGGCCGAGACGCCTAACGTCTGCCACTCGCTGCACATGCCGTTGCAGTCCGGCTCCGACGACGTACTCCGGGCGATGCGCCGGTCCTACCGGTCCGACCGCTACCTGGGGATCATCGAGAAGGTCCGGGCGGCGATGCCGGACGCGGCGATCACCACCGACATCATCGTGGGCTTCCCCGGCGAGACCGAGGCCGACTTCCAGCGGACGCTGGACGTGGTTCGCGAGGCCCGGTTCTCCTCGGCCTTCACCTTCCAGTACTCGAAGCGCCCCGGCACCCCGGCGGCGACGATGGACGATCAGCTGCCGAAGCAGGTCGTGCAGGAGCGCTACGAGCGGCTGGTCGCCACCGTGGAGGAGATCACCTGGGCGGAGAACAAGCGCCTGGTGGGGGAGACCGTCGAGGTGCTGGTCGCGGTCGGCGAGGGTCGCAAGGACGAGCGGACCGGCCGGATGTCCGGCCGAGCCCGCGACGGTCGGCTGGTGCACTTCGCGACCACGGCGTCCGATGGTGTGTCGCTGGCCGATCAGATCCGGCCCGGGGACATCGTGCACACCGCGGTGACGTACGCCGCCCCGCATCACCTCAACGCCGACGGCGCGCCGCTGGCGCACCGGCGGACCCGGGCCGGCGACGCCGCCGAGGCGGGCCGCTCCCCGCGTACCCCCGGGGTGTTGCTCGGCCTGCCCACGATCGGCGCCCCGGCGGTCGCGGCGGCGCCCACCAGCGGCTGCGCCGCCCACTGAGTGAAAGGAAGGGCCCCTTGTTATCGCCCGGCGATAACAAGGGGCCCTTCCTTTCACTGTGGGCCGCTCAGATCGCGATCCGGCAGTCCCGGCAGCTCAGCAGCCGGTGCCGTTGAGCTTCACCGTGCCCGGGGCGCTGGCGGTGCCGTTGGCGGTGAAGCCCACGGTGACCGACCCGCCCGTCGCCAGGGACGGAGCGTGGCTCGGGGCCGCGGCGGTGACCGTCGTACCGGACTGCGTGACGGTGGCGTTCCAGCCACTCCCCAGCGTCACCCCGGACGGCCAGCTCCAGGTCACCGACCACGGGTTCACCGCGGCTGACCCGGTGTTCCGCACGGTCAACTCGCCCTGGAAGCCGCCCTGCCAGGCATTGACCTGCCGGTAGGTGGCCGAGCAGGCGCCGGTCGGCGGGTTGCTCGGCCCGCCGGTGGGCGGCGTCGGGCCGGTGCCGCCGGACGGCGCGATCAGGTACGGCTGGAGGATCGCCTGCTTCGTGGTGTTGATGCTGGTCCAGTCGTCCAGCGCGATGCCGCCGGTGTCGCCGGAGTTGGGGTTCCACGACCAGTAGGTGAAGGACATCCCGGTGACCCCGGTGCCGGTGTAGGCCATCAGCTTCTCCAGCCACACCCGGTCCTTCGGGTCGGCCAGCGTGCTGCCGAACTCGCCCATCATGATCGGCGCGATGTTCTGCTTGTGGAGGTAACCCCAGTACCGGTCCCAGATGGCTGTCATGTTCGCCGGATAGTCCGGCGCGTCGAACCAGCTCTGCCGGTAGACCGACGTGGCGTACTCGTGCGGTGAGTAGACGAGTCGATTGGCCACGTCCAGCCGTACCGGGAACTGGCCGGCCTTGGACAGGTTGCCACCCCACCAGCCGCAGTCCTCGTCGTTGCTCGGGTCGTTGTCCCAGACGTTGGAGAGGCCGCCACTCGGGCAGCTCACCCCCTCTACGAAGATCAACCAGTTGGGCTGGACGCCGAGGATCGCGTTGCCGGCCCGCTCGGCGGCGAGCCGCCAGTCCCGGGCCGGGTCGCCACAGCCCCAGCAGGCGCCGGTGGCCGCCGGGTTGGTGCCCTCGGCGTGCGGCTCGTTGTGCAGGTCCGCGCCGATCACCGTGGGGTTGCCCGCGTACCGCTGGGCGAGCATCTTCCAGTCGTTGATCCAGGTCGCCTCGGAGACGGTCGAGGTGTACCAGAGCGGCGACTGCCCCGCCGACGTCGGCCGGTGCCGGTCCAGGATGACCCGCATCCCCTTGCTCCCGGCGTACTCGATCACCTTGTCCAGGATCTGCAACGGGGAGAGCCCGACCAGGTCCGGGTTGACGAAGTCGTTGATCCCGCTGGCGGTCGCGCCCGGCTTCAGCGCGTCGTTCGAGTACGGCACGCGCAGCGTGTTGTAGCCGAGCCGGGCCATCGTGTCGAGCTGCCCCCGCCACGGGTTGCTCGACCAGAGCCCGTGGAAGGTCTTGTTGTCGGTCTCCATGCCGAACCAGTTGATGCCGGTCAGCCGGACCGTGGTGCCGGTGCTGTCCACGATCTGGTTGCCGCTGGTGTGCAGGTACCCGGTGCCGGTTCCAGCTGCGGCGGCCGGGCTGGTGCTGACGGCGGCGGCGATGAACACGCCGGCCGCGGCGGCGACGAGCGCGGTCAGCGCGCCGCCAAGTGCGGTGGGACGGAACATGCGAGCTCCACTTCGGAGGCCCGGCGCCCGCCGTGGGCGGCGCGGGCGGGCGGCCGTCCGCACGCCACGGTCCCTTTGGGGGTACGCGGAAGGTGCGCGACGGCCGAGGTCACGCGGACGGGGACACTCGCGGAGGCTCACCGACGACCCCCGACGGCGGTGTCCCGCCGTCGTCGCCCTCGTCGCCGGTGGCCCAACCTGGCTCCGGCGCCCATTCTCATCAGCTCAGCTCGATGCGTCAACAAGGCCCCGGCTGCCCGCCCCCACCCCGCATGATCGTGCTCGATCCTGGAGGTAGTGGTCTCACCCTGGGGTGGATGCCACTACAACCAGGATCCAGTGCGACCTTGGGGCGGCGTGCGGGGTGCGGATACGCCGGAGCCCCGGTCCCGTGCGGGACCGGGGCCTCGGAAGGCTCAGCTCAGGTCAGCCGGCCTGCTCGGCGAGCTGGAGGAACTGCCGCTTGGCGGCGAGGGCCTGCTCGGCCTCCTTGATCCGGCGAGCGTCCCCGGCGCTCTGCGCCCGGGCCAGCCGGTCCTCGGCCTCCGCCACCTGCGACCGCATCTGGGCGAGCAGCGGGTTGTCCTCCTTGGTGGTCCGGCGCCAAGCCGAATCCATCACCTCGCGGACCTTGTCGTCGATGACGCGCAGCCGGCGCTCCAGCCCGGCGGCGGCCTCCCGGGGCACCCGGCCGGCCTCGTGCCACTGGGCCTGGATGTCCCGCAGCTTGGCCTGGGCGCCCTTCGGGTCGGCGTCGATGTCCAGTGCCTCGGCCTCGGCCAGCAGAGCCTGCTTGCGCTCCAGGTTGGCGCGCTGCTCGTTGTCGCGGGCGGAGAAGACCTCGCTGCGCCGGCTGAAGAAGGCGTCCTGCGCGGCCCGGAACCGTTCCCAGAGCTTCTGCTCGGCCTCCTTGGAGGCGCGCGGCGCGGCCTTCCACTGGGTCATCAGCTCCTTGAGCTGGTTGGCGGTGGCCGCCCAGTCGGTGGAGTCCTTGAGCGTCTCCGCCTCGGCGACCAGCTCCTCCTTGGCGGTCTGCGCCTGCTTGCGCTGCGCGTCCAGGGAGGCGAAGTGGGCGCCCCGGCGCCGGGTGAAGCCGTCCCGGGCGGCGGCGAACCGCTTCCACAGCTCACCATCGGCCTTCTTGTCGACTCCGCGGATGGTCTTCCACTCGTCGAGGATCTCCTTGAGCCGGTCGCCGGCGGTCTTCCAGCCGGTTGACTCGGCGGCGAGCTTCTCGGCCTCCTCGACCAGCGCGGTCTTGCGGGCCAGGGCCTCGCCGCGAGCGGCGTCCCGGGCGGCACGCGCCTCGCCGGCCTTCTCCTCGGCGAGGGTGGCCAACTTGTCCAGCCGCGCGGCCAGCGCGTCGATGTCGCCGACCACGTGGGCCTCGGGCAGCGAGGCGCGGATCCGCCGAATCGTGCTCAGCGAGTGACCGGCGTCCGCCGCCCCCGAGTTGAGCCGCGCTTCGGTCAGGTCCACCTCGGTCACCAGATCGGCGAAGCGCCGTGCGAAGTGCGCGAGGCCCTCCTCCGGTGCTCCCGCCTGCCAGGATCCGACCACCCGCTCTCCCTCGGTGGTCTTGACGTACACGGTGCCGTCCGCGTCCACCCGTCCGAAGGCAGTCCAGTCGCTCATGTGCCCATCCTCGTTCTCCCGGCGTCGAGGGAACCGTCCCCCGTCGCCGCCACGGCGCAGCCAAGTTGCTTCCGGCATTGTCACAGGTCCGACCCGGTCCGCGTCGAGCGCCTATCGCCGACCGTGACCATACGGTGTCCTAGGGCCCGATTGACCGGATCAGCGCGGAGACGCACCGGGGATTCCCGCTACGGTAAACGGGTGCCACTGGTCGCCGCCGCCGTCTGCCCGCATCCGCCCCTGCTCGTGCCTGAGGTGGCGGGCGCCGCCGCGCCCGAGTTGGACGATTTGCGGGCGGCCTGCGACACCGCCGTACGCGGGCTGTTGGCCGCCGACCCGTCCACCGTGGTGCTGCTCGGCGCTGGCCCGGTGACCGGCCCGGTCCCGCCTCCGGCCACCGGCTCCCTGCAGCCCTGGGGCGTCGACCTGGACGTGCCGCTCACCCCCGGCCAGCCGGACCGGGGCGCGGTGCTGCCGCTGAGCCTGACCCTCGGTGCGTGGCTGCTGGCCCGGCACGGCGTGCGGCTGCCGGTGACCGCCGTGCAGGTGGCCGCCGACGCCGCCCCCGCCGAGCTGGCCGCGCTCGCCGACGAGGTCGGCGCCGTGGGTGCCCGGGTGGCGCTGCTGGTGCTCGGGGACGGGTCGGCCTGTCGGGGGGAGAAGTCCCCGGGGTACGACGACCCGCGCGCCAACGCGTACGACCAGCGGGTGGCGACCGCCCTGGCCGAGGCGGACGTGGATGTCCTGCTCGATCTCGACCCGGTTGTGTCCGCGGAGCTGAAGGCCGCCGGCCGGGCGCCCTGGCAGGTGCTCGCCGGCGTGGCCCGGTCGACCGGCGGCGGGTGGCGCGGCGAGCTGCTGCACGACTCGGCCCCGTACGGCGTCGCCTACTTCGTGGCGTCCTGGGTGCCGGCGTGAGTGGCGACGGGGGCCGTCCGGTCGGCACCGTCGTCGCGGTGGTCGGCCCGACCGCGGCGGGCAAATCGGCGTTGAGCATCGCGTTGGCGCACGCCCTGGACGGGGAGGTGGTCAACGCCGACTCGATGCAGCTCTACCATGGCATGGACATCGGCACCGCCAAGCTGACCCCCGCCGAGCGGGACGGGGTGCCGCACCACCTGCTGGACATCTGGGAGGTCACCGAGCCGGCCAGCGTCGCGGAATACCAGCGTCTGGCCCGCGCGGCGGTGGACGACATCCTGTCCCGGGGGCGGGTGCCGCTGCTGGTCGGCGGCTCAGGGCTGTACGTGCGGGCGGTCCTGGAGCGCTTCGACTTCCCCGGCACCGACCCGGAGCTGCGCGAGCGGCTGGAACGGGAGCTGGCCGAGGTCGGCCCGGCACCGCTGCACGCGCGGCTGCGCGCGGCCGACCCGGCCGCCGCCGAGGGCATCCTGCCCGGCAACGGCCGGCGGATCGTCCGGGCCCTGGAGGTGATCGAGCTCACCGGTGCCCCGTTCACGGCGTCGTTGCCGGCGCCGGCGCCGTACTACCCGTCGCTGCAGCTCGGAGTCGACCTGGACACCGGGCTGCTGGACGAGCGGATCGCGCTGCGGGTCGACCGGATGTGGGCCGACGGCCTGCTGGCCGAGACCCGCGAGCTGGTCGGGCGGGGGTTGCCCGAGGGGCGGACGGCCAGCCGGGCGCTCGGCTACCAGCAGGTGCTGCGGTTCTTCGCCGGTGAGTTGACCGAGACGCAGGCGCACGACGAGACGGTCCGGGCCACCCGGCGGTTCGTCCGCCGGCAGCGGTCCTGGTTCCGGCGCGACCCGCGGGTCCACTGGCTGGATTCGGCCGCGCCGGACGTGATCGAGGCCGCCCTGCGCCTGGTGCCCGCTCCTGCGCGATGATGGGGGCGTGGAGTTCACCAAGGGCCATGGCACCGGCAACGACTTCGTCGTTCTCCCCGACCCGGACGGTCAGCTCGATCTGACCCCGGAGCTGGTCTCGGCGCTCTGCGACCGGCGGCGGGGCATCGGCGCGGACGGGGTGCTGCGAGTGGTCCGCGCGGCCAAGCATCCGGAGGGTGCCGGGCAGGCCGGTGAGGCCGAGTGGTTCATGGACTACTGGAACTCCGACGGCTCGTTGGCCGAGATGTGCGGCAACGGCGCCCGGGTCTTCGTCCGCTACCTGGTCGACACCGGGCTGGCCACGCCGGCCGGTGTGGCGCTGCCGGTGGCCACGAGGGCCGGCGTCGTGCGCGCGCGGGTCGAGGGAGACGTCATCGCCGTCGAGATGCGCCGCCCCCGGCTGCACGCCGACTCGACCGCCACGCTCGGCGGGCTGACCCTGCCCGGCACCGCCGTGGACGTCGGCAACCCCCACCTGGTCTGCGTCCTGCCGGCCGGTCTGGAGCTGTCCGCGCTGAATCTCGCCACCGCGCCCGGATTCGACCCGGCGCTCTTCCCGAGCGGGGTGAACGTGGAGTTCATCGTGCCGGGCGAGCCGGTCGACGGCACCGACGAGCACACCCTGATGCGGGTGTACGAGCGCGGCAGCGCGGAGACCCTCTCCTGCGGCACGGGCGCCTGCGCGGTGGCCGCGGTGGCCCTGCGCGACGCGGCCCGGGACACCGGCAGCGTCGCCGTCGACGTTCCCGGCGGCCGGGTCACGGTGACCGTCACCGAGGACTCCTGCTGGCTGTCCGGCCCCGCCCTCCTGGTGGCCACCGGCGAGGTCGACCTCGCCGCGCTGCCCGCCTCGGCCTGACATCCGGCGGCGCTGGCCCGTCCGGTCCTCTGCCGCCCGTGTGCCGCGTCTGCTGGTCGCCCGTGTGCCGTGTCTGCTACTCGCTCGTGTGCCGCGCTCGACCGCGGTCGGTCACCGCGAGGCCTTTGCTCTGCTTCACCCCACGCAACGGTTGATGTCCGATAATCGGACACCGACCGTTGCGGTGGTTGAAGCAGAGCAAAGCGGGGGAGACGACCACCAACCGGTCGTCTCCCCCGCTCACGTCGATACCGGCGTGTGCCGGGCCGGCTCCGCGTCGATCAGTCCGTCAGGGGGTGGCGCTGGCGTTGGCGGCGATCTCGGGGAGGTCGGCGGGGCCCGGGTCGGCGGCCGGCAGCGGGCTGGGGTTGTGGGCGGCGGCGCGGACCGCGGCGGCGACCGCCGGGGCGACCCGGGAGTCGAAGACGCTGGGCACGATCACCGTCGGGTTGATCTTGTCTTCGCCGACCACGTCGGCGATGGCCTGGGCGGCGGCGAGCGCCATCTCCTCGGTGAACTCCTCGGCGTGCGCGTCCAGCATGCCGCGGAACACCCCGGGGAAGGCGAGCACGTTGTTGATCTGGTTCGGCTGGTCCGAGCGGCCGGTGGCCACCACGGCGGCGTGCTTGCGTGCCTCCCGCGGGTCGACCTCCGGGTCCGGGTTGGCCAGCGCGAAGACGATCGAGTCCTTGGCCATCTGGGCGATGTCGTCGCCGGTGAGCAGGTTCGGCGCGCTGACCCCGATGAAGACGTCCGCGCCCCGGATCGCACCCGGCAGGTCGCCGGAGTAGTTCTCCTTGTTGGTGTTGTCCGCCAGCCACTGCCACGCCGAGTTGAGCCCGGTCAGCCCACGGTGCAGGGCGCCCTCCCGGTCGTACGCGATGATGTCGCCGACGCCCTGGCGCAGCAGCAGCTTCATGATCGCCGTGCCGGCCGCGCCGGCGCCGGAGACCACCACCCGCACGTCCGCGAGCTGCTTGCCCACGACCCGCAGCGCGTTGGTCAGCGCGGCCAGCACGCAGATCGCGGTGCCGTGCTGATCGTCGTGGAAGACCGGGATGTCCAGCAGCTCACGCAGTCGGGCCTCGATCTCGAAGCAGCGCGGCGCGGCGATGTCCTCCAGGTTGATCCCGCCGTACGCCGGCGCGATCGCCTTGACGATGGCCACGATCTCGTCGGTGTCCTGGGTGTCCAGGACCACCGGCCAGGCGTCCACCCCGCCGAAGCGCTTGAACAGCGCCGCCTTGCCCTCCATCACCGGCAGCGACGCGGCCGGGCCCAGGTTGCCCAGGCCGAGCACCGCAGAGCCGTCGCTGACCACCGCGACGGTGTTGCGCTTGATGGTCAGCCGGCGGGCGTCCGCCGGGTTCTCGGCGATCGCCATGCAGACCCGGGCCACCCCGGGGGTGTACGCCCGGGACAGCTCGTCGCGGTTGCGCAGCGCGACCTTCGAGGTCACCTCGATCTTGCCGCCGAGGTGCAGCAGGAACGTCCGGTCCGACACCTTGCGCACGTCCACGCCGTCCAGCGCGGTCAGCGCGTCCACCACCTGGTCGGCATGGCCGGCGTCGGCGGTGTCGCAGGTCAGGTCGACGATCACGTGGGTCGGGTCGGAGTCCACCACGTCCAGCGCCGTGACGATCGCCCCCGCCTCGCCGACCGAGGTGGTGAGCCGGCCGATCGAGGAGGCGTCCGCGGTCACGGCGATCCGGATGGTGATCGAGAATCCGGCGCTCGGCAGTCGGGTGATGGCCACGGGGTCCCTCCGTCACAGCTGTGCGGCCGCTCGGCCGCCGCCCAGCATTTCTACCGGGTTGTCGAGGTCGACCGGCATTCGCCCCCGCTTTTGGCGACCTTCAGCACGGGCATATAGCAGGTGCGCTCGGCGTTGCGACATGTCAGGATTACGTTCTACTTATCAAAACGGACAGGAGAACCGCTTGCGAGACCAGGAGAGCTTTGTCCCCGTCGAGGACGAGCTCGACGACGTCACCACCGGCGAGATGGAGCTGTCGGAGCGGCAGTCGCTACGACGCGTACCGGGCCTCTCCACCGAGCTCACCGACGTCACCGAGGTGGAATACCGGCAGCTGCGGCTGGAACGGGTCGTCCTGGTGGGGGTCTGGACCGAGGGCACGGTGACCGATGCGGAGAACTCGCTGACCGAGCTGGCCGCGCTCGCCGAGACCGCCGGCTCGCAGGTGCTCGAGGGGCTGATCCAGCGCCGTACGCGACCCGACCCGGCCACCTACATCGGCCGCGGCAAGGTCGACGACCTCAGCGCTGTGGTGCTCTCCACGGGCGCCGACACGGTGATCTGTGACGGTGAGCTGTCCCCGTCCCAGCTGCGCAACCTGGAGCAGCGCACTAAGGTCAAGGTGGTCGACCGGACGGCGCTGATCCTCGACATCTTCGCCCAGCACGCCAAGAGCAAGGAGGGTAAGGCCCAGGTCGAGCTGGCCCAGCTGGAATACCTCCTGCCGCGGCTGCGCGGTTGGGGCGAGACGCTCTCGCGGCAGACCGGTGGTAGCGGTCGCGGCGGCGGCGCCGGCGGCGGCGTGGGTGTGCGTGGCCCCGGTGAGACCAAGCTGGAGACCGACCGGCGGCGCATCCGGCACCGCATCTCCCGGCTGCGCCGCGAGATCAAGAGCATGAAGACGGTACGCGTGACCAAGCGCGCACGGCGTACCCGTAACGCCGTCCCCGCGGTGGCCATCGCCGGCTACACCAACGCCGGCAAGTCCAGCCTGCTCAACCGGCTGACCGGCGCGGGTGTGCTGGTGGAGAACGCGCTCTTCGCGACGTTGGACCCGACCACCCGTAAGGCCACCGCCGCCGACGGGCGCCTCTACACCCTCTCGGACACGGTCGGCTTCGTCCGGCACCTGCCGCACCAGATCGTCGAGGCGTTCCGCTCGACGCTGGAGGAGGTCGCCGAGGCGGATCTGGTGGTGCACGTCGTCGACGGTGCCCACCCGGACCCGGAGGAGCAGGTACGGGCGGTCCACGAGGTGCTCGCCGAGGTGGGCGCCGACCGGCTCCCCGAGCTGCTGGTGGTCAACAAGACCGACACGGCCGACGAGGACACGCTGCTGCGGCTCAAGCGGCTCTGGCCGGACGCGATCTTCGTGTCCGCGCACACCGGGCGGGGCGTCGACGGGCTGCGCGAGGCGATCGAGGAGCGGCTTCCCCGACCGGCCGTGGAGGTCCGGGCCGTCCTGCCGTACGACCGGGGTGACCTGGTGGCACGGGTGCACCGTACTGGCGATGTGCTCAGCACGTCGCACCTGCCGGAAGGCACCCTGCTGCACGTGCGGGTCGGCGAGGCGCTCGCCGCCGAGTTGGCGCCGTTCGACGTCGAGCGACAGGGGCAGACGGCCGGCAGCCGGCGCTGAGCGGCCCCGGCGTCATCCCCCGGAAACGCGCGGCATGCGACACTGACCGAATGCGCCGCGTTGTTTCCTCGGTCACGGTTGCCCTCGGCCTGTTCTGGGCAACCGTGGCGCTCGCCGGAGTGGCTGTCGCCGCTCCCGCCCCCGCATCTCTCGAAGCGCCCGCCGTCACTCCCGGTAAGAAGCGGTGCACGATCGCCGACGAGCGGCTGCGCGAGCTGTCCGGGCTGGTGGTGACCAAGAGCGGCTACATCGTCATCAACGACGGCACCGAGGTCTCGGCACGCAAGCGGGTCTTCTTCCTGGACAGCAAGTGCAAAATCTCGAAGGACCCGGTCCGCTACTCGGGGGATGGCCCGTTCGACACCGAGGACCTCGCTCTCTCACCGAACGGCGCGACCCTCTGGATCGCGGACACCGGCGACAACGTCTTCGCCAAGGAGCGCCGTAAGCGGGTCGCGCTCTGGTCGATGCCGGTCACCGGCGGCAAGGAGCCGGTGCTGCACCGTCTCTCCTACCCCGAGGGCAAGCCCCACGACGCCGAGGCGCTGCTCATCGGCAACGATGGCAAACCGCTGATCATCACCAAGGTGACCAGCGGGAAGGCCGAGATCTACACCCCCACGGCGGCGCTGAGGAACGGCGACACCGACCCGGTGCCGATGCGCAAGGTCGGCGACATCGCGCTGCCCAGGACAGAGACCGAGAACCCGCTCAACACGTTCGGCCGGGTCGCGATCACCGGCGCGGCGCGGTCGCCGGACGGCACCCGGGTGGTCCTGCGCACCTACGCGGACGCCTTCGAGTTCGACGTGACCGGCGGCGACATCGTCGGCGCGCTCACCACTGGCAAGCCCCGGGTGACGCCGCTCACGGACCCGTTCGGTGAGGCCATCAGCTACACCACGGACGGCAAGACCTTCCTCACCGTCTCCGACGGCCAGCAGTTCACCGAGGAGGAGACGGTCGACATCCTCAGCTACACGCCGTCCACCTCGACGGCGCAACCGCTGGCGGCGGATGCCGGTGAGTCCAAGTCGGCCGCCTCCAAGTCCTGGATCGACGGGATGAGCTTCGACGACATCACGTACCTGGTCGGCGCGGTCGGGCTGATCGGCCTGCTGCTGGTTGGTGCGGGCATCGTCGGCATCCTCCGGGCCCGCCGCCGCCCGCCGACCGCCGATGGCTCCGGCCGGTCGGATCCGGACGGCGAGCCTCTGGGCCCGCCCGGCGCCCGTGCCGACGACGGCTTCCCGGCCGGTGACCGTGCGGGTGGCGTCTACGGTGGTGGCGCGCCGGCCGGTGGGGCGGTCTACGGCGCCGGCGGCGGGACGTACGGCGGCGGCGCGGGTCGTGGTGGTCCCGCCCCGGCGGGCGGCGGGGTGTACGGCGGTGGCCGTCCCGCGGCCGCCGACGGTGGCTACGGCCCTGCCCCGGCGGGCGGCGCGCCCGGCGTCTACGGCGGGGGTCGTCCCCCGGCGGGCGGCGGTGGTCGGCCGGCGGGTGGCGGCGGTCGTCCTCCGGGCGGTGGCCGTCCCGGCGGAGGCGCGTACGGCGGCGGTGGCCAGCCCGGTGGCGGTGGCCAGCCCGGTGGTGGTGGCCAGCCCGGCGGCGGTCGGGCGGAGCCGCCACGGCGTGGTGGGCCGGAGCCGGACTACCGGGGCCAGCGGCCCGGTCGTCGGCGTGAAGAGGACGCGCCCGTGGACCCGTACGGGCAGTATCCCGGGGGCGGTCGCGGCCACCGGGGCGACCGCTACTGACGCGTCCCGGCCACGTGCCCTGACGCACCCTGAACGACTGCACCGCCCTGGGTGGCGCGGGTGAGTGCCGTGGGCACTCACCCGCGGACCGGTCAGATCCGGCGCAGCACCGCCACGACCCGGCCCATGATGGTGGCGTCGTCACCGGGGATCGGGTCGAAGGCTGGGTTCTGCGGCATCAGCCAGACGTGCCCGTCGCGCCGCCGGTAGGTCTTGACGGTCGCCTCGCCATCGAGCATGGCGGCCACGATCTCGCCCGAGTCGGCGGTGGGCTGCTGCCGGACGACCACCCAGTCGCCGTCACAGATCGCGGCGTCGAGCATCGAGTCGCCCTTGACCTGGAGCATGAAGACCTCGCCCTCGCCCACCAGCTCGCGGGGGAGGGGGAAGATGTCCTCCACCGCCTGCTCGGCGAGGATCGGCCCACCGGCGGCGATCCGGCCGAGCATCGGCACGTATGCCGGGGTCGGCCGCTGCGCGCGGGACAGCTCGTCGTCGATGGCCTCGCTCGGGGCCCGGACGTCCACCGCGCGCGGCCGGTTGGGGTCGCGGCGCAGGAAGCCCTTCTTTTCCAGCTCCTTGAGCTGGTAGGCGACGCTGGACGGCGACACGAGGCCGACCGCCTCGCCGATCTCCCGGACGCTCGGCGGGTAGCCGTGGCGCTCCACCCAGCTGCGGATGAACTCCAGGATGCGGCGCTGGCGTGCGGTCAGGTCGACCGTCGCCGGGTCGGGGAAGGTGCTGACCACCGGGGTGACCGGGCGCACGACGGGCTGGCCCGTCCGGCTGCGCGCGGCGCTGCGGCGTCGGGTGGCCGGCGGGCCCGCCTCGGTGATCTGCTGCGGGCTCTTCGGCCGGCTGGCCCGGTCCTCGGTCACGTCCGTCCTCCCTGGTCGGCGCTGGGTGCCTCGTCGGCTCGTGGTGCGTGCGGTGGTGCCACGACGGTGCTGAGGGTGGTGCGTCGCCGCGTGTGGCGAAGATCCATCGCACCCGGCTGTTCCTGACCGTATAGGTGAGATCGGTCATTTTCAAACATCTGTACGACCTCTCACCGGCGTGTCGGGGTGAAAAACCACTCCTGTCGTACGGATGTTCTGATAAATGGTACGTCGGATAGCACGGGTGTTCGATCCTCGGCCGTTTTGCGGGCTACTGCGGCCCGTTGGCCGGTAACCGCGGCGGGGGTCCGGCGTTGGGTCTTCCGGTGGAGCGCTGGGGTGGATGACCGGATGGTCCGTGACGCGCCGGACACGCCAGCCAACTTGACCCGGGTTCGCCAGCGACATACGGTCAACCCCTAGATGTAGTAGTGACACGGGCGTAAGTTGCCTACAGGTTGGGTCCGACTACCGACCGCACTCTCGTAACGTCGACCACGGCGGGCGCCGTCTCCGGACGGCACCGTCGTGGCGAGCCGTGCCCGGGAGTGCCCGGCGCAACCGTGGTTGATCATGATTAGGAGGTAGGCGATGCGGTGTCCGTACTGCCGGTACGCCGACTCCCGGGTGGTCGACTCGCGGGAGGCCGACGACGGTCAGCTCATCCGGCGGCGACGGTCCTGCCCGGAGTGCGGCAAGCGGTTCACCACCGTCGAGGAGGCGGTCCTCGCGGTCGTCAAGCGCAGCGGGGTGACCGAGCCGTTCAGCCGTACGAAGATCATCGGCGGGGTGCTCAAGGCGTGCCAGGGCCGGCCCGTCGACGAGGACTCGATCGCGCTGCTGGCCCAGAAGGTCGAGGAGACCGTGCGGGCCAAGGGTGCCGCCGAGATCCCCAGCCATGACGTGGGGCTGGCCATCCTGGGCCCTCTGCGGGACCTGGACGAGGTGGCGTACCTGCGGTTCGCCAGCGTCTACCGGTCCTTCGACTCGCTCGCCGACTTCGAGCAGGAGATCGAGACATTGCGGGCCGCGGCCCGCGCCCGGGAGGGCGCGGCCCAGGCCGGGGCGGCGGGGACCGCCGGCCGTACCAACTGAGGTTTGTGTTGCTGACAGGTGGAAGCGCGGCGGGTGGCCGCGTGGACGAGGGGGCGGATGAGATGTCGGGGGATGGTGTGACGACAAGCAGGTCACGGAGCAAGGCCAGCGCGAGCGCCGGGGTGAAGATCGAGCGGGTGTGGACGACCGAGGGGGTCCACCCGTACGACGAGGTCACCTGGGAGCGCCGCGACGTCGTGATGACGAACTGGCGGGACGGCTCGATCAACTTCGAGCAGCGCGGGGTGGAGTTCCCGGAGTCGTGGAGCGTCAACGCGGCGAACATCGTGACCACCAAGTACTTCCGGGGCGCGGTGGGGACCCCGGAGCGGGAGTGGTCGCTCAAGCAGTTGATCGACCGGGTGGTCAGCACCTACCGCACCGCGGGTGAGGAGTACGGCTACTTCGCCAGCCCGGCCGACGCCGAGATCTTCGCGCACGAGCTGACCTGGATGCTGCTGAACCAGGTGTTCAGCTTCAACTCGCCGGTCTGGTTCAACGTCGGTACGCCGTCGCCGCAGCAGGTCAGCGCCTGCTTCATCCTGTCCGTCGACGACTCGATGGACTCGATCCTCGACTGGTACAAGGAGGAGGGGCTGATCTTCAAGGGCGGCTCCGGCTCCGGGGTCAACCTGTCGCGGATCCGCTCGTCCCGTGAGCTGCTCTCCTCCGGCGGCAACGCCTCCGGCCCGGTCAGCTTCATGCGCGGCGCGGACGCCTCGGCCGGCACCATCAAGTCCGGCGGCGCGACCCGGCGGGCGGCCAAGATGGTCATCCTCGACGTGGACCACCCGGACATCCAGGAGTTCGTGGTCACGAAGGCGCGCGAGGAGGACAAGATCCGCGCGCTGCGCGACGCCGGGTTCGACATGGACCTCGGCGGCTCCGACATCGTCAGCGTGCAGTACCAGAACGCCAACAACTCGGTCCGGGTCTCCGACGAGTTCATGGCGGCGGTGGAGAACGGCGGCGGCTTCGACCTGCGCGGCCGGCTGGACGGCTCGGTGATCGAGACCGTCGACGCCAAGAAGCTGTTCCGCGCCATCTCCCAGGCCGCCTGGGAGTGCGCCGACCCGGGCCTGCAGTACGACGACACGATCAACGACTGGCACACCTGCCCGGAGACCGGGCGGATCACCGCGTCGAACCCGTGCTCGGAGTACCTGCACCTGGACAACTCCTCGTGCAACCTTGCCTCGCTCAACCTGATGAAGTTCCTCCGCGCCGACGGTGGCTTCGAGGTGGAGAAGTTCGTCAAGTCCGTCGAGTTCGTCATCACCGCGATGGACATCTCCATCTGCTTCGCGGACTTCCCGACCGAGAAGATCGGTGAGACCTCCCGCGCCTACCGGCAGCTCGGCATCGGCTACGCCAACCTGGGCGCCCTGCTGATGGCCACCGGCCTGCCGTACGACTCGGAGCAGGGCCGCTCGGTCGCCGCGGCGATCACGTCCCTGATGACCGGCACCGCCTACCGCCGCTCGGCCGAGCTGGCCGGCGTCGTCGGCCCGTACGACGGCTACGCCCGCAACGCCGAGCCGCACAAGCGGGTCATGCGCAAGCACGCGGCGGCCAACGACGAGATCAAGCCGACCAGCCCGGTGGCCACCGCGATCGTCCGCGAGGCGACCAAGCAGTGGACCCAGGGCAACAAGATCGGCGACAAGAACGGCTGGCGCAACGCGCAGGCGAGCGTCCTCGCCCCGACCGGCACGATCGGCTTCATGATGGACTGCGACACGACCGGCGTGGAGCCGGACCTGGCGCTGGTCAAGTTCAAGAAGCTGGTCGGTGGCGGCTCGATGCAGATCGTCAACCAGACGGTTCCGCGTGCCCTGCGCAGCCTCGGCTACCCCGAGGAGCAGGTCGAGGCGATCGTCGAGCACATCGCCGACCACGGTCACGTGGTGGACGCCCCCGGCCTCAAGCCGGAGCACTACCCGGTCTTCGACTGCGCCATGGGTGAGCGGACGATCGCCCCGATGGGTCACGTGCGGATGATGGCGGCCATCCAGCCGTTCGTCTCCGGCGCGATCTCCAAGACGGTCAACATGCCGGAGGCGGCCACCGTCGAGGACGTCGAGAAGATCTACTTCGAGGGCTGGAAGCTCGGCCTCAAGGCGCTGGCGATCTACCGGGACAACTGCAAGGTCGGCCAGCCGCTTTCGGTGGCCAAGTCCAACAAGGCCACCGAGCCGGCCGCCGTCGAGACCGCAGCCGCCGCGCCGGCCGCGGTGGAGAAGGTCATCGAGTACCGGCCGGTGCGTAAGCGCCTGCCGAAGAAGCGCCCGTCCGAGACGGTCAGCTTCTCCGTCGGTGGCGCCGAGGGCTACCTCACCGCGTCGTCCTACCCGGACGACGGCCTCGGCGAGGTCTTCCTCAAGATGTCCAAGCAGGGCTCGACCCTGGCCGGGGTGATGGACGCCTTCTCGGTGGCCATCAGCATCGGCCTGCAGTACGGCGTGCCGCTGGAGACGTTCGTCAGCAAGTTCACCAACATGCGCTTCGAGCCGGCCGGGATGACCGACGACCCGGACGTGCGGATGGCGGCCTCGGTGATGGACTACATCTTCCGTCGCCTGGCGTTGGACTTCCTGCCGTACGAGCGTCGCGCCGAGCTGGGCATCTTCACCGCCAGCGAGCGGGCCGCGCAGCTGCGCGCCGAGGCCGACGCGGAAGCCGCCGCCGTGACCGGCGCGGAGCTCACCGCGATGGCGTCCTCGGCACCAGTGGAGGCCCCGGCCAAGCCGGAGGCCGTCGCGCAGCCGGCGCAGGAGATGGCCGAGGTGGCCGCCGCCAAGCCGGCTCCGAGCGTGGGTTCCAGCACCGAACTGCTCGAGGCCGTGATCGGCAAGGCCGCCGACGCACCGCTCTGCTTCACCTGCGGTACGAAGATGCGCCCGGCCGGTAGCTGCTACGTCTGCGAGGGCTGCGGCTCCACCAGCGGCTGCAGCTGACGTACGCGATCGACCGTATTACCCGCGAGCGCGGCAGGGATCACCTGCCGCGCTCGCGGCATTCCCGCCTGATCGACTCGGGTTCAATGAAATCGGGGCATCATCCTCGCCCGGATACCCCGACATCACGGAACCCGAGTCGATCGTGATGGACCGAAGCCACGCGAGTAGCGCGGCTCGTCGGGTCAGGGGCGGGCGAACAGCGGCCTGTAGTTCGACCGGAACATCTGCTCGCCGAGGCGGCGCAGCACCAGGTCGCGCAGCGCGGGCGACAGCCCGGTGGCCTTGTCCCGGCGGTGCGTCTGGCTGAGTACCCAGTCGGTACGCGGGCGGCGGCGCACCTCGTAGCCGTGCAACGACTCGGCGATGCTCCCGGCGGCGGCCAGTGACTCGGCGAGCACGACGGCGTCCTCCAGAGCCATGGCCGCGCCCTGGGCCATGTTCGGCGAGGTGGCGTGAGCGGCGTCGCCGATCAGCAGCACCGGGCCCCGGGACCAGGAGTCGAGGACGACCTCCTGGTTCGGCCCGGCGTGCAGGGTGCTGGCGTCGTAGTCGAGGGCCTTGAGCATCGTGGCGGCCGGCTCGGTGAACGTCGCGCCCAACTCGTCGCGCCAGCCGGGTCGGTCGGCCACCGGGCCGTCGTTGTAGTAGCAGTACGTCTGCTCGGCGCTGATCGGGACCGTCAGGAACTGCCTACCGCGCCCCAACTGCACCGACCAGACCGACTCGTCGTCGATCCGGGGAGCGACCCACCGGTACGCGTACTGGCCGAGGTCGCGGGCCGTCTGACCGTTGAAGGCGAGCCGCCGGACCGTCGAGTTCACCCCGTCGGCGCCGATCACCAGGTCGTACCGTGCGGTGCTGTCGTCGTCGAACTCGACGGCGACCACGTCGCCCTCCTGGCGGAGAGCGACCGGCTGGCGGCCCCAGCGGATCGGGGCGTCGCCGACGCCGGCGAGCAGGGCCCGGTGCAACTGCGCCCGGGACAGCGACGCGCAGGGCCCGACGCCCTGCCACAGTGCGGCCACGTCGATGTCGAAGAGGCGGCGTCCGCGCTGGTTGGCGCTGCGCTGCCGGGTGATCTCCACGGCGACGTCGGCGACCGGCTCCCGCAGACCGAGTACGTCGAGCATCCGGGTCGCGTTGCCGGTGAGGTAGATGCCGGTGCCGGAGTCGGCCGGCCCAGGTGCCCGCTCAACCACGTCGGCCGTCGCGCCCCAGTCCCGCAACGC
The DNA here is from genome assembly GCF_053599855.1 of Micromonospora sp. NPDC005161. NCBI lineage: Bacteria > Bacillati > Actinomycetota > Actinomycetes > Micromonosporales > Micromonosporaceae > Micromonospora > Micromonospora sp. NPDC005161. The sequence goes on from NZ_JBSFYQ010000012.1 coordinate 152,164, forward strand.
GGACACCGTCGCCAGTCCGGCGACACCACCGCCGACGATCAGTACCCGAACACCGTCACCCCGCACGACATGTACCTCCCCGTTGCCCGTTCCGACCGGTTGAGCTGCTGCTCAACGGTCCGGCCGCCGCCGCACTCTATGAGGCGGGGAAGGCGGCGGCTGGCATCGGAGACACGGGGTGTGACGTGCCGGCGGATGGCTGCGACGATCAGGACATGACGACCGCTGAGGCGTACGCCAGGTTTGCCCGCCGCGAGGTGCGCGGGGTCTCGCCCGCGTACGAGCGGCTGTCCCTGGCGGTGTCCCGCGACGACGAGCTGCTCGCCCTGCTCGACGGGCTTCCGCCGGCCAAGCGGCAGCCGAATCTGTTGTTCGGTGTCGTCCGGTGGCTCGGCGGCCCGGTCGAGGACCCGGCCGCGTTCCACGACTACGCCGTGACGAACTGGTCGGCCATCGAGGCGCAGGTGCGGGCTCGGGCCACCCAGACGAACGAGGCCGGGCGGTGCGCGGTCCTGCTGCCGGTGCTCGCCGCGCTGCCGCAGCCGCTCGCTCTACTGGAGGTCGGCGCGTCCGCCGGGCTCTGCCTCTACCCCGACCGGTACGCCTACCGCTACGGCGAGCATCAGGTCGGCTCCGGCGAGCCGGTCCTGGACTGCGCGGCCAGCGGACTGGTACCGCCGGCACGCGTACCCAAGGTGGTGTGGCGGGCCGGCCTGGACCTCAACCCGCTCGACGTGACCGACCCCGACGACGTGTCCTGGTTGGACGCCCTGATCTGGCCGGAGCACGCGCACCGGCGGGCCCGGCTGCGCGCCGCGGCGGCGGTCGCCGCGGCCGACCCACCGCTGCTGGTCCGCGGTGACCTGGTGGACGACCTGCCGGCGCTCGCGGCGCGGGCGCCGGCAGGCGCGACCCTCGTGGTCTTCCACACCTCCGTGCTCTACCAGGTGCCCGTGCCGCGTCGGAAGGCGTTCGTCCGGCTGGTCCGTGGCCTGCCCGGGCACTGGGTCGCCAACGAGGCCCCGGAGGTGCTGCCGTACGACGGGTTGCCCGACCTCCCGGAGGCGGCGCTGCACAACGTCCTCGCCTTGGATGGGAAGCCGCTGGCGTGGACCCGGGGGCACGGCCAGGCGATGACCTGGTTCGGCTGACGCCCCCGGGGCGTCGATGCCGGATACGGGTCAGAGCGAACGGCTGAACTCCATCCGGTCGGCGAAGTTGTCGTAACCCGCGCGCTGAAATCCCTTGAACATCGCGATGTTCTGTACGTCGCAGTCGCCGCGGATCTCTGTGGCGCCGTTCTCCGCCAGGATCGCCGTACCCCGTGCCACGACCGACGAGCTGTAGCCCTTGCCCCGGTGCGCGGGAGCGACACCGACGAAGCCGATCACGGGAAAGGCGGGGCTGTGCGCCGGGAGGCTGATCACGGCCGGGGTGCCGTCGGCGTCGTACCCGATCTCCCACCACTGCGGCTCGTGGTGGAGTTCGGCCGATTCCTCGAACAGCAGCTCCGCGGCCTTGCGCCGGCCGTGCCGGCGTACGTCTTCGGACAGCCGGGCGTCGGCGGTGTCGGCGAGCAGGGCCTCCAGCAGATCGACGAAGGGTTCGGGGCCAAGGTCGGCGAGGGATCGGAATCGAAGCCGCTCGTCCTGCGCGGGCAGTTCCCCGCCGGCCAGCCAGCGGAAGCGCCGGCCGTCGCGGGCCACGGTGAATCCGGCCCGGCGCAGCAGTTCACCGCGCCGCTCGGGATGGCGCTGAAACTGTGGTGCCTGGGCCGGGGAATCCACCACATGCCCCAGTTCCGTGGCACCGAGCGTCCTGGCCAGGGTGGCCATCTCCGCGAGCAGGGCGAGCCCGACGGTCAGGTCGGGGTCGTCCCAGGGGGCCTCCAGGAGCACGACATCGCTCGGCATGTCGTGGCCCGGCATGGTCCACCCGGCAACGCTGCCGATCAGACGGTCGCCGTCCTCGGCCACCAGGCACCACTCCGGCCGCGTGCAGCCCTTGGTGAGTAGGTCGGTCAGGTAGGTGCTGGTCGCGGCATTGCGTCCGGCATCGTTCGCGTATTGGACGAGCCCGGGGATTTCGTCGGAGCGGGCAACACGGATCGTGGTCACAGGAGGGGCCCTTCAGTGTGGGTGTGGGGCAGCTTACGCAGGGTGCGGATCGGCATCCGACCGCGCAGGGCCCGGATGAACCAGTCCAGCGCCGGCGCGGTCTGCCCGCCCGTCGGCCAGCCGTTGATCACCGCGAGCAGGTCGAGGTAGCGATCCCGGCGGGGATCGTTCGCCGTCTCCAGCCGGCTCAGCAGTCGACGCCGCAGATCGGCGCCGTCGGACTGGCCGCTGAGCTGCGCGTACCGGCCGGTGACGGTCTCCACGATGGCGTCGGCGGCCGGCGAGGTCGGGTCGACGCCGGCCGCCAGGGCGGGTGCCACGGCGTCCCGGACCACCGCGACAGCATCCGGGCGGGGCAGCCCCGGGACGTCGTGGTCGGCGGCGTACTGCCGCACCAGTCGCCGCATGCCGGCGCGGAAGTCCGGGTCCCGGGCCAGCTCGGCCAGCTCCACCCACGCCTGTATCTGCGCCGCGCTGGGCTCGTCAGGCAGCTCCGGGGTCAGCGACCGCATGATCCCCGGGTACGCCGGCACGGTCACGAGGCCGTCGAAGACGGCGTCGAGGAAGTCGTCGACCAGCCGGCGACGCTCCTGCCCGGAAAGCCGGGCCAGGGTGTGCAGCAGCTCCAACTCGTCGGCTCCGCCGCCGCGCCGGGTCGCCGCGGTGAGCACCGCGTGGCGCAGCCGCAGCACGCGGATCTGCACCGCCAACGCCTCGGCGTGCGCGGCGGCCACCTCTGCCAGCGGCACCTCGTGGTCGACCACCCGACGGATGGCGGCGAGGTCCACGCCGAGGTCGCGCAGCGTCCGGACCAGCTCCAGCCGGGCGACCGCGTCCGGGCCGTAGCGGCGGTAGCCGGCCGGACTCCGGTCGGTGGGCGGCACGATTCCCCGGTCGGCGTAGTACCGGATGGTCTTGACGCTCAGGCCGGTCCGCCGGGCCAGGTCGCCGATCGTGTAGCGCGTTTCCCCGTTCATGCCCCCACCCTGCTGTCTCCCCCCACTGGAGACTCAACCCGATACCGGCGGCGGCGGCTGACCACGCCCCGGCCGTACCCTGCCACGCGCCCTTTGCGCTGCTTCACTCCACGCAACACTCAGCACGGACAAGTGTTGCCTCCGTTGAAGCAGAGCAAAGGACCACACCCGGGCCTGGGCACCGGCCGGCGCCGCCGACGGCCGGGAGCGCGCCTGCGCTGACCCGCCGCCGGCCGGGCCCGGCACCGCGCGAGTGTGGTGCCGTCGGGCGCGGCGAAGCTGGCCACGAGTACGCCCTCCCAGGACTGTTGGCCCGTGCGGAACCGTCCGGGCGATGTGGGTCAGCGGGCCCGCTCGTGGCGCAGCAGGACGACGCCGCTGCCGAATACCCGGCTGCCGGGCGAATCGTCGGACCCTACGACGAAACCGTCGGATCCTTCGACGACACCGGCGGCATGTCCCGCATCCGGCGCAGCGGGGAGCAGACCACGAACAGGCACGCGGCCCAGGTGCCCAGCACACACACCCAGAGGGCGGCGCGCAGACCCAGCGCGGTGCCGAGCGCGCCGCCGGTCAGCGCCCCGAGCGGGATCACCCCGAGGCAGATCCAGAGGAACGCCGCGTTGACCCGGCCGAGGATCGCCGGCGGGGTGATCCGCTGCCGGTACGACATCGCCGCCACGTTGAACAGCACCGCGTTGGCCGAGAACGCGGCCAGCCCGGCCCCGTAGAGCAGCAGCCCCCAGCCGGGCTGCGCGAGCGGCATGAGCAGGTAGAACGGGCCAGGTGCGGCCATCGCCACCCAGATCACCCGGGCCGAGCCGAGCCAGGCCGTCAGCCGGGCGGCCAGCACCCCCACCACCAGCCCTCCGACCGCGCTGACCGAGAAGACCAGCCCCACCTGCACCGGGTTGGCGTGCAGCTCGCGGACCAGGAAGGTGACCTCGATCGAGCCGGACGCCATTACCCAGAAGTTCGACCAGGTGGTGCACGCCAGGATGCTGACGAGGATCGGTTGCCGCCGGATGAAGCTCAGCCCGTCGGTCAGCTCCACCCGAAGCGGCACCCGGGGGGCCGGCTCGCGGCGTACCGGCGCCTCGCGGATGAGGATCAGCGTCAGCGCGCTGACCACAAAGGCGAACCCGTTGGTCAGGAAGGTCCGGGCCGCGCCGACCAGCCCGATGAGCACGCCGCTGACCGTCGGGCCGACCAGTTCGGCGGCATCCTCGCTGATGGTGAGCTTGGCGTTGCCGTCCACCAGCAGGTCCGCCGGCACCAGCCGGGGCAGCAGGGTCTTGTACGCCACCGTGAACAGCACGGTCAGCACCCCGCCCAGCCCGACCACCGCGTACAGGAAGGGAAGGGTGAGTTGGCCGACCAGAGCGGCCACCGGCAGCGACAGCATGAGCGCGGCCCGACCCAGGTCACACGCGATCATCAGCCGCCGCTGGTCGAGCCGGTCGGCGACGATGCCCGCCGGCAGCGAGAAGAGCAGGTACGGCAGCCAGGCCAGGACGGTCAGCAGGGAGACCTGGAAGACGCTGGCATTCAGGGTGCCGGCGGCGAGCAGCGGCACCGCAACGTTGGCGATCCGGGTGCCCAGCTCGCTGACCGTCTGACCACCCCAGAGCAGCAGGAAGCTCCTGCTGCGCCACAGCGACGGGACGGCACCGGTCGCGCTCGCCGGGGCCTGGGTCACCTGCTGGGTCACGATCACAGCCTGTCTGTGCGGTCACGCGTGCCGCCGGCCGGCGGCCCGGGGACCCTACCGGGGCCGCGATCGCACACGACACCGCTTTTCGCGTCGTCCGGTCGGGTCGTCGGCCCGCTCAACGGGGCAGGTACCGTCCCAGGGCCGCGGGACGCCCCAGCGGCGAAAGGAGGGCCCATCCGTGTCCATCGCCCTGATCACCCTCGGCGGCACGATCGCGATGGGCGGCGTCGACGCCGGCCGCCCGGGCGTGGTCACCCGGCTCACCGGCGCGGACCTCACCGCCGCCGTGCCCGGCCTCGCCGAGCTGGGCGTACCCGTGGACGTGCGCGACACCCACGCGGTGCCCAGCGCTCACCTCACCGGCCGTCAGCTGCTCGACGTGGTCGCGGAGGCGTCCCGGGCGGTGAACGGCGGCGCGACCGGCGTGGTGGTCACCCAGGGCACCGACACGGTGGAGGAGACGGCGTTCCTGGCCGACCTGATCTGGCCGCACGCCGCCCCGCTGGTGTTCACCGGCGCCATGCGCAACCCCACCCTGGCTGGCGCCGACGGGCCGGCGAACCTGCTCGCGGCACTGCGGGTGGCCGCCGCGCCGGCCGCCCGTGACCTGGGCGTGCTGGTCGCCGTCAACGACCAGGTGCACGCCGCCCGCTGGCTGCGCAAGACGCACAGCACCAGCACCGCCACCTTCGCCTCGCCCAACGCCGGCCCGCTCGGCCAGGTGATCGAGGGGGAGGTACGGGTGCTGACCCGGCCGCAGCGGCACGAGCCGCTGCCGCCGGTCGACCCGGACCGGCTCGACGCGACCCGGGTGGCCCTGTACGTGGTGACGATGGACGACGACGGGCTGCTGCTGGATGGGTTGGCCGACACCCACCAGGGCCTGGTGGTGGCCGGCTTCGGAGTGGGGCACGTGCCCGCCACCCTGGCTCCGGCGCTCGGTGCCCTCGCCAGCCGGATGCCGGTGGTGCTCACCTCCCGATCCGGGGCCGGGTCGGTGCTGCGGCACACGTACGGGGCGGTCGGCTCGGAGACCGACCTGCAACGGCGTGGGCTGCTCAACGGCGGGTTGCTCGACCCGTACAAGGCGCGCGTGCTGCTGCGCCTGCTGCTCGCCGCCGGTGCCGGCCGGGACGAGGTGGCCGCCGCGCTGGCCCGGCACGGCTGACCACGGGCCGGGCGCTCCGACGGCGTCCCTAGACTGCTGCGGTGACCGGAGAGCGACGACCCCTGGCCGACCGGCCGCTCACCGAGCCGCACCCGTCCCGGCTGCCGCCCGAGCACCCCGACCGGCCTCGGATCATCGCGGCGCACACGGCCGCGCTCGCCGCCGGGGAGGCGGGCTATCTCGACCCGGCGACCGGGCTGTTCGTGCTCAGCGCCGGTTTCCTGGCCGGCCGCGGCACCTGCTGCGGACGCGGCTGCCGGCACTGCCCGTACGTGGACGACCGGTCGGCCGGATGAGCGCCGCTCGGGTCGCGGCGGACCCGCCGAACGAGGGCTTCCGCCGGGCCCGGACACCCCGTACGGTGTCCGACGGACACCTGGCGGGCACCTTCCGCCGTCGGTCGGCGAGAGGGTGGAGCGTGCGCGGGCGGATCGTGGTCGCCGGGCTGGCGGGGCTGCTGGTGAGCGGCTGCGCCGCCGAGGCCGAGCCGGTGGCGGTGCCACCGCCGGCACCGATCGCGGTGGACGTGCCGGCGGCGTCGTCGGGCGGCGCCTGCCGCCTGCTCGACTTCACGGTCATCGAGCAGCTGGTCAAGGTGCGCTTCGACGTGGCGGCCGCCAGCGAACGGGGTGACACGTTCACCTGCGTCGTCCGGGCCGAGCGCGCGGCGCTGCCGGAGCTGACGCTGAGCGTTACCGACACCAAGATCGACAAGGCCACCTTCGGCGCGGACGTGGTGCCCGACAAGGCGACGAAGGTGACCGGGCTGGGTCAGCAGGCGTACCGGCGGACCATCGCGGCGGCGAGCGGGCGCGGGCCGGTCGCCGAGGTGGGGTGGCTGGCCAGCGAGGGGCGGCTGGCAACGCTGAGCTGGACGGCGGCGAGCGGTGCCCAACGTTCGGCGGCCGAGAAACTGACCGGTGACCTGGTCGCGCTGGCCAAGAAGGTGAACACCCGGGCGCTGTGACGCCCGGGTCGCCCTCCTGGCCGGCGGTTGGTCAGTTGGCGGCGACGAAGACCCGGGAGGCGACCTCGCGGGGCAGCCGGACCCGGTCCCCGGAGCGGTCGATCGACACGCCGTCGCGCTCCTGGGCCACGGTCACCGTGGCGCCCGGGTCGACGCCGGCGGCGTGCAGCTGGCGCAGCACGTCGGCGTTGGTCTGCACGCTCTCGCAGATCCGGCGCACCACGACCGGCCCGGAGAGACCGGGGAAGGCCAGGTTGCGCTCACCCTCGCCGGCCTCGGCGGGCGCCGCCTCCGGCGAGCCCAGCTCCTCCAGGCCCGGGATCGGGTTGCCGTACGGGGAGCGGGTCGGCCGATTGAGCAGGTCGTACACCCGCTTCTCCACGGCGTCGCTCATCACGTGCTCCCAGCGGCAGGCCTCCTCGTGGGCCTCCTCGTAGGGCATCCCGATGACGTTGACCAGCAGCAGCTCGGCGAGGCGGTGCTTGCGCATCACGGACACGGCGGTGCCGCGACCCTGGACGGTGAGCATCAGGTGCCGGTCGCCCTCGACGGTGAGCAGGCCGTCGCGCTCCATCCGGGCGACGGTCTGGCTCACGGTGGGACCGCTCTGCTTCAGTCGCTCGGCGATCCGGGCGCGCAGCGGGGGCACACCCTCCTCCTCCAACTCGAGGATGGTGCGCAGGTACATTTCGGTCGTGTCGACCAGGTCGTGAGACTTCATGACGTCAGCGGCCCTCCGGTGCACGATGCTACCTCGCAGAACGGGCGATCGACCGCCGCCGACCCGCGAACCGACGACCGGCATGGTGTTGGATGGTCGCCATGTCCGGTAATCAGGAGCCGCTGGTCGAGGTCGAGCGGCTCGCCGCCGAGCTCGACCGCGCCGACCCGCCCACCCTGCTCGACGTCCGCTGGCGGCTCGCCGGCCCGCCCGGCCGCGACGACTACCTGGCCGGTCACCTGCCCGGCGCGGTCTTCGTCGACCTGGACACCGCGCTCTGCGGGCCGCCCGGTGCGGGCGGCCGGCACCCGCTGCCCGACCCGGCCGCGTTGCAGGCCGCGCTGCGGGCCGCCGGCGTCCGGGCCGGTCACCCCGTGGTGGTGTACGACGGCGGCGACGGGCTGGCCGCCGCCCGGGCCTGGTGGACGCTGCGCTGGGCCGGGCACCGCCCCGTCCGCGTGCTGCACGGTGGCTACCCGGCCTGGGTCGCCGCCGGTCGACCCGTCTCCACCGCGATGCCCACCCCGGCCCCCGGCGACGTCGAGGTGCGCCCCGGCGATCTTCCGGTGCTCGACGCCGGTCAGGCCGCCGCGCTGGCGGCCGCGGACGAAGCCGTACTGCTCGACGTGCGGGCCGCGCCCCGCTACCGGGGTGAGGTCGAGCCGATCGATCCGGTCGCCGGGCACGTCCCGGGCGCGGCGAACCTGCCCGCCGGAGAGTACGTCGGCCCGGACGGGCGTTTCCCGGCCGCCGACGTGCTGCGCGAGCGGTTCGCCGCCGCCGGGGTGACCGGGGCGCGGTCGGTGGGGGCGTACTGCGGCTCCGGGGTGACCGCCGCGCAGGCCGTGCTCGCGCTGCACCTGGCGGGCCGACCGGACGCGGCGCTCTACGTCGGATCGTGGAGCAACTGGGTGGCCGACCCGACCCGGCCGGTTGCCTCCGGGCCGACACCCGGCCGCTGAGCAGCGCGTGTGGTGGGCCGGCGACGGTCCTCGTGCGACGATGGGCACATGTCCGACGACACTGTGGTGGTGTGGGACGAGTCGCTGCTCGCCTACGACATGGGTGACCATCCGCTCGACCCCGTCCGGGTGGAGCTGACCGTCGCGCTCGCCCGCGAGCTGGGCATCCTGGACCGCCCCGGGGTCCGCCTGGTCAAGCCGGAGCCCGCCGACGACGCCCTGCTCACCCGGGTGCACCACCCGGCCTACCTGGCCGCGGTGCGCGCCGCGCCGCGCGACCCGCTCTTCGCCGGGTACGGGCTGGGCACCTCCGACAACCCGGTCTTCGACGGGATGCACGAGTCCAGCGCGCTGGTCGCCGGCGCCACGGTGGCCGCCGCCGAGGCGGTCTGGCGCGGTGAGGCGCGGCGGGCGGTGAGCGTGGCCGGTGGCCTGCACCACGCGATGCCCGCCCGAGCCTCCGGTTTCTGCGTCTACAACGACCCGGCGGTGGCCATCGCCCGCCTGCTCGACCTGGGCGCCGAGCGGATCGCGTACGTGGATGTGGACGTGCACCACGGCGACGGGGTGCAGCAGATCTTCTGGGACGACCCTCGGGTGCTCACGGTCAGCGTGCACGAGACCCCGCTCGCGCTCTTCCCGGGCACCGGTTTCCCGGACGAGACGGGTGGGCCGGGCGCGCAGGGCACCGCGGTCAACATGCCCCTGCCGCCCGGCGTCAACGACACCGGCTGGCAGCGGGCGTTCCATGCGATCGTGCCGTCGGTGCTGCGTGCGTTCCGGCCGCAGGTGCTGGTCAGCCAGTGCGGCGCCGACGGGCACCGGCTGGATCCGCTCGCCGACCTGAACCTCACGGTGGATGGGCAGCGGGCCACCTACGTCGCGCTGCGGGCGCTCGCCGACGAGTTGTGCGACGGCCGCTGGGTCGCCACCGGCGGCGGCGGGTACGCGTTGGTCGAGGTGGTGCCCCGGGCCTGGAGCCACCTGCTGGCAGTGGCCACCGGTGACCCGCTCGACCCGGCCACGCTCACTCCGCCGGCCTGGCGGGCACTGGCCGCCGCCCGTGGTCCGGGCCGGGAGGTGCCGCTGCGGATGACCGACGACGCGGACCCGTCGTACGAGCCGTGGCAGCCGACCGGCGAGCCGAACGCGGTGGACCGGGCGATCGCGGCCACCCGCAAGACGGTCTTCCCGCTGCTCGGGCTCGACCCGTACGATCCGCGGGACTGAGCCGGGCCGGGGGAGGACCGCGCCGGTGACCACCGTGGACCAGCCGGTGGACGTGCTGCTCAGCGACGGCAGCACCGTCCAGTTGCGGCCAATCAGGCCGGATGACGCGCCGGCCATCGTGGCGATGCACGGCCGGTTCTCCGACCGCACCCGCTACCTGCGCTACTTCTCGCCGTACCCGCGCATCCCCGAGCGGGATCTGATCCGCTTCGTCACGGTCGACCACCACGATCGGGAGGCGTTCGTGGTGCTGGCCGGCGACCGGATCGTCGCGGTCGGCCGCTACGAACGGCTGGGCCCGCAGGCCCCGGAGGCGGAGGTCGCCTTCGTGGTGGAGGACGCCCACCAGGGCCGGGGCATCGGCTCGGTGCTGATGGAGCACCTGGCCGACGCCGCCCGGCGCAACGGCATCATGAGCTTCGTCGCCGAGGTGCTGCCGGCCAACGGGCAGATGCTGCGGGTCTTCGCCGATTTCGGTTACCAGGTCCAGCGCGAGTTCGCCGACGGGGTGGTGCACCTCAACTTCCCGATCGCGCCCACCGAGGCCACGCTGGAGGTGCAGCGCGGCCGGGAGCACCGTACCGAGGCCCGCTCGATCGCCCGGCTGCTCGCCCCGCACGGCATCGCCGTCTACGGCGCGAGCGCGACCGGCCAGGGCGTCGGCGCGGCGGTGCTCGGGCACCTGCGCGACGGCGGCTTCACCGGCGCGGTGGTGCCGGTGCACCCGAGCGCGTCGACCGTGGCGGGGCTGCCCGCGTACCCGTCGGCGGTCGACGCCGGGGTGCCGGTGGACCTGGCGGTGGTGGCGGTGCCGCCGGAGGCGGCGACCGCGGTGGTGGCCGACGCCGCGGTCGCCGGCGTGCACGGCCTGGTGGTCATCTCCGCCGGCTTCGCCGAGGCCGGCGCCGAGGGCGCGGCGGCGCAGCGGGCTCTGGTCCGGGCGGCGCACGCCGCCGGGATGCGGGTGGTCGGCCCGAACTGTCTCGGCGTGGCCAACACCGACCCGGCGGTACGCCTCAACGCCACCCTCGCCCCGGCGCTGCCGCCGGCCGGACGGGTCGGCATCTTCAGCCAGTCCGGCGCGTTCGGGGTGGCGTTGCTCGCCGAGGCTGACCGGCGCGGCCTGGGGCTGTCCAGCTTCGTCTCGGCCGGCAACCGGGCGGACGTCTCCGGCAACGACCTGCTGCAGTACTGGCAGGACGACCCCGCCACCGACGTGATCATGTTGTACCTGGAGACGTTCGGCAATCCGCGTAAGTTCGCCCGGCTGGCCCGGCGGATCGGCCGGGCCAAACCGGTCGTGGCGCTCGCCTCGCCGGCCCGCCCGGTCGGGGTGGGCGACACCGCCGGCCCGGACGAGGTGGCCGTGGCCGCGCTCTTCGCCCAGTCCGGGGTGATCCGGGTGGACACCGTGCCGGAGCTGCTCGACGTGGGGGTGCTGCTGGCCAACCAGCCGCTGCCCGCCGGTGGCCGGGTCGGCGTGGTGGGCAACTCCTCGGCACTCACCGGCCTGGCCGCCAGCGCCTGCGCCGGGCAGGGCCTCACCGTCGTCGACGGGTACCCCCGCGACGTCGGGCCGCACGCCGGCGCTGCCGAGTTCGCGACCGCGCTGGCCGAGACGGCCGACGACGACCGGGTGGACGCCCTGGTGGTCGTCTTCGCCCCACCGCTGCCCGGCCAGCTGACCGGTGTGGACGCCGACGTCACCGCCGCGCTGCCGGCGGTGCTCGCGTTGGGCAAGCCGACCGTGGCGACCGTCCTGGTCGGCCGGCTGCCGGCGGGGGTGCCGGCGTACGGCGGCGTGGAGGAGGCGGTGCGGGCCCTCGCCCGGGTGCACCGGTACGCCGAGTGGCTGCGCCGGCAGCCCGGGGTGGCACCCGAGCTGCCCCGGATCGACCGGGCTGCCGCACCGGCCGCGCTGCGCGCCGACGCCACCGACCCGATCGCGCTGCTGGCCGCGTACGGCGTCGACGTCGTGGCGTCGGTGCCGGTCGACTCGGTCGGCGGCGCGGTCGACGCGGCGGCGCGGCTGGGCTTCCCGGTGGCGCTCAAGGCCGCCGCGCCGAGGCTGCGGCACCGGCTCGACCTCGGCGCGGTCCGGCTGGACCTGCCCGACGAGCCGGCGGTCCGCCGGGCGTACGCCGAGTTGGCGGCGGTCTTCGGCGCGGACGTCCTGGTGCAGCCGATGGTTGCGCCCGGCGTGGCCTGCGTGGTGGAGCTGGTGGAGGATCCGGCGTTCGGGCCGGTTGTCGGCTTCGGTCTGGGCGGCGTCGCCACCGAGTTGCTCGGCGACCGAGCCTGGCGTGCGGTGCCGTTGACAGACCGGGACGCCGCCGAGCTGGTCGACGAGCCGCGGGCGGCGCCGCTGCTGCGCGGGCACCGGGGCGCCGCCCCGGTCGACCGGACGGCCCTGGCGGATCTGCTGCTGCGGGTCGGTCAGCTCGCCGACGAGCAGCCCCGGGTGCGGTCGCTGACCCTCAACCCGGTGCTCGCCCGCCCGGACGGCATCTCGGTCCTGCACGCGCAGGTGCAGGTCGGCGGCGTGGCCGCCCGCCCGGACACCGGCCCCCGCCGCCTGTGAGTGCCCTCCGTCATCGGGTGCCGTCAGGCGCGGCTGGAGATCTGCTGGACCGCCCAGGCGTTGCCGTCCGGGTCGGCGAAGAAGACGAAGCCGACGTTGTCCAGCGGGTGCGGCATGGGGCTCGGGTTGGCGCCCAACACCTGGATCTCGCTGACTTCCACACCCCGCTCGACCAGCTCGGTGCGGGCCCGCTCCAGGTCGGGCACCACCAGTTGCAGGCCCTTGAGGGAACCCGGCGGCATGTCCGGGACGGCGCCCCTGCCGATCACGACGGAGCAGCCGGAGCCGGGCGGGGTCAGCTGGACGATCCGCACGTCGTCGCCGATCACCGTGTCGTGGTCGACGGCGAAGCCGAGCCGGTCGGCGTAGAACGTCTTCGCCCGGTCCACATCGGAGACCGGCACGACCACCACTTCCAACGTCCAGTTCACGGTGTCTCTCCTCGCATCGTCGTTGTCAGGCGCAGCAGGTCGGCGAGCCGCGTGAAGCTCTGCCCGACGCCCCGGGCCATCGGGTAGCGCAGCACGGTGTCCCGTCCCTCGGGGGTGGCGTAGCGCAGCGTGATGGTGACGGTCGTCCGTCCGGCCAGCTCGGTGAACGCGTGGCTGACCAGCGTCTCGCCCGGGTAGGACTGGTCGTCGAAGAGTTCGGTGCAGACCAGCCGGTGCGGTGGCTCGATCTGCCGGTAGACCCCAGCCTGGACCATCCGGGCCCCTCGCGGGCCCAGTGACACGAACCGCCACCGCCCGCCGACCCGCAGGTCGACGTCGCACTGCGCCAGCCGCCAGCCGCGCGCGCCGTACCACCGAACCAGCAGTGTGGGTTGGGTGAAGGCGGCGAACACCAGGTGTGCCGGCGCGTCGAACAGCCGACTCAGCACGATCTCCCGGTCGCCGGGAGTGTGCACGACGAGCGGGTCGTCGACGCCCGTCATCCGTCGGTCCCGTCCGGTTGGGCGTGCCGGCGCTCGGCGGCGGTTTCCTCGACGGTCTGGAGTTCGTCGAGCAGGGCATCGAGGCGCTGGTAACTCTCCGCCCAGTAGTCGCGGTAATTGGCGAGCCAGGCCGTCGCCTCCCGCAGCGGTCGGGCCTCCAGTCGGCACGGCCGTCGCTGGGCGTCCCGCCCGCGGCTGACCAGGCCAGCACGTTCCAGCACCTTGAGGTGCTTGGAGATGGCCGGCTGGCTCATCGCGAAGGGCTCTGCCAGCTCCGTCACGGTCGCCGCACCTCTGGCGAGCCGGGCGAGGATGGCCCGCCGGGTCGGATCGGCCAGCGCCGCGAACGTCGCGTCCAGCAGTTCGGTGCCCACCGCTTATAACCTCCTAGTTTCATAACCATGTGGTTTGTATCGCGGATCGACGTCACCGTCAAGCACCTCGACAACACGGAAGGCCCCGGCGAACCGCCAGGGCCTTCCGTGGGACCGGTGCGTCAGCAGGCGTACGCCTCCAGGCGCTGGGCGCGCTCCGGCGCGCGCAGCTTCAGCAGCGTCACCTTCTCGATCTGCCGGATCCGCTCCCGAGACAGGCCGAACTCCCGGCCGACCTCGTCCAGGGTGCGCTGCCGGCCGTCGTCCAGCCCGAACCGGAGCCGGATGACCGCCTGCTCCCGCTGGGAGAGAGTGGCCAGCACGATGCTCACCTCGTTGCGCAGCTCGCCCTGCGCGGCCGCGTCGCCCGGCTCAACGCGCGGGTCCACCGCGGCCACGAAGTCGCCCAGCGCGCTCTCGCCGTCGTCGCCGACGGCCTGGTCCAGGCTGACCGGCTCGCGGTCGTAGGAGATCAGCTCGATGACCTGGAACTCGGGGATGTCCAGCGCCCGGGCGACCTCCGCGACGGTGGGTTCACGGCCCAGCGTCACCGCCAGCTCGCGGCGGGCCCGCACCATCCGGTTGACCTGCTCCACCATGTGCACCGGGATGCGGATGGTGCGGGCCTGGTCGGCCATCGCGCGGGTGATCGCCTGCCGGATCCACCAGGTGGCGTACGTGGAGAACTTGTAGCCCTTGGCGTAGTCGAACTTCTCCACCGCGCGGATCAGGCCGAGGTTGCCCTCCTGGATCAGGTCGAGAAACGCCATCCCGCGTCCGGTGTAGCGCTTGGCGATGCTGACCACCAGCCGCAGGTTCGCCTCGAGCAGGTGGTTCTTGGCCGCCCGGCCCTCCGCGACGATCAGCTCCAGATCGGCCCGCAGCTCCGGTGAGACGGGGGTGCAGGTGGCCAGCTTCTCGTCGGCGAACAGGCCGGCCTCGATCCGGCGGGCCAGGTCGACCTCCTGAGCCGCGGTCAGCAGCTTCGTCCGGCCGATCCCGTTGAGGTAGGCCCGGACCAGGTCGGTGGAGATGCCGCGCTCGTCGGTGGCGTCCAGGTCGACGAGGACCTCGGTGACCCCGTCGGTGTCGGTGCTGGCGGCCGGGCGCGTCCGGTTTTCCGTCATCTGCAGGACCATCTCTGTCTCTCCCCGTGTCCACGTCTGTGCCGTGTCTCCGGCCCAGTGGTGCCGGTGTGACACACAGCTTGGCGGGCGGGGCGTAAAACGGGAGTGAGGCGATCGGGCACCCGACAGGAATCCGGTCGGATCGGGGCGGGAGTGTGTCGCCCCGGTGTGTCCTTGCCCGCCCCGGCTACCGTGCCGACGGTCGGCCACCCACGGTCGGCGGCGACAGGAGATGGAGAACGACGTGGTCTTCAAGCGGCTCATGCAGGCGATGGGGGTCGGCGGCCCGTCGGTGGAGACGGTGCTGACCAACCCGAACTGCCGACCGGGCGGCCAGTTGGAGGGCCGTATCCAGGTCATCGGCGGTGACCACCAGGTCGACATCGACCACGTGGCGCTGGGGCTGGTCACCCGGGTGGAGGTGGAGAGCGGCGACAACGACTACGACACCACTCAGGAGTTCCACCGCCAGCAGGTCACCGGTGCGTTCCGGCTGGAGCCCGGGCAGCGACACGACATCCCGTTCCGCTTCGACGTGCCCTGGGAGACACCGGTCACCGAGCTGTACGGGCAGCATCTGCACGGCATGACGATGGGGCTGCGTACGGAGCTGGAGGTGGCCCGCGCGGTGGACAAGAGTGACCTGGACGCGGTCTCGGTGCACCCGCTGCCGGCACAGGAGCGGCTGCTCGACGCGTTGCTGCGGCTGGGGTTCCGGTTCGCCCGCGCTGATGTGGAGCGTGGGCACATCTACGGCGTCCGGCAGACGTTGCCGTTCTACCAGGAGATCGAGTTCAACCCGGCGCCGCAGTACGCCCGCTCGATCAACCAGTTGGAGGTCACCTTCATCGCCGACCCGCAGCAGATGCAGGTGGTGCTGGAGGTCGACAAGCGCGGCGGTGTCTTCACCGAGGGTCGGGACGCCTTCGGCCGCTTCACGGTCGACCACGCCACCGCCGACCGCACCGACTGGACCGCCGAACTCGACGGCTGGCTCCGCCAGTCCCTCTCCCGCCGCGGCCTCTTCTCCTGACCGGGTCGCAACCGCCGGCTGATCATGAAGTTGTTGTCCCGACACGCCGCCGCGGCGGGCGATAACTTCATGATCAACGGGGTTGGGGCGGTTAGAGGTCGAGCAGGATCGTGCGGGGGCCGACGTTGGTGCTCTCGACGAGCATGTGGGCGCGGAAGCGGCCGGTCTCCACCTTGGCGCCGTGCTCGCGGAGCGCCTCGACGACGGCCGTGACCAGCGGTTCGGCCACCTCGGCCGGGGCGGCGGCCGTCCAGCTCGGACGGCGGCCCTTGCGGGCGTCGCCGTAGAGGGTGAACTGGCTGACCACCAGGACCGGTGCACCGGTGTCGGCCGCGGACCGCTCGTCGTCGAGGATCCGCAGCTCGTGCACCTTGCGGGCCATCGTCCGGGCGGTCTCCGGCGTGTCGGTGTGGGTCACCCCGAGCAGCACCAGCAACCCGTCCTCGATCGCGCCGACCACCGCGCTGTCGACCGTCACGCTGGCCCGGCCGACCGTCTGCACCACCGCCCGCATCAGCCGGGCACCGGCGCGATGAAGCCCCGCTCCACCAGGTGCGCGACGATCGGCCCCGCCGCCTCGGCCAGTTCGTCCGGCTCGACCTCGTGCGCCGCCGCCAGCAGGGCGAGCTGGTCACGTAGCGGCAGCCGGCCGTCGGCCCCGCCGACCAGCGCCAGCACCAGCGGGTCGACCTCCTCGGTCCACCGCAGGCCGTCCGGCATCGCGAGGACCTGCCGGTCCACCGCCCAGCCCTCGTCGCCCATGGTGGCCTCCTGGCGCAGCTGGAGGCCGTCGGCGGCCCGGTAGCGCTCGGCGAGCAGCGCCTCGGTGTCGCGTACCCGCAGGAAGTCCTGACGGTCGAACCAGGCGGCGACCTGGTCGCCCAGCGGCGGCTGCACCCGCTGGCGCAGCTCCTCCACCCGGACCACCGGGTCGTCGTGCCCGCCGCGGCGCAGGGACACGATGCCGAAGCCGATCGCCTCCACCTTGTGCGCGTCGAACCAGTCCAGCCAGGCGGCCATCCGCTCCGGGTCGGCGCTCTCGCCGACATCGGTGAGCCACAGGTTGACGTACGCCATGGGGTCGGCCACCTCGCGCTGGATCACCCAGGCGTCCAGGCCGGTCCCGGCGAACCAGCCGGCCACCCGCTCGTCCCACTCCTCACCGGCGACGTGCACCCAGTTCGCCAGGTACTGCATGGTGCCACCCTCGGTGAGCAGGCCGGGGGCGGCGGCGGCCAGCTCGGCGCCGATCGCGTCACCCACCCGGCCGGAGTCGCGGTAGACGTGCGTGGTGGTGCCGGGGCCGACCACGAACGGCGGGTTGCTCACCACCAGGTCGAAGCGGCGGCCGGCGACCGGTGCGACCATGTCGCCGCGCAGCAGTTCCCAGTCCTGGCCGTTGAGGGCGGCGGTCGTCGCGGCGAAGCGCAGGGCCCGCTCCGAGAGGTCCGTGGCGGTCACCGAGCCGGCGTGGGTGGCCAGGTGCAGGGCCTGGATGCCGGAGCCGGTGCCGAGATCCAGCGCGGTGTCGACCGGCCGGCGGACGGTCGCGCCGATCAGGGTCTGGGTGGCCCCGCCGATGCCGAGCACGTGCTCGGAGTGCAGCGGTCGGCCCGGCCGGGCGCTGGCCGGCACGTCGGCGAGCACCCACCAGTCGTCGCCGTACGGCTCCAGGTCGACGCCGGCGCGCAGGCCGTCGCCGTGCCGCTCGACCAGCCCACCGGCCACCGCCTCCGCCACACTCAGCGGAGCCAGCGCGGCGGCCACGGTCGCCTCCGACTCGGTCTGGTCGCAGATGAACACCCGGATCAGTGTGCCGAGCGGGTCGCGCTCCTCGGTGGCCTTCAGCGCGGCCCGGTAGTCGTTGCGCGCGACCGCGCCGGTGGCCTGCGAGCCGAGCCGACCCGCGATCCCGTTGCTGGTGAACCCGGCCCGGGTCAGCGCGGTGCGCAACGCGTCGACGCCGGCAGGGGAGAGCAGCATGTCGTGTTCGTCCACACCGCCATCCTGCCCCCCGCCGCGCGCCCGGTCCGCGGCACCCGCCGGATCGAACCCGGAGCGTCGGTGTTCGTCCCGGGTCGGCGGCCGGGCAGGATGGGGTCATGACGCTCGTGCTGCCCATCGACCGCGAGGCCAACCGGCTGCTGGAGCGCAGCCCGCTGGCCAGGCTCCTCGGCATGGTCCTTGACCAACACATGGCCTAACCATGGAAAGGGCGGCCCTCAGAACCGGTCTCAGTCAGCGTCGCGGAGAACGCGACGCAGTTCGGTGGCGTACGCGGCCGGGTGGGTGGTGTCGCCGTTGTGTCCGCCAGGGAATTCGATGAGTTCGGTGTCGCGGAGGCGGGCCAGTTCTTCGGCGCAGCGGTAGTCGAAGACGGTGCGTGGGGTGGTGCGGCCGGCGGCGGGCACGATGCGGGTTTCGATCAACCCGGCGATGTCGGTCACCGGGAGCGTGTCTCGCACGACGGCGGTGAAGTCGTGCCGGATGAACAGGTCGAAGTTGGCTATCCGTTGGGACGTCATCGGCTGCGGGGTCAGATCCGGCTCGGTGTCCTGGTTGGCCGGGTCGATGCCGAGGACGCGGGCGATCTGCGGGAACACGGCGGACAAACCGTCGGTGCGGTAAGTGCCTTGGAGTTCGAACAGTTCTCGTTCGTGGGGGGCGCGTTCGTTCGTTGGTAGCAGCCAGGGGGCCACGGGTTCGTGCGCGACGAGGGCGCGGACTTGGGTGGGGTGACGGACCACGAGGTGCAGTCCGATGACTGCGCCGAGACTGCAGCCGAGCATGAGAGCCGGCTCGTCGGTGAGGGTGGCCAGCAGGCGGTGCACGTCGTCGGCGTGCTCGGGCAGCGTGCCTGGCCGTGCCGGGTCGGTGAGCGTGCTGCGAGAGAGCCCTCGGCGGTCGTAGGTCACCACGGTGTAGTCGGCGGTGAGGTGGTCGGCGAGGTCGCTGCTGCGATTGGCGTCACCTTCGCCACTCTGGCTGATCAGCAGGAGCGGTCCGGTGCCCCGGACCTCGTAGTACAGGTCGGCACCCGGGACCGAGAGGGTGCCGGTCCGGGTGGATTGGGTGGTGGTCATCAGGGGTCCTCCAGGGGTCGCGGTCGGGCCGATCTGAAGATCACCGTAACCCATCAGATCAGATGCATCAAGAATGATGCATCGGTTCTGATGTAACGTCGGGACGTGAATGGAATCGAGCTGTTCCTGTTGGGGCGCACCCTTATGAAGATCGGCGAGGACGCCATCCCGACCGAAGGCGTCGGCCAGCACTCCACCAGCCAACGGTCGGTCCTCATCGTCGCCAGCGACATCCGGGCCCATCCCGGCAGCTCGGTCGGTGAGATCGCCGAGCGGACCGGGTTTCCGCAGAGCAAGGTGTCGGCATGTGTCGCCCGGCTCCGCGAGGCCGGCGCCATCGACACCGCCGCCGACCCCACCGACCGCCGCCGCCTGCTGGTACGGCCCGCATCGGCGGTCTCCCACCGCGTGGCCCAGGTCCGCTCGGCACCCATCGACGGTGTCCTCGCCGCAGCGCTCGGCACCGACGACCCACAACACATCGCAGACATCCATGCCGCGCTGGACACGCTCGCACGACACCTGACGCCGCAGGCGCTCGCCCGCCTGCGGACCACGCCCGGCTCACCACCCGCCGCCGACTAGTCCAGGGTGTCACCGTCGACGGTGGTCGTGTCTCCCATCGCGGGCAGGGCAAGATGGCAGGCATGACGCTTGTGCTGCCCATCGACCCGGAGGCCAACCGGCTGCTGGAGCACAGCCCGCTGGCCAGGCTCCTCGGCATGGTCCTTGATCAACAAGTGCCGATGGAGAAGGCTTTCTCCTCGCCGTACGTGCTGGCGCAGCGGCTCGGCCACGACCTGGACGCGGCGGAGCTGGCCGGGTACGACCCGGAGGCGCTGATCGCACTCTTCGCCACCCCGCCCGCCCTGCACCGGTTTCCGAAGGCGATGGCGGCGCGGGTGCAGGACGTGTGTCAGGTCCTGGTGGACCGCTACGACGGCGAGGCCGAGAGGCTCTGGTCGGACGTCGCCGACGGGCCGGAGCTGTTCCGGCGTGTCGCCGAGCTGCCCGGCTTCGGCAAGCAGAAGGCGCAGATCTTCGTGGCCCTGCTCGGCAAGCGGTTCGGCGTGACCCCGCAGGACTGGCGGGAGGCGGCCGGCGGTTACGGCGACCCGGGCGCGTACCGGTCGGTGGCCGACGTCACCGACGCCGACTCGCTGCGCAGGGTGCGGGAGTACAAGCAGCAGATGAAGGCGGCCGCGAAGGCGAAGTCAGCCGACGGCTGACGACCCGGCCGGCCCGCTCGCTCAGGCGGCGGTGGGGTGGGCCAACGAGGCCAGCGCGCGCCGGACGTCGGCGAGCGAGACGGTGGTGGAGTCGTCCAGGTCGGCCAGGCCAGCCTCGATCCACTGCCGCATCAGCGTGGTGACCCCGATGCCGCGGGCGTCGGCGGCGGCCCGCACCCGCTCGTAGGTCTCCAGCGGCAGCCGGACCGACCGGCTCACCATCGGCACGTCGGTGTCGGGGGTGGGCAGGTCCACCGCCGGGCTCTGGTCGATCAGCTCGGCGATCCGGTCGTCGCCGCTGTGGAACTGCTTGGTCGCGTCGTTACGGTGCATCGTCACGGCCCTCCTCATCGGCGAGATCTCCGCACGGCCTCGTCGTAGCGCTTGGACTCGACGTCGCTCAGCTCCCGGGCGGAGAGGATGTCCCAGTCGTTGTCGGCGCCGTCGGCCTCGGCGAGCAGCACCGCCAGTCGGCGGCCCCGCCGGGCGGCGGCGTAGACCACCATCACGTCGTCGCCCAGGTGGCGGATCACCCGTCGGGCGCTGTGCAGCGCCTCCCAGACTTCCCCGGGCGTGACGTCGTAGACCCTCAGGTTGGCCAACGCCTCGTCGGTGAAGCTGAACCTGCTGCCCACGTCGCGGAGCGTACCACGCGCGTAACACGCACCGGCATGAGTCAAATTTCGCTGATCACGGCCTCGCGGTGACAGGATGGGTCGTAATCCCCTCGAGGAGGTTCATCGTGAAGCGTCAGGCGTACCAGCCGCTTCTGATCACCGACGCCTCGCGCAGCCAGAACGACCAGCTCACCAGCCGTCAGCGCCGCTATGTGCTGATGATGGGCATCCGGGTGGCGTGCATCATTCTCGGCGCGATCCTGGTCGGCGCGAAGGCCCCACTGCTCTGGCTCTGGCTGCCGTTGTGCGCCCTCGGCATGGTGCTCATCCCGTGGCTGGCCGTGCTGCTGGCCAACGACCGCCCGCCCAAGGAGCAGCACCGGCTGGCCAACCGGTTCCACCCCCGACTGCAGGACGACACCCCGCCGATGAGCCTCACCGCCGAGGAACGCCCGCACAAGGTCATCGACGCCGAACCCTGACCCACCACGGGCGGGCCAGGGTCCGGCAGGTCACGGCCGTGGCCGGGCTCCGACGGTGGAGACGGCCACGGCCCCCAGGTCGGCGGCGCGGTTCAGCGCCGCCGTCGGGGCGGCGCCGGCGAGCCAGGCGGTGAGCAGACCGGCCGCGAAGGCGTCGCCCGCCCCGGTGACGTCCACCACCGCCACCCGCCGGGCCGGGGCCACGCAGACCGGGGCCGAGCGGTCCACCCAGACCGCGCCGGCCGCGCCCCGCTTGACCACCACCCGACGGGCCGTCGCCGACAACGCCCGCCCCTGCGCCGCCGGGTCCAGCCCGCCGGCCAGCACCGTCGCCTCGTCCGCGTTCACCAGCAGCAGGTCGACGTCGCGTACCCAACCCAGGAAGGCCGCCGCGCCGACCCGCCGCAGCGGCGCCGCGGAGGCCGCGTCGACGCTGGTGGTGAGCCCGCGCTCGCGGGCGGCGGCCAGCGCCCGCAGCCCGGCGCCGCGCGACTCGGCGTCCAGCAGGGTGTACGCGGACAGGTGCAGGTGCCCAGCGTCGGGCACCGCCGCGAGGGCCCGCTCGACATGCTCGGCACTGAGCCGCAGATTCGCGCCCCGCTGGCTGATCATCGTGCGCTCGCCGTCGGTGGCCAGCACGATCACCGTGCCGGTCGGGACGCCCTCGACCCGGTCGACCGCGCAGTCGACCCCCGCACGGTCGAGCTCGGCCACCCGGTCGCGCCCCGCGTCGTCGTTGCCGACCGCGCCGACAAGCGTGACATCCACCCCCTGCGCCGCGATCCAGGCGGCGGTGTTGGCCGCCTGCCCGCCGCCGCCGAGAGTGATGTCGGCGGCGGTGTCCGAACCCGCCGCGGGCGGGCCGGACAGCACCGCGACCACATCGGTGATCAGGTCCCCGACGACGACCACCCGGGCCGGTCGGGTCATGCCGGGTCGGCGTTGGCGCGAGCGGCGGCGACCGCGATCCGCGCGGCCAGATCGGCGTTGCGCAGGATGATCCGGACGTTCACCGCCAGGCTCGCGCCCTCGGTGGCCGAGTGGAAATGCGCCAGCAGGTACGGGGTGACGGCCTTGCCGGTCACCCCGTCCCGCTCCAGCAGTGCCAGACCCTCGGTGAGGGTCCGGTCGTGCAGCTCCGGGTCGAGCTGCTCGTCGACCGGCAGCGGGTTGGCGACGATCAGGCCACCGGCGTGCACGGCGTGCCCGTCACGGGCGGCGAGCACGGCGGCGACCTGCTCCGCCGAGTCGACCGACCAGTCCAGGTCGAAGCCTCCGTCGGTGAGGTAGAAGCCGGGGAACCGGCGGGTGCGGTAACCGACCACGGCGACCCCCAGGGTCTCCAGCCGCTCC
Organism: Micromonospora sp. NPDC005161; assembly: GCF_053599855.1. Taxonomy (NCBI): domain Bacteria; kingdom Bacillati; phylum Actinomycetota; class Actinomycetes; order Micromonosporales; family Micromonosporaceae; genus Micromonospora; species Micromonospora sp. NPDC005161. The sequence goes on from NZ_JBSFYQ010000012.1 coordinate 174,833, forward strand.
AGCGTCGCGCCCACGTCGAGGATCGACTTGACCCCGGCGCAGACCACGGCGATCGGGGTCCGGGCCAGGGTGATCAGGTCCGCCGACTCGTCGAAGGTGTGCGCGGCCTCCCGGTGCACCCCACCGAGCCCTCCGGTGGCGAACACCCCGATCCCGGCCGCGGCGGCCACCGCACTGGTCGCGGCCACGGTGGTGGCGCCGTCCGCGCCGGTCGCCGCCGCCACCGCGAGGTCGCGGACGGAGAGCTTGGTCACTCCATCGACGGTGGCCAGGCGGGTTAGCTGCGCGTCGTCCAGGCCGACCACCAGCTCGCCGCCGATCATGCCGATCGTCGCCGGGACCGCCCCGGCGTCCCGGACCGCCTGCTCGATCTCCCGAGCCACCCGAAGGTTCGCCGGCCGGGGCAGGCCGTGCGAGACGATGGTGCTCTCCAGGGCGACGACGGGCCGGCCGTCGTGCAGGGCGTCGGCCACCTCGGTGCCGTAGCTGATGCGAAAGTCAGTCACGGGGGGCACGGTACGGGGTGGGGCCGCGGCCGGCCTCAAGTGGACCCGGCCGTGATGACCTGCCAAACTTGACGGTCGGAGGTGCAGACGTGAGCACAGAGGTTCTCGAGCGTCCGGAGCTGAAGGACGCCGATACCGGTCCCGAGATGTTCCACTACGTCCGCAAGGAGAAGATCGCCGAGAGTGCCGTCATGGGCACCTTCGTCGTCGCGCTCTGCGGGGAGACCTTCCCGGTCACCAAGGCGGCCAAGCCGGGTTCGCCGGTCTGCCCCAAGTGCAAGGAGATCTACGACTCGTACCGCGAGTGAACGACGGCCGCTGTCCCGGCCGGCGACGTAGCCTGCGGCGGTGACCACCTCCACCGCCCTGCTCTTCGCCGACCTGACCGGGGTGGCGGTGTTCGCCGCGTCCGGGGCCTCGGCCGCGGTGGCCAAGCGGCTCGACCTCTTCGGCGTCGCGTTCGTCGGCTTCGTGGCCGCCCTCGGCGGCGGAATCTTCCGGGACCTGGTCATCGACGAGGTGCCGCCGCTGGCCTTCGCCGACTGGCGGTACGCGGCGACCGCCGCCGTCACCGCGCTAGCCGTCTTCTGGCTGCACCCGCAGCTGGCCCGGCTACGCACCACGGTGCTGGTGCTGGACGCGGCGGGCCTCGCGCTGTTCACCGTGACCGGCACGCTCAAGGCGCTCGACGCCCGGGTGCCGGCGGTCGGCGCCTGCCTGATCGGCATGCTCACCGCGATCGGCGGCGGCCTCGGCCGGGACCTGCTCACCGCCGAGATCCCGGTGGTGCTGCGCCGGGAGATCTACGCGGTCGTCGCCCTGGTCGGATCGGTCGTGGTGGTGCTGCTGTACGTCACCGACCAGACCGGGCCGCTGCCGCTCACCGCCGCCGCCGTGCTGGTCTTCGGGCTGCGCCTGATCGCCCTGCGCCGGCGCTGGTCCGTCCCGGTAGCGACGCTGCGCCCGCCCCGTAGCGGTGGCGCGGATCCGCGCACCGACCGGGACTGGTGAGGGCTCAAGCCGACGGGTCGGCGGGGGCTTTCCGTGACCCCGGTGGGCCCGGGGTCTGGGTGGTGGATGTGACCAGCGTGGCGTCGCCTGGGCCGTGGGGCCCGCGCTGGTTATGCTGAGTCGGCCTTCGCGGCAGCTTCTGCGCGGAGGCGTTTTCATGGGCGGCGGTACTCGTGGCCCTCGCCCGGGGTCCGCCGTCGTGCGGTCGGAGAGGAGCTTCGCGTGGCAGCCCGGACGCCGGTGCTCGAGACGTTCCCGGCACTACGTGCCTGGCAGCGCAAGGCCCTGGTGGAGTACCTGCGCCGGCGCAGCGAGGACTTCATCGCGGTCGCCACACCCGGCGCCGGCAAGACCACCTTCGCCCTGCGGATCGCGGCCGAGCTGCTCGGTGACGGCACCATCGAGGCGGTCACGGTCGTCGCCCCGACCGAGCACCTCAAGAACCAGTGGGCCGAGGCCGCGGCCCGGGTGGGTATCCAGCTCGACGCCGCGTTCCGCAACGCCGACGTGCACTCCGCGGCCGACTTCCACGGCGCGGTGGTCACCTACGCGCAGGTGGGGATGGCCCCGCAGGTGCACCGGCGGCGCACCATGACCCGACGCACCCTGGTCATCCTCGACGAGATCCACCACGCGGGCGACTCCCGGACCTGGGGCGACGGGGTGAAGGCGGCCTTCGAGCCCGCCGTACGCCGGCTGATGCTCACCGGGACGCCGTTTCGCTCCGACGACAACCCGATCCCGTTCGTCAGCTACGAGCGCGGCGGTGACGGGCTGCTGCGCTCCCGCGCCGACTCGGTGTACGGCTACTCGGACGCGCTGCGCGACGGCGTGGTCCGGCCGGTGCTCTTCCTGGCGTACTCGGGTGAGACCCGCTGGCGGACCAACGCGGGCGAGGAGTTGGCGGCCCGGCTCGGTGAGCCGATGACCCAGGATCTGGTGGCGCAGGCGTGGCGTACCGCTCTGGACCCGGCCGGGGACTGGATGCCGCAGGTGCTGCGGGCCGCCGACGCCCGGCTCACCGTCCTGCGCAACGCCGGGATGGCCGACGCCGGCGGGCTGATCATCGCCACCGACCAGCAGTCCGCCCGCTCGTACGCCAAGCTGATCGAGCAGGTGACCGGCGAGAAGGCCGCCGTGGTGCTCTCCGACGACGTGGGCGCGTCCGCACGGATCGCGACGTTCGCGGCCTCCGAGCAGCGGTGGCTGGTCGCGGTGCGCATGGTGTCCGAGGGGGTGGACATCCCGCGGCTCGCCGTCGGGGTCTACGCCACCAGCGCCAGCACCCCGCTCTACTTCGCCCAGGCGATCGGCCGGTTCGTCCGGGCCCGCCGGCCCGGGGAGACCGCGTCGGTCTTCCTGCCCAGCGTGCCGCACCTGCTCGGGCTGGCCAGCGAGATGGAGACCGAGCGGGACCACGTGCTCGGCAAGCCCAAGGAATCGGACGGTTTCGACGACGATCTGCTGGAGCGGGCGCAGCGCGACGATCAGGCCAGCGGTGAGCTGGAGAAGCGGTTCGCGGCGCTCTCGGCCACCGCCGAGCTGGATCAGGTGATCTTCGACGGCGCGTCATTCGGCACGGCGGCCCAGGCGGGCACTCCCGAGGAGGAGGAGTACCTCGGCCTGCCCGGCCTGCTCACCGCCGACCAGGTCTCTCTGCTGCTGACCAAACGGCAGGCCGAGCAGCGCCGCCGCAGCGCCGACCGGGCCGCTCAGCCGGCCGGTACGCCCGTCGCGGCGCCGCCGGCACCAATGAGTGCCGCCCAGCGCCGGGTGGCGCTCCGGCGCCAGCTGAACGCTCTGGTGGCCGCCCGGCACCACCGCACCGGCCAGCCGCACGGCAAGATCCACGCCGAGCTGCGCCGGATCTGCGGCGGCCCGCCGAGCGCCCAGGCCACCATCGAACAGCTTGAGGAACGCATCGCCACCGTGCAGACCCTCTGACCCACCCGCCGCATCCGCAGCACCGGACCATCCAGACCGCGACCTGGCCGCGATCGGCGACCGCCCGCCCTCCCCAGCGGCGTCACCTCGCCAAGATCGTGCCAAATCCAGGATGTAGTGGCATCGGCGCGTCGGCGAGACCACTAAATCCTGGATCGAGCACGATCTCCGGCGCGGGGCGCGGGGCGCGGGGCGCGGGGCGCGGGGCGCGGGGCGCGGGGCGCGGGGCGCGGGGCGCGGGGCGCGGGGCGCGGGGCGCGCGCAGAGAAAAGCCGACCGGAGACACCCTCGGGGTG
>NZ_JBSFYQ010000013.1:0-177852 GCF_053599855.1 Micromonospora sp. NPDC005161
GCCTGGGGTGGGGTTGGGCGGGCCGTTCGGGGGGCCGCCCTGTCCCCGGCCCCGCTCGGGGGGGGCCGGGGGTGCCCCGCCCCCGCGCCCCCCGCCGGGCCGGCCGCCCGGGCCCGGAGCGGGGGGACGACGGCCGACGCTAGCCGCCCCAGCCGACGCCCGCACGGCCACGAGACGAACGCGCGACGAACTCCCCGGCCGGGTGTGGCTCGCACCGTCGGATTGATGTCGCCCGTGCGGCGGCGTCGGCGCGCTGGGGCGGGTTGATGGCGCCGGCCGGTCACGATTGCGGTGGGCCGGAGTCGTGGCGATGCGGGCCGGAGGTGGCGTCAGTGCTCAGCTCGTTCCTCCAGACCATGGCGACCAAGATGGTCGAGGAGATCCTCAAGCGACTGGTCGAGTGGCTCGCACCGAAGGCGCTGCGGTCCGTGCCGCACCGCGCCACGCCGAACTGCCCGCGCTGCGGCGGGTACGGCGTGGCCCGCTGGGCGCCTGGCGGGGTGCGGGCGGTCTTCGTGCTGTCCCTGCTGGCCTTCACGAGTACCTGCGGGCGGCCCGGCCGGTGTTCACCTGCGGTTGCGGTCAGCGGCTACGGGCGCCCGGGGCCGCCGAGGTCCAGCTGCGCTGCCCGCGCTGCGGCACCGAACACGCCACCCCGGCCCTGGCCGGCCGCTGACGTGGAGGCGATCAGCGTGCCGTCCAGGTCGAAGACGATCGCGTGCATCTGCCGCACCCCGCCGAGCTAGCCGCCGGCCGGCTCCTGCTGGGCGCGGTGGGCGGAGGCGAGCCGCTTGGGGGCGCGGGCGTACCACGCCTCGGTGATCACCTCGGTCAGCTCGGGCACGCCGATCCGGTCGAGCCGGACCAGCACCGCCGGGTAGCCCTCGAAGTGCGGGGTGGTGAAGTAGACCGACGGGTCGTCGGCGAGCAGGGCCTCCTTGACGCCGAGGTCGGGCACCCGGACGCCGAGGATCGGCCCGTCGGGCGCGGCGGTGCCGAGGGCGGCCAGGTCGGCCCGCCGCAGCGGCCTCTCCCAGACGAACGCCTTGTCCCGCACCCGCCAGGCGGGCAGCCCGTCGTACGAGGCCCGCTCGGTGGTCCCGGGCAGTGCGAGCGCGATCCGGCGGGCGTCCTCCCAGCTTGCCATGTCCACACCGTACGGGGGGTCAGCGGGCCACGGTGTGCTCGGCGAGCAGGTGGCCGAGCACGTGTCGGGCTTCGGCCGCCTTGGCCGGCTCCGGATTGTCCAGGGTGATCAGCGCCTTCCACAGCGCCCAGCCGCGCCCGCGAGCCCAGGTGGCCGCGTCGACGTCGAGCGCGTCGTGGAAGGCGGCCCTGCTCGGGCCGTGCAGCAGCGTCCAGGCGATCACGGTGTCGCAGGCGGGATCGCCGACACCACAGCAGCCGAAGTCGATGACGGCGGCCAGCCGGCCGTCGCGGACCAGCAGGTTGCCGGCCGCGACGTCGCCGTGGAACCAGACCGGCGGCCCGGCCCACGTGGCGTCGAGGGCGGCCTGCCAGATGTCGTTGACGGCGGCGACGGGTAGCTGGTCACGGTGCGTTTCGATCGCGGCCCGGGTTTCGGCGTCGTAGGTGGACAGCGGCGCGCCCCGCCAGGCGCTGTGCCGGCCGGCGGTGGGGCCGCCCGTGGCGTCGACGCGCCGTAGGGCGCGCAGGAAGCCGGCGAGGTCGGTGGCGAATCGGGTCAGGTCGTCGATCCGCTCGGGCCGGGCGGTCCGTCCGTCGATCCATCGGTAGACCGACCACGGGTACGGGTAGCCGGCGCCCGCCCGACCGTGGGCCAGGGGGGTGGGCACCTCCAGTCGCAGCCGTTCGCCGAGCACCGGCAGCCAGCGCTGTTCCTTGGCGACCTGGAGGGCGTACCCCTCGCCGCTGGGCAGCCGCACGGTCATCGCGTCGCCCAGGTGGAAGGTGCGGTTGTCCCAGCCGTCGACCTCCACCGCGCGTACCGGCAGCTCGGCCCAGTGCGGGAACTGGTCGGCGACCAGGCGGCGGACCAGTGCCTCGTCGATCCGGCCGGCCACGGCGTCGTCGGTGTCGGGTACGTCGGGGAGGTCCTGTGCGTTCATCCGCCCGAGCCTGCGGGGACCGGACTAGGTCCGCAACCGACTTTACGCCGGACGGCTGGGGTCGGTGGCGGGTGCGGGTTGCGAAGCCCATCATCGACGTGGGCGGGCACTGGTCCGCGACCTGCTGGACCGGGTCGTCGCGGCGGGTTGCCGGACGGTGGTGGTAACAGTGGACGTCTTGGTGCGGGCGCTCGCGTTGGGCGCAGCCGAGGTGCTGGTCGGCCGCCCGCCGAGCTGCGCGCTGGCAGCCGGCGGCGGTCATAATGGGCCGCATGGTTGCCTGGGAGTACGCCCTGCTCGTCCGCCGCTATCAGGGACAGGGCCGCAATTTTCACGTCTCGTTCGTCTGGTACGCGCCGGACGGGTCGCGCAGGGACATCACCGCCTTCGGTGACACCGCCATCGCCCACCTCAATCGGGTCGGCCGGGAGGGCTGGGAACTGGTCTCCGCCGCCGAGGACGTGAACAACGTCCAGGGCAGCACCGAGGTTCACCGCTACCACCTCAAGCGCCCCCTAGCCTGAGGCGCGCCCGCCCGCCGGACCGGTGCGGGGCCGGCCGGTGTCGGCCAGGTCGGTTCCGCGAGTGCGATACCTCTAAGTCATATCGATGACTCAGAGGTATCGCACTCGTCCGAGCGAGCGCCACCGACGGCGTTACCCACCGTGATCGAGGCGGCCCGGCGCGGCGACCAGCCTGAGCGTCAGGCCAGGTCGATGGCGGGGTAGAGCGGGTGGGGGGCCAGCAGCTCGGTGGCCTGGCGGGCGATCTTGTCGGCGAGGGCCGGGTCGAGGGTGTACTTGGCCTTCGAGGGGGTGCCGTCGGCGTTGGCGCCGGCCGTGGTCTGGGTGAGCACCGTGTGCATCAGCTCCGCGGTCTGGTCCATTTCCGCGGTGCCCAGGCCCCGGGTGGTCAGAGCCGGGGTGCCGACCCGGATGCCCGAGGTGTACCACGCGCCGTTCGGGTCGTGCGGGACCGAGTTGCGGTTGGTGACGATGCCCGAGTCCAGCAGCGCCTGCTCGGCCTGCCGGCCGGTGAGCCCGTAGCCGGACACGTCGATCAGCACCAGGTGGTTGTCGGTGCCGCCGGTGACCAGCTTCGCGCCCCGGCGCAGCAGCCCCTCCGCGAGGGCCTGCGCGTTGTCCACGATCCGCTCGGCGTAGTCGGCGAAGTCGGGGCGGCGGGCCTCCGCGAGGGCGACCGCCTTGGCGGCCATCACGTGCGGCAGCGGGCCACCGAGCACCATCGGGCAGCCCCGGTCCACCTGGTCGGCCAGCTCGGGCTGGCAGAGCACCATGCCGCCACGCGGGCCGCGCAGCGACTTGTGCGTGGTGGTGGTGACGATGTGCGCGTGCGGCACCGGGTCGAAGTCGCCGGTGAACACCTTGCCCGCCACCAGGCCCGCGAAGTGCGCCATGTCGACCATGAAGGTGGCGCCGACCGAGTCGGCGATCTCCCGCAGGATCCGGAAGTTCACCTTCCGGGGGTACGCCGAGTAGCCGCCGACCAGGATCAGCGGCTTGAACTCGCGGGCCGCCTCGGCCACCCGGTCGTAGTCGATCAGGCCGGTCGCCGGGTCGGTGCCGTAGCTGCGCTGGTCGAACATCTTGCCGGAGATGTTCGGCCGGAAGCCGTGGGTGAGGTGGCCGCCGGCGTCCAGCGACATGCCGAGCATCCGCTGGTTGCCCAGCTCGCGGCGCAGCGCGAACCAGTCGGCCTCGGTGAGGTCGTTGACCTGACGCACCTGCGCCTTCTTCAGCGCGGGGGACTCCACCCGGTCGGCCAGCACCGCCCAGAACGCGACCAGGTTGGCGTCGATGCCCGAGTGCGGCTGCACGTAGGCGTGCGCCGCGCCGAACAGCTCGCGGGCGTGCTCGGCGGCGAGCGCCTCGACGGTGTCGACGTTCTGGCAACCGGCGTAGAAGCGGCGCCCGACGGTGCCCTCGGCGTACTTGTCGCTGAACCAGTTGCCCATCGCGAGCAGGGTCGCCGGGGAGGCGTAGTTCTCGCTGGCGATGAGCTTGAGAGACTCCCGCTGATCGGTCAGCTCGGCGCCGATGGCGTCGGCCACCCGCGGCTCGACAGCCCGGATCACCTCAAGGGCACTCCGGAATGCGGTGGACTCGGCGTTGCGCGACATGCGACCTCCTACAGACGTGCGGAAGGCCCAGGCGCTCGGCAAACGTCCTCGTGACGGGGCCGCTCCCCGATGGTTCTCCATCCCCACGCGCCAGTAACGGCCCGCGCCGATCCTACCGGGCCGGCCCGGGCCCGCCCGGCCGACCTCCGGACGCGACCGCCGGGGTGGTTGGTCGAGCACCGCTCAGGCGGTCACGGCATCGATCGCCTTCTTGATCGCCTTCGGCTCGCCGGGCGAACGCGGCGCGTCCGCGCGCAGCGCGATCATCTTCTCGCCGATCTCCTGGAGCTGCTTACGGCCGAGCTGCTCGCGCACCTTGGGGAACCACTCCTGCTCCTCCTCCTCGACGTGGTGCGTCACGTTCTCGATCAGCACCGTCGTCTTGGGGTTGAAGCGCTCGTCGTCGGCGTCCATGCTGGCCAGCTCGAAGCAGAGCAGGTCGGCGACGTGGTGCTCCTCGTACGACTCGAGGATGTCGTCCTCCAGGTCGGGCAGGAGCCGGCGGATCTCCGGGTACATCACCTCGTTCTCCAGGTAGGTGTGCACCGTCAGAGCCTCCAGGATCTGGCCCACCAGCTTCTGCCGCTGGCTCGCCGGCCCCTCCTCGGCATCCTGGAAGGCCTTGAACAGGCGGCGCATCTCCTTGTGGTCCTCTTTGAGCAGGACGATGGCATCGGTCGACACCGGCATGACCTCCCTGGATCTCGTCTGGTGTCGATCCCGTACCCGAGGGATGAACTGCGGAAACAGGGTTACCCCGAACGGGTGGGGCCCGGCGCCGAAGCGCCGGGCCCCACACTGGTCGTACCGTTGGTCAGCGGACCACGCCGTACGCGCTCACCATGCCCGCGCCGTAGAAGCCGTTCCGCGCCCCGCCGGAGCAGGTCGCGTCGTAGACGGCACCCAGCAGCGGGACCGGGTTGTAGACACCCGCGGGGCAGCTCTGCGCCCGAGCCGTGCGCTCCAGGAACGACGCCAGCTGGCCCGGGGACATGTCCGGGTGGGCCGAGGCCGCCAGCGCCGCGACGCCGGCGACGTGCGGGCCGGACATCGAGGTGCCCTGCTTGTAGCCCCAGCCGTTGGTCCGCGTCGCCGTGTTGAAGGTGGTGGACAGGATGCCGTCGGTCAGCGTCGACCGGGCACCCTGGGTGCGGAACCGGGTGTCACCACCCGGAGCGGTGACGTCCACGACACCCTGGCCGTACGAGGAGTAGTAGCTCTTTTCCCCGGTCGGGCCCACCGCCGAGACGGTCACCACGCCCGGCGCCTCGGCCGGCAGGTCGAGGCAGGCGCTGTTGATGTCGCGCACCTCGGGCGTCCCGTTGTTCGGGCTGCCCGCGTCGACCGTCTTGTGGGCCAGATCGACGTTGGAGTTGCCCGCGGACGCGACGTTGAGCACGCCCTTGCTGTGCGAATAGCGGATGGCACGCTGCACGGCCTGCCACACCGGTCGCTGGCGCGCGTCGTTGCGGCAGTTGAACTCCCACGGGTCGATGTAGTAGCTGTTGTTCGTGACCTTCATGCCGTGCTCGGCGGCCCAGAGGAAGCCGCAGACCGCCGCCTCGGGGTAGATGAAGCCGTCGTTGTTGACCACCTTGACGGCGGCCACCTTGACGCCTGGGGCGACGCCGGTGACGCCGACGCCGTTGATGGCGGCGGCGATGGTGCCCGCCACGTGGGTGCCGTGATCGGATGTGGTCGGGTTCCAGGCCGCCTCGGTGGTGTCGACGACGCCGCCAAGGCAGGACGTGCTCTTGTCCTTGGCGATCTGGCTGGCCAGGTCGGGGTGACTGGAGGAGATGCCGCTGTCCAGCACGCCCACCACTACGTCCGCGCTTCCGGTGGTGACGGCGTGGGCCTGCGGGACGCCGATCATCGGCATGTCCCACTGCTGGCCGAACAGGGGCTCGGCGGTCGGGTCACCGGTGGCGCTGGCGAGGTCGGCGGCGGAGACCTCCACGGTCTCGCCCTCGTCGAGAGCGGTGCCGAGCCCGGTGGTCGCGGCCACCGACTCGACCCCGGCTCCCGCCACCTCGGTGGCGAAGTCGGGGTTGCTGGAGCGGGCGACGAGCACACCGATCTGCTCGTAGCTGGCCATCACGGTGCCCTTGGCGGCGGCCACCCGGGCAGCGGCCCTGTCGTTCGCCGCGCCCTGCGGGGCGAGAACCAGGAACGTCGTGTCCGGGCCGGCGGCCGTGGCCGGCGCCAGTGCGCCGGTGACGGCGAGACCGACCCCGAGCGTCACCGCGGACGCGGCGGCCAGTGTCTTGTTGCGGAGGTTTTTCACGCGGACTCCCAGGAGCGGGGACCAACCGGTGCGCTCCCGGGCGGGGAGTGACCGGCCGAGGGCGGGCGGGATGCCCGTCTCTGGTAGTCGAGCGCGGACGGTCGGTGTGGCGTTACACACACCCCGGCAGGTGGGACGAAAGGTGTCAGACCGTGGCCAGCGTGCGGGGGATCTCGTCGAGCAGTTCCCGGGCCAGGAAGCCGATCCGGCCGTACCGGGGGATCAGCCGCTGGCCGCTCACCGCGTGCGCGAACGACGCCCAGCAGGCGGCCTGGGCCGGCTCGGCGCCCCGGGAGAGTAGCCCGGCCAGTAGCCCGGCGAGCACGTCCCCGCTGCCCGAGGTGCCCAGCCCGGCGTCGCCGCTCTCCTCGCGCCAGCGCCGCCCGTCCGGGGTGGCCACGTGGCCGTAGAGCGAGACGACCGCCTCGTACCGGACGGCCAGCTCGGCCGCCTCGGCGTCCAGGTCGTCGCCCGGGTCGCGGCCGAGCAGGTGCCCGGCCTCGGTGACGTTCGGGGTCAGCACCGCCGGTCGCCCCGAGCCGACCAGCAGGCCCGGCTCGTGGCTGAGTGCGCCCAGGGCGTACGCGTCGAGCACCAGCGGGGTGCGCGGCCCCGCCGCGTCCAGGACCAGGCGCAGCAGCTCGCGCGTCTCGTCGATCCCCTTCAGCCCCGGCCCGAGGGCCACCACGTCGGCATGACCGATCAACTCGCCGAGCTGGCCGTCCCGGTCCGCGGCGACCGCGCCGGTCGGGGTCTCCGGCAGCCCGATCACCAGCGCCTCGGGCACCTGGACGCTCAGCGTGGCAGCGGTGGACTCGGCGGCGGTGAGCTGGAGAACCCCCGCGCCGGCGCGCAACGCGGCGACCCCGGCGAGCAGCACCGCCCCGGGGGTGAAACGGGAGCCGCCGACCACCAGCACGGTGCCCCGGCTCTCCTTGCCGCCGGTCGGGATCGGCAGCTCCCAGTTCCGCAGCAGCCCCGGCGTGATCACCTTCACCTCAGACCGGCTCGGCATGGATCTCGTCCTCCCTGGTCGGCTGGGCGCCCTGCCGGCGTAGGTGGCCCACCTCGTTGAACCCGGCCAGCGCCAGCCGGCCGTCGGTGTCGACCGACCAGTGGGTGATCGAGCAGTTGGCGATGACGTGTTCGCCGGTCAGCGCCATCAGCTCCGGCTCGGTCAACCCCTCCACCAGGTAGCGCAGCAGGAAGACCAGCGCGTCGTGGCCGAAGAGCAGCACCCGCTGGTCGGCATGGTCCCGGCGCAGGTCGCCGAGGAGCGTCCGCAGCCGCAGCGCCACGTCGGTCCAGGATTCCCCGCCGGGCGGCCGGTAGTAGAACTTGCCCAGCCGGGCGCGGCGGTCGGCCTCGTCCGGGAACCGCCGGCGCACCCCGTGCCCGGTCAGCCCGTCGAGGATGCCCAGCTCCCGGTCGCGCAGCCGCTCGTCCCGGCTGAGCGGCACCCCGGTGCCGTGCAGTGCCAGTTCGGCGGTGGAGACCGCGCGCAGGTACGGCGAGACCACCGCCACGCCCGGGCGCCGGTCCGCGGGCAGCCCGGCCAGCCAGCGGCCGGTGGCCCGGGCCTGGTCCTCGCCGGTGGGGGAGAGCGGCACGTCGGCGTCCCGGTGGGTGAGCCCGATCAGGTCGGCACCGGAGGACTCGGCCTCGCTTGCCGCCACGTTCGCGGTGCTCTCGCCATGTCGGATGATCCACAAGGTTGCCAGTTCGGCCATGCGGCACCCCCTACCCGGCCCGGCTGCCGGGTAACCGCGCCACCGGCGCAGGTCGGGGGTCGGGGGTCGGGCGTGAACGCCACTCGGTCGGGTAAGCGTGGGCTTCACCGCGAGCCGACAGGGGAGGTGCGCCGTGGCGACGATGGTCAAAGAGCAGATCAGCCCGGTGAAGGACAAGAACTACGACCTGATCCGGGCGTTGCAGATGTCACTGGAGAACGTGTACCGGATGGACACGTACATCGCCGACGCCGAGCAGCATGGCGACAGTGAACTGGCCAACTGGTTCCGCCTGATCCAGGACAACAGCCGCAAGGCGGGTGAGCAGGGCAAGCAGATGCTGATGTCCCGGATGCAGCAGGAGAAGCGCTGACCGCGGCGAATGTCGCCCGGGCGCGGGCGGATGCCGGTCGATGACCGGCATCCGCCGCGCTGACCCCCGACGGCACATCGACCCACGTCCAGGCGATCCCCTCGATGCCGCGCGGTCCGGTCCGGTTCGGGACAGCGCCGCAGGAGGTCGATGGGGAACAATGTCCGTCCGGGACGGCCGGGCCGCCCCGAGACGGAGGGGTGGAATCGACGATGACGGTCGTCCGGGGTCTGCGCGAAGCGCTGCTGCTGTTCCTGATCGCCGCTGTTCTGGTCGGGGCCGCCGCAGCGGTCTGGGTGGCGGTCGACGGGGGTGACTACACCGGCCGACTGGGGATCGCGCTGATGGTGGTGGGCGCGCTGTTCGGAGTGACCGGCGACCTGACGCTGAGCCGGATCGGCATGCTCGGCCCGCGTGCCACCTTCGGGCTCGCGCCGGAGCGCGAGGAGGCCGGGGGCGGGCGGGTGCTCACCGGCGTCGGCATCTTCCTGTTCGTCGGGTTGCCGCTGATCCTGGTCGGCGTCCTCCTGGTCACCTGACCGGGCCCGCGGGCCGGGCAGATCGGTCCGCGTCGCGCCCTGCTCGTCTCCGGTCGATGACCGCGAGGAGCCCGCCGGCGTCGTACCCTCGTGGGCGTGGCCACGGCGGCGGAGGAGATCCAGGTGGGGGAGCGGCTGGTCCGCGTCTCCAGCCCCGACAAGCCGTACTTCCCCGAGCGCGGGCTGACCAAGCTGGACGTGGTCCGCTACTTCCTGGCGGTGGGCGACGGCATCCTGCGGGCGCTGCGGGACCGGCCGACCATGCTGGAACGCTGGCCGCGTGGCGTCTTCGAGGGCGCGACAATCGCCACCCGGCAGACCAACCGGGGTGACGCGTTCTACCAGAAGCGGCTGCCAGCGGGCGCGCCCGAGTGGGTGCGCACCGCGCACATCACCTTCCCCAGTGGCCGTACCGCCGACGAGGTCGCGCCGAGCGAGCTGGCCGTGGTGATCTGGGCGGCCAACCTGGGGACGCTGCGCTTTCATCCGTGGCCGGTGACCGCCGCCGACGTGGAGCGCCCCGACCAGCTGCGCATCGATCTCGACCCGATGCCCGGCGTCGAGTTCGCGCAGGTCGTGCCGGTGGCCCACGAGGTGCGGGCGTTCCTCGCCGAGCTGGGCATGACCGGTTACCCGAAGACCACCGGAGGCCGGGGCCTGCACGTCTACCTGTCGATCGAGCCGCGGTGGAGCTTCGGCGAGTGCCGGCGGGCGGTGCTCGCGCTGGGCCGGGAGATGCAGCGTCGCCTGCCGGAGCTGGTCACCACCACCTGGTGGCGCGAGCAGCGGGACAAGCCGGTCTTCGTCGACTACAACCAGATGGCCCGGGACCACACCGTGACGTCGGCGTACTCGATCCGGCCCACGCCGCAGGCTCTGGTGTCGGCGCCGCTGGACTGGGCGGAGCTGGACGACGCCCGCCCGGAGGACTTCGACGTGCTCTCCGTGCCGGCCCGGTTCGCGGAGCGGGGTGACCCACACGCCGGCCTGGACGGCGACCGGCACTCGCTGGAGCCACTGCTGGAGCTGGCCGACCGGGAGGGGCTGGAGGCCCCGCCGGAGCGGTAAGGAAGGGTCCCCTATTAACGCCAGGCGTTAATAGGGGACCCTTCCTTGCACCTCACGCCCAGGGGCTGCCCGCCCCGTCGAACTCCTCGAAGACCAGCCAGGTGCGGGTGGACAGCACCCCCGGGATGCTCTGCACCCGGCCCAGCACGACGTCCCGCAGCGCGGCGTTGTCCGGTGCGCGGACCAGCGCGAGCACGTCGTGGTCGCCGCCGAGCAGCGCGGCGTGCTCGATGTAGCGCACCTGAGCCAGCTCCGCGGAAACCTCCCGCCAGGTGTTCTGCTCGATCGTCAGCGCGATGTACGCCGAGGTGCCCAGGCCGGCCGCCACGGGCGCCACCTGGGCCCGGAACCCGGTGATCACTCCGTCGCGGAGCAGCCGCTCCACCCGGGCGTACGCGTTGGTGCGGGAGATGTGGATCCGCTCGGCGAGGGTGCGCACCGAGGTCCGCCCGTCACGGACCAGCTCGCCGAGGATCCGCCGGTCCACCTCGTCCAGGGGTCGGGCCGATCGTCCCGATCCGGTCGCCCGGCCCACCCCGTCGGTGGCCTCCTGGCTCACTGATGCGCCCTTCTCATGCCAACCGTCCCGCCTTCGACCTGGATCTTGAGTCAATCATCCGACAGGCGGAAGCATAGGCCCACCACACGTCCCAGGAGGTTCCGCCGTGACGACCACTCCCCAGGCGGTCCGCAGGGCATCCCCGCGCACCCGTCGGGCGGCCACCCCGCCCGACCCGGCGCGCCCGCTGCTGCCCGACGCCGAGCCCGTCCGCCTGCTCGACCCGAGCGGCACCCCGCTGCCCGCCCGCACCGACTACCCGGAGCCGCCCGTCGAGGCGCTGCGTGAGCTGTACCGCCGGATGGTGCTCGGCCGCCGGTTCGACACCCAGGCGACGGCGCTGACCAAGCAGGGCCGGCTCGCCGTCTACCCGTCCTCCCGGGGACAGGAGGCGTGCCAGGTCGCCGCGGTGCTCGCGGTCCGGGACACCGACTGGGTGTTCCCCACCTACCGCGAGTCGATGGCACTGGTCGCCCGGGGCATCGACCCGGTCGAGGTGCTCACCCTGCTGCGCGGCGACTGGCACTGCGGCTACGACCCGGCCGCGATGCGGACCGCACCGCAGTGCACGCCACTCGCCACCCAGTGCGTGCACGCCGCCGGGCTGGCGCACGGCGAGGCGTACCAGGGGCGCGACACGGTGGCGCTGGCCTTCATCGGCGACGGCGCGACCAGCGAGGGTGACTTCCACGAGGGGATCAACTTCGCCGCCGTGTTCAAGGCGCCGGTGGTCTACTTCGTCCAGAACAACCGGTACGCGATCAGCGTCCCGCTGTCCCGGCAGACCGCGGCGCCGTCGCTGGCCTACAAGGGCGTCGGTTACGGCGTGCCCAGCGAGCAGGTCGACGGCAACGACCCGGTCGCGGTGCTCGCCGTGCTCACCCGCGCGGTGGAGCACGCCCGCGCCGGCAAGGGGCCGTTCCTCGTCGAGGCGCACACCTACCGGATGGAGCCGCACACCAACGCCGACGACGCGACCCGCTACCGTGACGGCGCCGAGGTCGACGCCTGGCGGGACCGGGACCCGGTCACCCGGCTGGAGACCTACCTGCGCTCGCGCGGGGTGCTCGACGACGCGGCGGTCGCCGAGATCGCCGAGCAGGCCGAGGCGTACGCGGCGGACCTGCGGACCCGGATGAACGAGCAGCCCGCGGTCGACCCGCTGAGCCTCTTCGACCACGTCTACGCCGAGCCCACCCCGCAGCTGCTGGAGCAGCGCGAGCAGGTCCGCGCCGAGCTGGCCGCCGCGCACGACGAGGAGGGTGACGCCTGATGGCCACCACCATGGCGAAGGCCCTCAACACCGCGCTCGCCGACGCCCTCGCCGCCGACGAGCGGGTGGTCGTCTTCGGTGAGGACGTCGGCCAGCTCGGCGGCGTCTTCCGGATCACCGACGGCCTGCAGGCCCGGTTCGGCGAGAAGCGCTGCTTCGACACCCCCCTCGCCGAGGCCGGCATCGTCGGCTTCGCCGTCGGCCTGGCCATGTCCGGGTTGCGGCCGGTGGTCGAGATGCAGTTCGACGCGTTCGCGTACCCGGCCTTCGAGCAGATCGCCTCGCACGTGGCGAAGCTGCGCAACCGCACCAGGGGCGCGCTGAGCGTGCCGATCGTCATCCGGGTGCCGTACGCCGGCGGGATCGGCGGGGTGGAGCACCACTGCGACTCGTCCGAGGCGTACTACGCGCACACCCCGGGTCTGAAGGTCGTCACCCCGGCGACCGTGCAGGACGCGTACTCCCTGTTGCGGGAGGCGATCGAGGACCCGGACCCGGTGGTCTTCATGGAGCCCAAGAAGCTCTACTTCGCCAGCGCCGACGCGGAGCTGCCGGCGCGTACCGAACCGTTCGGCCGGGCGGTCGTGCGCCGGCCCGGGCGCGACGCCACCCTGGTGGCGTACGGGCCGGCGGTGCCGGTCGCGCTGGAGGCCGCCGACGCCGCCCGCGAGGAGGGCTGGGACCTGGAGGTGGTGGACGTGCGCACCATCGTGCCGTTCGACGACGCCACGATCACCGCCTCCGTCCGGCGCACCGGCCGGTGCGTGGTGATCCAGGAGGCGCCCGGGTTCGCCAGCGTCGGCGCGGAGATCGCCGCCCGGGTGCAGGAGCGCTGCTTCCACGCGCTGCACGCCCCGGTGCTGCGGGTGGCCGGGCTGGACATCCCGTACCCGGCGCCGATGCTGGAGCACACCCACCTGCCCGGGGTGGACCGGGTGCTCGACGCGGTGGCCCGGTTGCAGTGGGACGACCAGCCGGACCCGCGCTGGTCGATGCAGGGCAGCGCGGCATGACCACGGTCGAGCGGACGCAGGTCTTCCTCCTGCCCGACCTGGGCGAGGGGCTGAGCGAGGCGGAGATCGTCGAGTGGCGGGTCGCGGTCGGCGACGTGGTCACGGTCGACCAGAGCGTGGTCGAGGTGGAGACCGCCAAGGCGGTCGTCGACGTGCCCTGCCCGTACGCCGGGCGGGTGGTCACCCTGCACGGCGCGGCGGGTGAGGTCCGTCCGGTCGGCCAGCCGTTGATCACTATCGCGCCCCTGGACGGCGGTGCCGAGCCGGCCGGGCACGCCACCTACCGCGAGGAGGAGCGCGCGGGTTCCGGCAACGTGCTGATCGGGTACGGCACCGGGCACGGCGGGACGACCCGACGCCGACGCCGACCCCGGCTGGCGCTGGCCCCCGAGCCCACCGACGTCGCGTCCGGCGATGTCTCCGGTCCGGCCGCCGCGGGCAGCCCGGCGGGCCGCACCGAGGCGTCCTCCGGCGGCGCCCCGGCCGGCACGACCGCCCCGGCCGCCCTGGTCATCTCACCGATCGTCCGGCGGCTGGCCCGCGAGCGCGGGATCGACCTGGGCACGGTGCGGGGCACCGGGCCCGGCGGGGTGATCCGTCGCGCGGACGTGGAGGCGGCGCTGGCCGCGCCCGCCCCCCGGCTGGCGGCCGTGCCGGACCCGCACGCGACGGTGATCCCGGGCGGCGACGGCGATGTGATCGTCCCGCTCACCGGCGTCCGCAAGGCGATCGCCGACAAGCTCTCCCGCAGCCGGCGGGAGATCCCCGAGGTGACCATCTGGGTCGACGTGGACGCCACCGGGCTGCTGGAGACCCGGGCCGCGATCAACGCGGCGACGCCGGACGCGCCGGTGAGCATCCTGGCCCTGCTGGCCCGGATCTGCCTCTCCGGGCTGCGCAGGTTCCCGCAGCTCAACGCCCGGGTCGACACCGAGGCCCAGCGGATCGTCCAGTCCGCCGGGGTGCACCTGGGCATCGCCGCGCAGACCGACCGGGGCCTTCTGGTGCCGGTGCTGCGCGACGCCCAGCGGCTCACCACCGCCGAGCTGGCCGCGGAACTCGCGGCCACCACCGCGGCGGCGCGGGCGGGCACCCTGGCGCCGGCCCGGCTGACCGGTGGCACCTTCACCCTGAACAACTACGGGGTGTTCGGCGTGGACGGCTCCACGCCGATCATCAACCATCCCGAGGCGGCACTGCTCGGCGTGGGGCGGATCGTGGACAAGCCGTGGGTGGTGGACGGGCAGCTCGCCGTGCGCAAGGTGACCCAGCTCAGCCTCACCTTCGACCACCGGGTCTGCGACGGTGGGGTGGCCGGTGGCTTCCTGCGGCACGTCGCCGACTGCGTGGAGCGGCCGGCGCTGCTGATCGCCGCCGTCTGACCCGGCGTACCCCGGCCCCGGCGCTGCCCGTGCGGCGCCGGGGCCGGCGCACGCCCGGGGTTTCCCCAACGTGTCACCGGGAAGTCGGCCCCGCGGAGTGCACCGCCGCGTCGAAGGGAGCCGGTTCGTGGCGTACCAGGTACCCAACGCGTTCCGGGAGCGACGGCCCGCCTCGGCCGGCGCGCCGCTGCACTGCGACGCGCGGGAGTACGGGCTGTGCGGCGACGGCCGAACCAACGACCAGCCGGCGCTGGCTGCCCTCGTGGACCGGCTCGGCGACGGCTACGCGGCGGACGGGCGGGCCCGCGTCATCTACTGCCCACCGGGCATCTACTCGATCCGGGACGCCGGCACGGTGTGGCGCAGCGGCGTCTCGCTGGTCGGGGCCGGGCCGGCGGCGACCCGGTTCCTGCTCAGCAACGAGTGCAACCGGGTCGACCCGACCCCGTTGGCGTACTGGACCGTCCTGCAGCACGGCGCGGGCCGGGACCGGCACATCGCCGACTGCACCTTCGCCGACTTCGAGATCGACGGCTCCGGGGTGGCGATGGCCGAGTACAACTACCTGGCCAAGGGCCTCGGCCTCCAGTACGTGGTGCGCGGTGTCTTCCGCAACCTCTACATCCACCACACCGCGGCCACCGGGCTGGGGTGCGACTTCCTGCAGGACAGCCTGATCGACGGTGTGGTGGTGGTCGGCTGTGGCCGGCTGGACAACGGCGAGCAGATCGGCGGCGCGGGAATCGGCGTGGGCATCGGCGGCTGGGGCGCGGTGGAACGGCTGACCATCGTCAACTCCACCACCCTGGCCAACGGCACCAACGGGATCTTCCTGGAACTCCAGAAGGACTACTGGTCCCCGCCCCGGGGGTACCGCATCATCGGCTGCCACAGTCAGGGCAACCGGTTCGGCATCTCCGACTGGGGCGCGGACGGGCTGATCGTCTCCGCGTGCACGATGGCCGACAACCTGGAGGCCGGCTTCGACGTCTCGGCCGAGGGCACCGCGGGCGTGGCCGGTCGGGGTGGGCTGCTCACCGACTGCGTCATCGACGGCAACATCGGCGACGGGATCAGCATCGGCAACACCTCTGGCCCCTACACCATCCGGGGCAACCGGATCAGCGACAACGGCCGGAACGGCTACCACGGGCACGACCTCGGGCGCGGTTACCAGGGCCCGGCACGGGACGTGGTGATCGAGAGCAACGAGTTCTGGGGCAATGGACTGGACGCGGTCCGGGTCGACCATCCGATGGTCGACGCGGTACTGCTCAACAACCGGATCCGCAACAACGGCCGGCAGTTCGCGCAGGCGGCCGGCGGTGCTGGCGAGACGGTCCGCTACAGCGAGCGGTCCCTGGTGGACCGGGCGGCCGACTGGCCGCACGACGGGCACCGGGGCAAGGTGCTGCGGGTCGGACGATCCGTGGCGCTGGTCGCCTCGAACACCGGCGACGAGCTCACCCTCGCCCCGGTCCGCCCCGACGCCTTGAGCGCATGGAGCGGGGACATCCCGCCGCCGGGCTGCCGGTACGAGCTGTCCCCGGCGCCCGCGCGGCGGGCCGGCATCACCATCGACGCGGCGTGCGATTCGGCGACGATCCGGGGCAACCGGATCTGGGACAACCGTGAGAGCCGGACCCAGACCAACGGGTTGTGGATCACCGAGCGGGGCAGCTGCGTCGACTGCCGGGTCGAGGGGAACGACCTCGGCGGCAACGCCGACGAGGGGCTGCGGCTGGACACCCCGCCGGTGGGCGGCCGCTGGCGCGACAACCACGACGACAGCGACTGGGGCTGAGCGGCGGCGGCCGGAGTGCACCGGCCGCCGCCGTCGTCAGGACCGGTCAGCCGGCCAGACCGGCCACCGGGTCGGGATCCAGCACGACCGTCGCCGTGCCGGTCTGCGGCGGTACGCCCGGCTCGGTCGGCGCGTCGGTGTACTCCGCCACGAAGACTGCGGTGAGGTTGTCAGCACCGCCGTGCCCACCGTCGACGAAGGTGGCGATGGTGCCGGAGCACCCCGTCGCCGAGGAGAGCGGGTGCCCGTGCTCGTCATGGCCGAGGACGTAGGTGACCTTCACCCGGGAGCAGTCCACCGGCAGGTCATCGGTGACCTTCACCTGGTACGCGACCGTTTGCCCGAACTGGAAGGGTTGCCCGGCCAGCGGGGCGACGAACTCGACGATCGGCGCGCGCGGCCCGACCAGCAGCGGCAGGGTCGCCGCGGCGGAGCGTCCGGTGCGGTCGGTGACCTTCAGCGTGGGGGTGTACGCGCCGTTCTCCTGGAAGGTCCAGGCCGGATTCGCCTCGGTGCTGTCCACCGAGCCGTCCGCGTTGAAGTCCCACGCGTAACGCAGCGCGTCACCGTCCGGGTCGGTGGTGCCCGCGCTGGAGAAGGTCACGGTCAGCGGCGCCTGACCGGCGGTCGGGTCCGCGCTGATCTTCGGGATCGGCGTCCGGTTGCCCCGGACGAAGTCGATCCGGGACAGCTGGGCGTCCGGGTTCTCGGCGAAGTAGCCGTCGCCGTACTCCAGCACGTAGAGCGCGCCGTCCGGGCCGAACTCCATGTCCATCGGGTTGTCCACCACCAGCGACGGCACCACCGGCCGGATGTCCTTCACGTCGCCGTCGGAGTCGAGGCGGAACTCCTTGATGTAGTCCCGGGTCCACTCGTAGAACAGCGGCACACCGTCGTAGTAGGCCGGCCACCGGGTCCGCGAGGTGCTGGTTCCGTCGTAGTCGTACGCCGGGCCGCCCATCGGGCCGATGCCGCCGGTGCCCAGCTGCGGGAACTCCCCGGCGGCGGCGGACGGGTACCAGACCTGTGGCTGCTCGACCGGCGGCAGCTGCCGCTTCCCGGTGTTGTGGGGTGAGTCGTTGACCGGGCGCTTGCAGTTGAACGTCGAACCGGACTCGCCGGTGGCGAAGTCGTAGTCGCGGTACGCGATGTCCGGTGTCACGCAGTACGGCCAGCCGTAGTTCGCCGGCTTGTCGATGAGCATCCACCGGCCGTGCCCGGCGGGCCCGCGCCCCGGGTTGGACGAGGACGCGTCCGGGGAGTAGTCGCCCAGGTAGACGTCATCGGTGCGCCGGTCGACGGCGAACCGGAACGCGTTGCGCAGCCCCATCGCGTAGATCTCCGGGCGGGTCTGTGCCGTACCCGGCTTGAACAGGTTGCCGGCCGGCACCTTGTAGCCGCCGCCGGGTTGCACCCGGATGCGCAGCAGCTTGCCGCGCAGGTCGTTCGTGTTGGCCGAGGTGCGCTGGGCGTCGAACGCCGGGTTCCGGTCGGCCCGCTCGTCGATCGGGATGTAACCGTCGGAGAAGAACGGGTTCGTGTCGTCACCGGTCGACAGGTACAGGTTGCCCTTGCTGTCGAAGTCGATCTGACCGCCGACGTGGCAGCAGATGCCCCGGTCGGTGGGCACGTCGATGATCTGCTGCTCGGTGCCGAGGTTCAGCTTCATCCCGTCCAGCTTGAACCGGGACAGCCGCAGTGCCCCCCGGAACCGCTGCCAGTCCGCCTCGGTGCCGACCAGCGGCGCGTCCCCCTCGTTGACGTCGGGGGTGGCCGGGTCGTCCACCGGGGTGTTCAGCGGCGGCGAGTAGTAGAGGTAGACCCATTTGTTCTGGGCGAAGTTCGGGTCGATGGCGACCCCCTGCAGCCCCTCCTCATCGTGCTCGTACACCGGGATGTCGGCGGCGAGGGTGTTCAGCCCGGTGCGCGGGTCGTGGATGCGGACCTCGCCGGTGCGGGAGGTGTGCAGCACCCGCAGGTCGGGCAGGACGGCGAGGCTCATCGGCTCGCCCGGGAAGTCGTTCAGTGTCACCTTCTGGAAGCTGCTGTCCGGTGGCGCCGCGGCCGGCGCGGGCGCGGCGGCCGCCGGTGGCGCGGCCAGGCCGGCCGTCACCAGCAGCAGGGCGGACACGAATGCGGTCCTGTTCATCAGGTCGTCCCCCGAGGTGGTCGTCAGTACCGGAGTGAGGCGAGATAGTCGAAGCCGACCCGGGCGGTGTCCAGGGCGTCGGCGGGCGCGCGCGGCGGGGTGCCCGCGTCGTCGCGTTCCACGATGTACTCCTCGATGCCCGCCTCCCGTTCGTGGGCGAAGATCCGTCCGAAGTCGATGACGCCGTCGCCGAGGTCGGCGAAGCCACCCTCGACGTCGAGGTCCTTGACGTGCACCTGGCGGATCCGGCCGCGGTTGGCCCGGATCACGTCGACCGGGTCGTGTGCGCCCCGCCAGGTCCAGTAGAGGTCGAGTTCGAAGTGGACCAGTCGCGGGTCCGTCTGCCGGGTGAGGATGTCGAAGCCGGTCGACCCGTCGGTCAGCGGCACGAACTCCAGTTGGTGGTTGTGGTAGCCGAAGTCCAGCCCGGCGCGCTCGGCGAGCCGGCCGGCCTGGTTCAGATCCCGGGCGAGGGCACGGTAGACGGCGGGGTCCCGGATCGGGCGCCCCTCTGCGTCGCGACCGAAGTACGGGTGGACGATCTTCTTGCAGCCCAGGATGTTCGCGTCCGCGAGGGCGCGTTCCCAGGTGGCGGCGTCGAACGGCTGCGGGATGCCGGTGTGCCCGGAGGTGGACCGCAGCCCCGCCTCGTCCAGCGCGGCCCGGAACTGCGCCGCGGTACGCCCGACGAAGCCGGCGTGCTCCACTCGCCGGTAGCCGATCCGCCGCAGTGCGGTCAGGGTGCCGGGCAGGTCGGCGGCGAGTTGGTCGCGCACCGTGTAGAGCTGGATGCTGATCCGGTCCACCGGCACCCGGCGCCGACCGTGGGTATGTCCGGCCGGCGTGGCGGCGGCCGGGCCGGCGAGCAGGCCGGCGGTGCCGAGGGCGGCGGCGGAGACGGTCGCGGCGCGGAGCAGGCCCCGCCGGCTGACCGGCTCGGAGGCCGGTGCCGACTCCGGTCCGTTGGTCTGTTGATCCATGGTGGTGGTCCCTTCCTGACGGCTGGCACGCCGTCGGCGGAGGTCGACCGGCTGCCGCCTCCGGGCGCGCCGAACCGGCCGGATCGGGGATCCGGCGGGACGATGACGGACGGCGCGCGGGTGCGGCCCGGACCTGTCGGGAGCAGAACACGGCGACCCGGCGGGTGGCGGCGAGGCGATCGACGAATGGGCAACCTTCTATCTGATTCGCGACCTTACCCTTGCCTCCGGACGAAGGCAAAGCTTCGTCTCGATCAGCAGAAGTTGCGCTCCAGGCGACAAAAGCCCATCCTCGTGATGCGTCACCTGCCCTGACCTCGTCCTCCCTGCGCCGACGCCACCCCGGCGCAGTCGGGTGCCGTACGGCCGGATCCCTGCCCGTCGGGTCAGGGACGAAAGCCCGCGCAACGATGGCAGAACGTGCAAGATCGTGGTGGTCGGGGTCGGACGGGACGACCCGGGTCGGGTCGGCCGGAGTCGGTCGGTGTCGCTCAGACCGGGCCGGTCATGCCTTTGTTTCGCCAATTGGCTCAGCGCCGGAAAATGCGCCGATAAATGGGCCGCCGATTATTTCCGAATGGGATGGGCACGCCGATCGAGGCGGCGAGAATATGGCGGAGGGAAGCCGAAAATGGGGGGACTGAAACATGACGTTGAGGCGGCGATTGACGCTGTTGGCGGTAACCATCGCAGCCGTACCACTGGTTGTGGGAGGGTGCACCGCGGATCGGGACGCGTCGGGCAAGCGGCACGCCGCTCCGCCGGACCTCACGGTGACGCCGGGCGACAAGGCGCGGGAGGTGCCGGTCAGCGCCGAAGTGGGCACCGTGGTCAAGGGCGGACGGGTCACCGGTGTGCGGCTCACGGACGACAAGGGGAAGCAGATCGCGGCCGAGCCCCGTGAGGACGGCTCCGGCTGGGTGCCGAGCGCGCCGTTGCAACCGAAGCGGACGTACACCGCCGAGGTGACCGCGACCGGCGACTCGGGCGCCACGACGACCCGAACCACCACGTTCAGCACGATGGCCAAATCCACCAAACCGCAGATCACCAGCACGCTCTATTTCGTCGGCAACCGGACGTACGGCACGGCGATGCCGGTAACCGTGGCGTTCGACCCGGGAATTCCGAAAGAGGCCAGAGCAGACGTGCAGCGACGGTTGTTCGTGAAGACCAATCCGCCGCAGCCCGGTGCCTGGTCGTGGCTGGAGGACGGGACTCAGGCCTATTACCGGGCGCCCGATTTCTGGCGTCCGGGGACGACGATCAGCGTCCGGGCCGGTCTGCAGGGCCTGCCGATCGGCAAGGACCGGGTCGGCGACGCCGAGCGGACCGCGACCTCGAAGATCGGACGGCAGGTCGCGCTGGAGATCGACAACGACACCAAGCAGATGACCGTGTTGCGCGACGGCAAGCAGGTCCGCCGGATCCCGGTCAGCCTGGGCAAGGCGAGTACACCCACCTCGAGCGGCAAGATGGTGATCATGGAGAAGCACGAGCGGACCACGTTCGACACCCGGGGTGAGCCGGACGGCGGCTACGTGGTCGACGTCGATGACGCCCAGCGACTCACCTGGGGCGGCGAGTTCATCCACTCGGCCCCCTGGTCGGAGGGCGACCAGGGCAGCACCAACGTCTCGCACGGGTGCACGAACGTCGCCGCCACCGCGGCGGACTGGTTGATGGGAGTGACCCAGGTCGGTGACCTGGTCACAGTGAAGGGCACCGAGGTGCAGTTGCAGGCCGGCAACGGCTGGACGGCGTGGAACGTGAGCTGGGACGAGTTCGTCCGGGGCAGCGCCCTGCCGGTGCCGCCCGGGCTGCGGCCGGCGCCAGTGCCCCCGGCGCACCCGGGAGCGGTGGCCGGCGGGTCACCCGCACCCGCGCCCTCGGTCAGCGGCCGCTGACACACCGCCGACGGCCCCCGGGTCGGCCCGCCATTGCGGCGGGCCGACCCGGACCCGGTGCGGGAACCCCGGGGACACGTCGCCGGCGGGTGCCGGCACCGGGGACGATGCCGGCCCGGGCGTTCAGGCCAGCGGTACCCGTGCCACCCCGGGCCCGATCAGGCTGCCCAGCCAGAGCTGGTCGCCGTGCTGGCGTACCCCGGTGATCATCCAGTAGTGCCCGGTCGGGCCGTGCAGCGTCCGGCGGACCGTGCCCGCGCCGTCGACCAGCGCGACCAGCCCGTAGCGGCGCGGCTGCGGCTGCATCGCATCGGGCAGCAGGGCGGCGAGCTGGCGCAGTCGCGGGTGCGGCAGCAGCCGCTCGGCGATCGGCACCCGCGGGCTGGGCAGCGCGATCCAGTACGTTCCGTCGCCCACCGCGGAGAGATTGTCCGGATAGGCGGGCAGGTCGGCGAGCACCCGCACCCCGCCGCCCAGCTCGACGCGGAGCAGCCGGTGGGTGGTGGTCTCCACCAGCATCAGCGCCGACTCGTCGGGGGTCAGTGCGATGCCGTTGGGGAAGTACAGCCCCTCGGCCACGACCTCGGTGCGCCCGCTGGCCGGGTCGTGCGCGAGCACCCGGCCGTTGGGGCGGTGCTCCAGCAGGTCCCGCTTCCAGTGTGAGACCGGGAACCGGTCGGAGGAGTCGGTGAAGAAGATGGTGCCGTCGCGGGCCACCGTCGCGTTGTTGGCCAGGTGCACCGGGGGCGCGGTGCCGGTCAGCTCGCGTACCGCTCCGTCGGGCGTGACCCGCAGCAACCCCCGGTACGCGTCGCAGACGATCAGCGCCGCACCGGACCGGTCCAGCTCGATGCCGAGCGGCCGGCCGCCGGTCTCGGCCAGCAGGCGGGGTCGGGCGCCGGGCGGCGCGTCGGCCGGCCACCACCAGAGTCGGCCGTCCTCGTCCCCACTGATCACCCGGCCGGTCGGGTCGACCAGCACGTCCTCCGGACCGACGGCACCGTCGGGCAGGGGCAGGAGGTCGACCTGGTCGAGCCGGCGGTCGGTGGCCGCCCAGGCCCCGGTGAGCGGGGGAGGGACGGTGGCCTGCTCGCGGACGGGCCGGATGAGCCGGGGTGGCCGGGGCCGGGGGATCAGCATCGGTCCATTCTCCACCGCCGATGCCGGCCGGGCCGGCTCACCACCGCGGCGCGGCGCGGGGGAGGTCGAGCAGACGGCGTCCGGCTCCCGGTGGTCGGCGCGTGCGTCGAGCGGCGAGGCCGATGTTGCCCGTCGTGTCGGGCGCGGGGCCGGGGGGACCCCTGGCCTCCGCCGTAAGGGGGATCGGGGTGGCCTCGGGGTCTGACCCTGGACGTACCCGGAATCACTCCGTGGAGGGGCGAAACTGTCGGGGGTGGGGGCTAGATTTCTGGGCATGGGTGAGGGCAGCGACCGGTTCGACGTGCAGGTCAGCGTGGGTGATCAGGTGGTCCTGGTGCGGGTGACCGGCGAGGTCGACATCGCCACGGTGGCCGCGTTCCGCTCCGCCCTGTGGGCCGCACCGGCCCGCCCGGTGCTCCAGCTGGACCTGTCCGAGCTGCGACTGCTCTCCGCCGCGGGGGTGCGCGCGCTGCTCGCCGCGCATCTGCGGGTCCGGGCCCGTGGCGGCCAGCTGGTCCTGGTCGATCCGACCCCGGTGGTGGCCCGGGTGCTGCGCGCCACCGCCCTGCACCGGGTGATGCCGATCCTGGAGCCGGCCCGAGTGGTCGAGGCCGCGCGTCGCCCGGAGGTCGAGGCCGCGCACCTGGTGCTGGCCGCCTGACCATCGCCCTCCGCCCGGCGGCGGGGGCCGCCGGCCGAACCGGCGACCCCCTGAAGGACCGATCAGCGCACGCCGAGCAGGTCGACGACGAAGACCAGCGTCTCGCCCGGCTTGATGGCGCCGGCCGCGCCGCGGTCGCCGTACCCCAGGTGTGGCGGGATGGTGAGGCGGCGCCGGCCGCCGACGCGCATGCCGACAACGCCCTGGTCCCAGCCGGCGATGACCTGGCCGCCGCCGAGCGGGAACTCGAACGCCTCGCCCCGGTTCCAGGACGAGTCGAACTCGCCACCGGTGGAGTGCGACACGCCGACGTAGTGCACGCTGGCCAGCTGGCCCGGCTGGGCCTGCGGGCCCTCGCCCACGGTGACGTCCTCGATCACGAGGTCGGCCGGCGGCGCACCCTCGATCGGACCCACCTCGGGCTTGCCCGATCGGGCGCCTGCTGCCTGGTTCATGCGTGGAACTCCTGCCATTTGGGTGATGTGTCCGGTCACCGTCGATCCTGCCGGATCGCACCCCACCGATGTGCGGCGGACCCGCCAACGGCGTGGCGACACCCGGCGGATCCATGATCCATCGGGTGCCGGGCGGACCGCACGACTCGGCGGGCGTCACCGGTGGTGACGCCCGCCGTGGGGATGGTGCGGTGTGGATCAGCGGAGCCAGCGCATCCGCCGGACGATCGGCTGCCGCGCCCAGACCCGGCCGAGGCCCCAGGTGTCACCGGCGTTGACCAGCGCCAGCACCGCCAGCACCGCGGCGTAGATCAGGTGGTCGTCAATGAAGGGGTTGTTCTCCGGAGGCAGGACGGCGGTCCACATCAGCACCAGGAGGAGCCCGCCGGCCACGGCGGCGACCCGCATGCCGATGCCGAGCAGCAGGGCGACGCCGATCCCCGCGAGGCCGGCCATGAACAGCCAGTCCGCCCAGGCGGCCCCGGCGATCCCGGCGTAGACGTCCTTGAAGGGACCGGCGACCCCGAAGGTGAGGAAACCCTTGGTCGGGCTGCCTCCGTTGATCCAGGCGTTCTTCGACTCGGTGGCCAACCCGAGGCCGAACAGCTTGTCGACGAACGCCCAGAGGAAGATCCAGCCGAGCGCCAGCCGGATGCCGGCCAGGATGTACCGGACGGCGCTCTCGCGGGGGGTGCCCGCCGTCGGAGCGGTGGTCTCGGCGCTGATCCGCTCGATCGTCGCGGCCATGGTCTCCACGTCCCTTCTCTGCTTCGCACCGCGCTTCCCCGGTGGCATCTCCATTGGACGCCGGTCGTGCCGTCGCCGGCAGGGCCGACGGACCCGCAACCGCTCGGGACCTTCGACCCCTGCGGCGTGGCCCGGAGGCCCTGACCGCGGCGGGTGTCCGGCCGTAACGTCCGAGGTGGACGACGAGAGGGAGGCCGTGATGAGGACCTGGCAGGTGGGTGACGTGATGACCCGGGAGGTCGCGACCGTGGTGGCCGAGACCCCGTACCGGGAGATCGTGGACGTGCTGGTGCGTCACGGGGTCAGCGCGGTGCCGGTGGTCGACGGGTTCCGCCGGGTGCTGGGCGTGGTGTCCGAGGCCGACCTGCTGCACCGGATCGAGCGCGCTGGCGAGCCGGCGCAGCGGCGGGTCTTCGAGAGCCGTCGCCGACGTGACGGGATCGTCAGTCGCGCCGACCTGCTGCGGGTGCATCTGCGCTCGGACGCCGAGATCCGCGAGGACGTGGTGCAGGAGGTGCTCCGCCGGGTGCTCGCCGTGCGGGACGGCCTGGTCACCGTCGAGGTCCGCCACGGCGAGGTCACCCTGGCCGGACGGCTGGACCGCCGCTCCGCAGTCGACCTCGCCGGGCGGCTCGCCGCCCAGGTGAGCGGCGTGGTTCAGGTGACCAACACGATCGGCTACGAGGCGGACGACACCGCCTTCGATCCGGCGCAGGTGACGCCGGTCGCCTGAGCACCGTCGCCAACCCGGCTGGCGCGTGCCGACTTCGCCGGAGCGCCGCCGGGGGATCGGCCGCTCGCCTAGGCTCGGGAGCGGCCGTCCGGCGGTGCGGGCGGGCGGTGCGCAGGGTCGATGCGGGGGGCGCCGGTGGCTGAGGCGACGGTCGCGGTGCCGCTGTGGGCCTGGGCGGCAGTCGGCGCGGTGATCGCCGTGATGCTCGGGGTGGACGTGCTCATGCACCGGGACAGCCACGTCATCGAGCTGCGGGAGGCGCTGGTCTGGAGCGGCGTCTGGATCGCCGCGGGCCTGCTGTTCGGCCTGGTCGTCTGGTTCGGCCTCGGCGGCGACCCGGCGGTCGCGTACTACTCCGGCTACCTGCTGGAGAAGGCGCTCTCGGTGGACAACGTCTTCGTCTTTGCCCTGCTCTTCGGCTATTTCCGGGTGCCCCCGGGCTACCAGCACAAGGTGCTGTTCTGGGGCGTCGTGGGCGCGCTCGCGTTCCGGCTGGTCTTCATCTTCGCCGGCGCCGAGCTGCTGGACCGGCTCACCTGGGCCGGGTTCGTGCTCGGCGCCTTCCTGATCTGGACCGGCTGGCGGCTGGCGGTGCGGGGGGAGCCGGACGTCGACCCGGAGCGCAATCCGGTGGTCCGGCTGTTCCGGCGGGTGGTCCCCACCGACCCTCGGTACCACGGCGACCGGTTCACCGCCCGGGTCGACGGCCGGCGGATGGCGACCGTCCTGCTGGTGACACTCGTCGCCATCGAGGCCACCGACGTGGTCTTCGCCATCGACTCGGTGGCGGCGATCCTGGCGATCACCACGAACACCTTCCTGGTCTGGACGGCCACCGCGTTCGCCGTGCTCGGGCTGCGCAGCCTCTACTTCTGCCTCGCCGGCCTGCTGCGCCACTTCGGTTACCTGCGCTACGGGCTGGCGCTGCTGCTCGCCTTCGCGGGGCTGAAGCTGATCCTGGCCGAGACGCCGGTGGGCAAGCTGCCGGTCTGGCTGACCCTCGCGGTGGTGGTGCTGACCCTCGCGGTCTCCATCGTGGCCAGCCTCATCGCCGCCCGGCGCGCCCGCACCACCGGCTGACCCCGCTCGACCTCAGCCGCTCAGCACCGGACGGGACAGCTGGTCGGCCAGCAGCGCGGGCGCCTCGGCGAGGGACGGGCCGTACCAGGTGAGGTGTCGTCCGGAGAGCAGAGCGCACGGTACGCCGGGAAAGGCCTCCGGCCCGTCGCCGGCGGTGAACCGGTACGGCTCGTCGGGCAGCACCACCAGCTCGGGCCGCTGGTCGCGCAGTTCGGCCAGACTCGGACGGGGATAACGCTCGGCGTGCTGGTCGTACGCGTTGACCACGCCGAGCCGGTGCAGCACGTCGCCGGCGAACGTGTCGCCGCCGAGCACCACCCACGGCCGGCGCCAGACCGGCACCACCGCCCGGGGGGCCGGTTTCAGGCGGGGCGGCTCGGCCCACGCCCGTCGGGCCGCCCGAAGCCAGGCCGGCTCCGCCGGCGCGCCCAGCTCGGCCAGCAGCTCGGCCAGCTCGGTCAACGCACCCGGGACGGTACGCGGATAGGTGATCCGCACCGGCACGTCGGCGGCCCGCAGCGCCTCCGCGTCGTCCCGGCGGTTCTCCTCCACGTTCAGCAGCACCAGGTCCGGCCGCAGCGCGCGGACCCGTTCCAGGTCCGGGTACTTGGTGCCGCCGACCCGGGCGACGTCCAGCCCGGCCGGGTGGCTGCACCAGTCGGTGGCCCCGACCAGCGCACCGGGCAGGGTCAGCGCCACCGCCTCGGTCAGTGACGGCACCAGCGACACCACCCGCACCCGCGCACCTCCGTCGGTCATCCGGTACCGATCATGCCGGCCGGGCTGGTGCGGCGCGGGTCAGGGTCGTCCGGGCTCGATCCGGGCGGTCACGTCGAGGTGCGCCGGTTGGCAGCCGGCGGTGGTCGCGAACCGGCGGACCGCCGCGCGGACGTGCTCGCGTGCACCGGCGGTCGGGGTGTCGGCCGTCAGGTCCACCCGGATCCACACGTCGGGTCGCGGCGGCGCGCCGGTGAGCACCACCCGGGCACGGCGTACTCCCGGGGCGCCGGTCAGGTCGCGTTCCAGTGCGTGGACGAGGACGTCGGCGGCCAGTCGGGTGCGACCCGGGCGCCGCCCGGGGTGAGTCAGCGTGCCCCGCACCGAGGAGCCGGGTCGGCGCAGCTCCCAGGCCAGCAGCTGGTGACCGGTCAGGGCGAGCAGCGCCCCGGCGACCGCCGCGGCCAGGGTGGTCCACGGCGTGGCCAGCCGCCACCGGCTCAGGAGACCGGCACCGAGCAGCGCCGCGCCGGGGTCCGGGCCGGGCAGCACACCGAACGCGCCGGGCAGCACACCGAAGCTGACCGCCAGCGCCGCTGAGCCGCCCGCCACCAGCAGCAGCGCGACGATGGTCCACAGCAGTCGGTGCGCGGCGTCCGTCATACCGGCCGCCCGCGGGGGAGCAGCCGGACCTCGATCCGGCCGGCGCGTGGCGCGGCGAGGCGGTGCAGCTCCTGGTGCACCGCGAACTCCACCTCGGCACGGGCCGCCGGGTCGCCGGTGGCGCGTACCCGGGGCCGCCACTCGGCGCCGCGTCGGCGGACCCGGACCCGGGCCCGGCGTACGCCCGGCACGGTGCCCGCCGCGTCGGCCAGCCGGCGTTCCACACAGCGGCGGTGCAGGTACCAGCCGTCCCGCTCGTCGACGCGCAGACGGACCGGCGCCCAGCGTCGCAACTGGGCGGCCAGGACGGCCAGGCCGAGCAGCACGGCCCCGCCGGCCACCGCGCGGACGCCCGGGTCGCGCCAGCGGGTGCTGGTCAGCGTCTCGTACCAGCCGGTCCCCGTGCCCAGCGGCGCCGGGCGATCCAGGGCCACCAGGAGCGCCTGCGCGGCCAGCAGTGTGCCGCCGGCCAGCAGCGCGACGGCAAGCAGCAGCGAGGCGACCCGGTTGCCGGTCCGCATGTCAGCCACCAGCCGTCCACCCGGTCCGGGGACCGTCGACGCCGGGGACGAGCAGGTCGTCCACCGTGACGGTCACCGCCGCCACGGTGAGCCCGGTGTCGGCCGCCACCCGGTCGGCGACGGCTACCCGGACCGCCTCGGCGACGGCGGGGACGCTGTGCCCGTACCAGGTGACCAGGTGCAGGTCGAGGCTCACGGACCGCTCGTCCACGCGGACCGTGGCCGGGTGGGCGCCGGACACGCCAGGGACCCGGCCGGCGGCGTCGGCGGCGATCCGTGCGACGTCCGCCGATCCGGCGGTGCCGTGTTCCCGCCGGCCCGCGCCGTTACCGGCGAGGACGCCGAACTGTTGTCGCGACATGCTGACCTCCCGACCGGTCCGGTACCGGTGCCCCCCGCTGGATACACCCTGCGGTGACCCTGGAACCCGGGCCCGCCTGTGATCCGGGTCACAGCACTGGTCCGGGCGCTGGCGCGCTCCGGCGGTCCTTGACACGCTTCTACAACGTTGTAACGCTCGCTTCCGTCCCGAGGAGACCCCATGCGTGTTCCCCCGGCGCCCCCGGCGACACCCGCCGCCCACCCCGTGCCCAGCGGCGACGACGAGGTGCCGGTCGAGGCACTCGGCGACCTCTACCGCGACGGCATCACCGCCTGCCGGGGCGCCTTCGACCCGGCCTGGGTGGAGCAGGTCGGCAACGATGTGGCCGTCGCGTTCGAGGAGGCGCGCTCCCGACCCGACGCCGCGGTCGGTCGCGGCCCGCAGCGCTGGTACGTGGAGATCCATCCGGAGCAACTCCGCGGCTTCGTCGAGCTGGTCAGCCACCCGTGGGTGGTGTCGGTCTGCCGGGCGGTGCTCGGCCCGGAGTACGAGATCGTCGAACTGGGTTTCGACATCCCCTTTCCCGGGGCGGCGATGCAGCCCTGGCACCGGGACTTCCCGATGCCGGAGGACACCCGGCGGCAGCGGCGGCTCACCTCGCTGGCGTTCAACCTGACCACCGTGGACACGGTGGAGGAGATGGGGCCGTTCGAGATCGCCCCCGGCACACAGTGGGACGACGACGTCGACTTCGACCACGAGATGTTCCCGCCCCGGGAGCGCTACCCCCGCTACCAGCAGCGGGCCGTGCGCAAGTACCCGCGGCGCGGGGACATCTCCGCCCGGTCGGCGCTGACCATCCACCGCGGCACCCCGAACGTCTCCCGGTCGGCCCGCCCGGTGCTGGTGCTCGGCGTGGACGCCCCCGGCGCGGGCAACGCCGCCCACCACGACATGGCCATCACCCACGGCTACTGGAAGCGCCTGCCGGCGTTGGTCCGGGAGCACCTGCCCTGCCCGGTGGTGGACCGGCTGGAGCCGATCCGGCAGAAGCACACCATCGAGGGTCTGGTGATGGGCGCTGCCGAGTAACCGCCGGTCCGGCCGGCCGGGCGGTCCCGGCCGCCCCGCGGAGGCGCGCACCATGATCGACCGCCTAGACTCGGCGCGGCTCGACCGACCGGCGGATGGATCAGGCAGATGACGAGCACCGTCAGCGACGACCGTGGCTGGCTGCGGGCGTTGCCCGCCGACGGTGAGCAGGACGCGCTTCTCACCCGCGCCGGTCACCGGGTGTACCCGGCGCGCCGGCTCAGCGAACTGGTCCAGGGGCGTCCGCCCGGTGTCACCGGCAGCCAGTGGAGTTCGGCCAGCCGGGCCGGCTTCGACCTCGTGGTGTGCGCCGCCGACACCGGCCGGCCGGTCGTCGCCGTGGAGATCGGCCCGGTCCCGGCCGCTGGCTCCGCGGAGCAGCGGGCCGAGCGACTCAAGGACGCGGTGAGCGCGGCGGTCGGGCTGCCCGTGCTGCGGATCGGCTCGCCAACCCTGCGCGCGGCGGAGCACGGCCGACGCCTGGTGGAGTACGTGATCGACGCGCGGGACTACGCGGCGGGCGGCGCCGGGGACGAGCTGAACCCGGTGGACTTCCGGGACATTCTCGGCCGGCTGCCGGACGGGCGGACCGGGCCGGTCAACGACCTTGGCGCGCTGGCCCGTGCGGCGGCGGTCGAGGCGTACGTCGCCCGGCGGCTGGCCGACCCGATCGTGCGGGGGCTGCACGTGAGCTGGGCGGACGGCCCGGCGCAGGGGTGGAGCTGGGTGCAGGTGCGCCCGGACGCGTGCCTGGTCGAGCGGGTGTCGGTGACCGAACAGCGCTTTTCCTGCGGTGTCGACGCGGCCCGGTTGGCCGAGGACCTCGCCACGGTCGCCGTCGGGGAACGGCTGCGCGCCGCCGGACCCGTCGACCCGGACCTGCTGCCGCGCGTCGAGCTCACCGCGGAGATCGTCGCGCTGAGCCGGCGCCGGCATGAACTGGTGGGCGGTTTCGCGTTCGACCACCTCTGCGTCGACTGATCCGTCACCCACCGCATCCGGTCGACCCTTCCCGCACGGCTCGCGCCAGATCCGGCAATTTCCTGTGCGTCGGTTGAACCTTCCCGCGCACCGTCCCGTACTCCTGCGCGAATGAAGAGGATCTCCCATCCGCGTCGACGGGACGCGGGAGACGGTGCGGAAAGGGCATCGTCGGCCATCGACACGTCACCGGGTAGGTCGCGGTGGTCGTCGCCGTGGCGTGCCATCTCACATCCGTCGGTCCGCCGAGGGCAGGAATCCACTACCGGATCGAGAAGGAGAGCAATTCGATGCGCAGGTCCACACGGGCGCGCCGGTCATCCGGCAACGCGCGGAGCAAGCGTCTGCTGGCCGTTGTCGGCACGCTCGTGGTCTTCGGCGGAGTAGTCGCCGTGACCCAGATTTCGTCGGCCCAGGACCGGCGGCCGAACAATCCCCGGCCGGCCTCTGGACAGTGTGTGCAGCCGAGCCCGGGCGCCACCGCGCCGAATGGCGGCGGCTCAACCACCCGGACGTGGCAGAACGGTCGCTGGGTGCGTAACCACTGGGGTGACGGGCAGCAGTCGGTGCCCGAGTGTGAGGACGGCAAGGACGGCACGGTCGGCAGCGGCTCGGCCATCGCCTGCCCGGACGTGACGGCCAAGCTGCCGCAGGTGCCGGACCGGGCCCGGGCCGAGGTGGACCGCAACCTCGCCCAGTTGCAGACCCAGATCGCCGAGGCCGACCGCCGGCTGGCCGCCGAGGGCAGCAAGGGCGAAGCCTTCATCCGCAACGCGATCCTGCAGCCGCTGGCGGCCAAGCGGCGCGCGGTGCTGAGCCGCATCACGACCGCCATCGACCGTGTCGGGCCACGCCCGCAGGGTCTGGCGCAGCTCGCCGAATGCCAGGTGCAGCCGACCGGCAACAGCGGTGGTGGCAACAACGGCGGCGGTGACAGTGGCGGTGGCAACAGTGGCGGTGGCGACAATGGCGGCGGTGACAACGGCGGCGGTGACAACGGCGGCGGCAACGCTCCCGGCGCCGGGCTCGGCGTGCTGGCCAACAACTGCGACGAGAGCCAGCTCCAGCCGCACGACGGCTTCCAGACCGGCAACCGCTGCGTGAGCACCGAGTTCGGTGAGGTCGGCGCGGCCGCCAACAACCCCTCGCTGCTGATCACCCAGTTCCCCGACCAGGTCGGCCAGAACCAGGCCTTCACCCTGCGGGTCAGCACCCGCAACCTGATCCGGGACCGCTTCCTGGCCGCCGGCCAGGGCGGGTACTACGTGGAGAGCTCGCTGCTCAACGACCAGGGCCTGGTCCGTGGACACTTCCACACCGCCTGCCGGATGCTGGACAGCCTCACCACTCCGCCGGAGCCGCAGGAGGTGCCCGCGTTCTTCGTCGCCACCGAGGACGGGCGCGGTAGTGCCCAGCCGGACGAGGTGACCATCCAGATCCCGGGTCTGCCCGAGACGGGCACCGCGCAGTGCGCCGTATGGGCCGGTGACGGCTCGCACCGTCTGCCGATGATGGAGAGGGCCAACCAGACCCCGGCGTTCGATGCGGTGCGTATCGAGGTCAACTGAGTCGGAAACAGATCGAGCCGACCAACGGCGGCCGGTCACCGGGGCGGACAGCCCAGGTGACCGGCCGCCGCGTGTCTTTCCGGGCGAGGAGGCCGGCGAAAAATCTGACGGGGCCACGCCGTTGCCGGCGAGACCCCGTCCCCATGTCGTTCGGTCAGCGGCTCTTGTACGCCTCGACGACCTCGACCGGGATCCGGCCCCGCTCGGATATCTTGTAGCCGTTCTTGACGGCCCATTCCCGGATGGCCCGGTTCTGCTCCCGATCCATTCCGGCGCCGCTGGGCCGCCCCGGCCGCCGAACTGTCCGGGTGTTCTCCACCGGGCCCCGGCCGATCCGCCGACCCGCATTGATGTACGGATCCAGCGTCTTGCGCAGGACGCCCGCATTCTCGTCCGAGACATCGATCGTGTAGGCCACGCCGTCAAGACTGAACTCGACGGTCCGGTCGGCCTTCCCACCGTCGAGGTCGTCGGTCAGCACCGTGATTACTTTTCTCGCCATTGCCGATTACTCCCTGTGTGTGGCGGGATGTGTCCAAAGTCTGACCTATCACCACGGGAATCCGCAACAATATGCGTCCCATTCATTTCGGCGCGTCGCGATTTCACGCTCGCAAAACCGCGAACGGAAGCTGAATCGTGGGGTCCGCCTCATTCGCCGAGCAGGCCGGCGTGTCCGGCGACGGCGGCGGCCTCCGCCCGGTTGGACACCCGCAGCTTGCGCAGCAGTGCGGCGGTCATCCGTTTCACCGTCCGCTCCGAGACGTGCAGTTCCTCGG
This sequence comes from Micromonospora sp. NPDC005161, assembly GCF_053599855.1. NCBI lineage: Bacteria > Bacillati > Actinomycetota > Actinomycetes > Micromonosporales > Micromonosporaceae > Micromonospora > Micromonospora sp. NPDC005161. The sequence continues at coordinate 32,754 of NZ_JBSFYQ010000013.1, forward strand.
CGATGTCGACGGTGTTGCGACCGGCGGCGATCGCCCGCAGCAGCCGACGCTCCTCGCCATCGAGGTCGACCGGTGCGGCGCGCGACGGTCGCAGAACGGCGCGCAGCAGCTCGGCCGGCAGCACCGCCCAGCCGTCGAGGATGGCGACCAGCGGGGGGAGCAGCTCCTCCGGCTCACTGGTCTTCGGCAGGAACCCCTCGGCGCCGGCCCGCAGCGCCTCCAGCGCGGGCGCCGGGTCCGAGGAACCGGACATCGCGACCACTCGTACGCGAGGGGTCGTCCGCCGGATCGCGGCCACCGCCCGGATGCCGCCGGGTGGTGGCATGTGCAGGTCGACCAGGGCCAGGTCGGGGCGGCAACGGCTGACCAGGGCGGCCGCGGCGGCGGCGTCGCCGGTCGAGCCGACCACCTCGGCGCGGCCGTCGGTGGTCGCCGCGAGCAGCAACTCGAGGCCGCGGACGAAGAGGGGGTGATCGTCCACGACGGCGAGTCGGATGGTGGCGGCGTCCGGCATGTCTGCGCCGTTCCCCAGCGGGTACTGATCATGCGGGTACGCACCGAACGAGGGGAGTCGAGTGGATGCGCGCACGGAGCGGTTTGCACGGCCTGCTGCGAGGATTGCGCCGGACCGAGCCCGTACCCGGTGAGCTGCGACCTTCGGCGGCCGACTCCGAGTTGCTGCTGCGCGTGCTGTGTCACGAGTTCCGTACCCCGGTCAGCACCCTGACCTCGTTGACCCGGGCGCTCGCCGACGAACGCCGGGAGCTGACCGGCGCGGACCGGCGGGCCATCACCGAGCTGGCCCGCGATCAGGCCGCCCACCTGCAGAGCCTGCTGCGCGGCGCGACCGCCGGCACCGGGGCGCTGGCGTTGGCTCCCCAGCCGGAGCCGCTCGTACCGCTGGCCGGGATCCTGCGCGAGGCCGCCGCGCTGGTGCCGGCGTACCGGCGGCGGGCGCGGGCCACCCGGCGCGCCGGCTCCTGCCCGGTGCCGTCCGGCCGGACCCGGCAGGTGCTGGTGAACCTGGTGGAGAACGCCGTGCGGCACGGGCCGGCGGAGGGGCAGGTCGGCCTCCACGCCGAGCTGGGCCGCCGCGGGCTGAGCATCCTGGTCACCGACGAGGGGCGGGTGGACGACGCGCTGCTGGCCGCGATGCGCCGCCCGGCGCCGGCGGTCGGGATGTCCGGCCTCGGTCTCTGGATCGTGCGGCAGTTGTTGGCGGCGGACGGGGGAGTGCTGCGGGCGCACCGGTTGCGGCCGCGTGGTGTGGCGCTGGAGGTGCTGCTGCCGGTGGTCCGCCCGGTGCGCTGACCCCGCGGGGACACGGGTTGGCCCGGCCGGGTCACCGGGGTGGGGATCCTCCTCGCGCCAGCTCCCGGCAGCGAGGAGGACCCGATGTTCGGCCACGTCAAGGACCTGCAGTTCGAGGCCAAGCCGGACGGCCCGGACGCCGCGTTCGCCCGCCGCTTGCAGGAGATCCTGGGCGGCAAGTGGGGCGAGATGACCGTCGCCAACCAGTACCTCTACCAGGGCTGGAACTGCCGGCTGCCCGGCAAGTACAAGGACCTGCTGCTCGACGTCGGCACCGAGGAGATGGGCCATGTCGAGATGATCGCCACCATGATCACCCGCCTGTTGGAGAACGCCCCACTGTCACTGCAGGAAGCCGCCGACGACAACCCGATGGTCGCCGCGGTCTACGGCGGGTCGAACCCGGCGCACTTCATCCACGGTGGTGGCGGCGCCCTGCCCACCGACAGCAACGGCATGCCCTGGAACGGCGCGTTCATCACCGCCAGCGGCAATCTGATGGCCGACTTCCAGCTCAACGTCACCGCGGAGGCGCAGGGCCGCCTGCAGGTGGCCCGGCTGTTCAACATGACCGACGACCCCGGGGTCAAGCAGATGCTGCGCTTCCTTTTGGCCCGCGACACCATGCACCAGAACATGTGGATGGCCGCCATCGAGCAGCTCAAACAGGACGGCCTGGAGGAGATGCCGGTGCCGGACGCCTTCACCGACTCCCCGCAGTTCACCGACGAGTTCAGCTACACCTACCTGGACTTCTCTCCCGGCCGGGACGCCGCGCGGGGCCGCTGGGCCTCCGGCCCCACCCCGGACGGCAGGGGCGAGTTCCGATACGACGACAACCCCCGCGCACACGCCCCCGAGCCGGTGCTCGCACCCGGCGACCCCCGCCTGTACGGCACCAACCCGGATCTGGCGGACGAACTGCTCGACGACGGCGCCACCTGACGCCGACGTGCCCGCCGCTCGCCCGTACCCCGAAGGAGGAACGATGCCGTCGGTCGCCGCACCCACCCGGGAGGCCGGTGTGGTCCCCGTGGCCCGCACCCGGATGAAGCTGGCGGTCTTCGCCGGGTTGACCCTGCTCGCCGCCGGCGCCGGGCTGCCCGGCCGGATCGTGGTCGCCCTGGCCGTGATCAGCCTGGCGATTCCGCTCGCCGTGGCGGTGGCCGGTGGCGGGCGGCTGGCGCGTGAGCTGCTGTTTCCGGTCCGTCGTCCGACGCGGGACAGTGGTCTGGGTCACAGTCCGGAACAAGGGGAACGCTTTGTTACTTGAGTGAGACACGCTCAAGTCAACGCGATAGCAGGTGTTCGATGGCAACTCTTCCGGTACTTCCCCTGACCGACGCCGTTCTGCTGCCCGGCATGGTCATCCCGGTGACCCTCGACCCGACCACCCAGGCCGCGATCGACGCGGCGCGGGCGACCGGCGACCGCAAGCTGCTGGCCGTGCCGCGTATCGACGGTGAGTACGGCCCGGTCGGTGTGGTCGCAACCATCGAGAAGGTCGGCCGGCTGCCCGATGGTGAGCCAGCCGCCGTCGTCCGTGGCCTGTCCCGGGCCCGGATCGGCTCTGGCGTGCCCGGCCCCGGCGCCGCACTCTGGGTCGAGGCGACCGAACTCGACGAACCCGCTCCCGCCGGCCGCGCCCGGGAACTCGCCCGCGAGTACCGCGCCCTGGTGACCTCCGTGCTCCAGCAGCGTGGCGCCTGGCAGGTCATCGACGCGGTGGAGCGGATGACCGACCTGTCCGAGCTGGCCGACTCGGCCGGCTACGCGCCCTGGCTGACCCTGGAGCAGAAGACCGAGCTGCTCGCCGCGCCGGACGTCACCGCCCGGCTGGAGCTGCTGGTCGGCTGGGTGAAGGCGTACCTGGCCGAGCAGGAGGTCACCGAGCAGATCAACAGCGACGTCCGCGAGGGGCTGGAGAAGTCCCAGCGGGAGTTCCTGCTCCGCCAGCAGCTCGCCGCGATCCGCAAGGAACTGGGTGAGGACGAGCCGGACGGCTCGGCCGACTACCGGTCCCGGGTCGAGGGCGCCGACCTGCCGGAGAAGGTCCGCGAGGCGGCCCTGCGCGAGGTCGGCAAGCTGGAGCGGGCCAGTGACGCCTCCCCGGAGGCCGGCTGGATCCGCACGTGGCTGGACACCGTGCTCGAGATGCCGTGGGGCACGCGTACGCAGGACAACACCGACCTGGCCGCGGCGCGGGCGGTGCTCGACGCCGACCACGCCGGCCTGGCCGACGTGAAGGACCGCATCCTGGAGTACCTCGCGGTGCGCAACCGCCGGGCCGAGCGCAACCTCGGCGTGGTCGGCGGTCGCGGCTCCGGCGCGGTGCTGGCCCTCGCCGGTCCGCCCGGGGTCGGCAAAACCAGCCTCGGCGAGTCCGTCGCCAGGGCGCTCGGCCGCAACTTCGTGCGGGTGTCGCTCGGCGGCGTCCGTGACGAGGCGGAGATCCGCGGTCACCGGCGCACCTACGTGGGCGCGCTGCCCGGCCGGATCGTCCGCGCGCTGCGTGAGGCCGGCTCGATGAACCCGGTCGTGCTCCTCGACGAGGTGGACAAGCTGGCCGCAGGCTACGCCGGCGACCCGGCCGCCGCGCTGCTGGAGGTGCTCGACCCGGCGCAGAACCACACCTTCCGGGACCACTACCTGGAGGTCGACCTGGACCTGTCCGACGTGCTCTTCCTGGCCACCGCCAACGTGGTGGAGACCATCCCCGGTCCACTGCTGGACCGGATGGAGCTGGTCACCCTGGACGGGTACACCGAGGACGAGAAGGTCGCCATCGCCCGGGACCACCTGCTGCCCCGGCAGCGGGAGCGGGCCGGGCTGACCGTCGAGGAGGTCAGCGTCGCCGACGAGGCTCTCGCGCTGATCGCGGGGGAGTACACCCGGGAGGCCGGCGTCCGGCAGCTGGAGCGTGCCCTCGCCAAGATCCTGCGCAAGGTGGCGGTGGCGCTGGCGACGGACCCGGCGCCGGTACGCGTCGACACCGGCAACCTCGCCGACTACCTGGGCCGGCCGAAGTTCACCCCGGAGTCGGCCGAGCGCACCGCGGTGCCGGGTGTGGCCACCGGCCTCGCCGTCACCGGCGCCGGCGGGGACGTGCTCTTCATCGAGGCGACCAGCATGGAGGGCGAGCCGGGCCTGACCCTGACCGGCCAGCTCGGTGACGTGATGAAGGAGTCGGCACAGATCGCCCTGTCGTACCTGCGCTCCAACGGGCGGCGTTTCGGCATCGACCCGAACGTTCTGGCCGGACGTCGGATCCACGTCCACTTCCCGGCGGGCGCGGTGCCCAAGGACGGCCCGAGCGCCGGCATCACCATGGTGACGGCCCTGGCGTCGCTGGTCACCGGTCGTCCGGTCCGCCCCGAGTTTGGAATGACCGGCGAGGTGACGCTCTCCGGTCGGGTCCTGCCGATCGGCGGGGTGAAGCAGAAGCTGCTCGCCGCGCACCGGGCCGGCCTCACCGAGGTGATCATCCCGGCGCGCAACGAGCCGGACCTGGACGACCTGCCGGCCGAGGTGCGCGAGGCGCTGACCGTGCACACCCTGGCCGACGTGTCCGACGTGCTCGCCCTGGCGCTGCGCCCGGCCGACGTGAAGGCGCTGGACGGTCCGGCTCTCTTCGCGGCCTGACCCAACACCACAGCGACCCCCGCCGTCTCTCCGACGGCGGGGGTCACTGCTGTGCCGCACGGGGCTACTGTCTCGCTTGAACCCTCAACTACCTCTCCGCCGCGAGGCGGTACCCCCGGAGGAAACCCCCCGTGAATCTGGTGCTCTGGATCATCCAGATCCTGCTCGCCGTCGTCTTCGCCGGCGCCGGCACGGCCAAACTGACGCAGCCCAAGGACAAGCTGCGCGACCTGATGCGCTGGGTGGACCCGGTCCCGCCGCACCAGGTCAAGGCGCTCGGCGCCGCCGAGCTGCTGGCCGCCGTCGGGCTGGTGCTTCCGCCGCTCACCGGCATCGCCACCGTGCTCACCCCGCTCGCGGCGGTCGGCCTGGTCATCGTCATGATCGGCGGCATCCTGGTGCACCTGCGCGACATGAAGAGGCAGGACACCGACGACCGGCGCCGGACGGAGCTGCAGGGCGCCGTGACCTGCACGGTGCTGCTCGTCCTCGCCGCGGTCGTGGCGTGGGGCCGGTTCGGCCCGTACTCCTTCTGATCCTTGCGCCGGCGACCGTCGTACCCGACGGTCGCCGGCGGTCGTTCAGCGGTCGCCGCCGCGGTCCCGGCGCACGGTGGCCCTGCGGCCCTTGATGGTGCTGGAGCGCAACCCGGAGATCACCTCGTCGGCCACGCCCTGCGGCACCTCCACCAGCGAGAACCGGTCGGCGATCTCGATCGAGCCGATGTCCCGGCCGCTGATCCCGGTCTCCCCGGTGATCGCGCCGACCAGGTCCTGCGGGCGCACCCCGGCGCGACGGCCCAGGCCGACGAAGACCTGGACGGTGTTGCCGGCCATCCGTGGCCGACCGCCACCGCGCCGATCGCCGCCCCGACCGCCGGCCTCGGGCCGGCCCTCGCGCGGGCCGCGCACCGGCGCCTGCGGAATCTCCTCCTCGTCGTCCGAGCCCGGGGAGGTCACCTCGTGTGCCAGCTTCACCGCGGCGAGGGCCACCTCCATCAGGTCGAACTCGTCCGTCAGCGTCTCCACGATCACCCGGAACGGGTCGAGGTCGTCCTCCAGCAGGCTCTCCCGCAGCGCCGCCTGGGTCAGCTCCAGCCGGCGGGTACGCATGTCCGCCACCGTCGGGATCTTGTCGATGGTGATCCGCTGACCGGTCACCCGCTCGATGGTCTTCAGCATCCGGTGCTCGCGCGGCTCGGCGAGGGTGATCGCCACGCCCTCGCGCCCGGCCCGGCCAACCCGGCCGATCCGGTGCACGTACGACTCCGGCGCCGACGGCACGTCGTAGTTGACCACGTGGGTGAGCTGCTCGATGTCCAGCCCGCGGGCCGCCACGTCGGTGGCGACCAGCAGGTCGGCGGTGCCGGCCCGCAGCCGCCCCATCACCCGGTCCCGCTGCTCCTGGCTCATCCCGCCGTGCAGCGCCTCGGAGCGGTAGCCCCGGCCGTTCATCGTCTCGGTCAGCCGGTCCACCTCCTCCCGGCTGCGGCAGAACACGATCGCCGCGGTGGGCGACTCCACGTCCAGCACCCGGCCCAGCGCGGCGGGCTTGTGCGCCCGGGTCACGATGTACGCGCTCTGCCGCACCCGGGGCGCCTCGCCGGCCACCGGCTGCTCCCGGCCGATCTCGATGCGCACCGGATCGCGCAGGTGCTGCCGGGCCATCCCGTCGATGCGGGACGGCATCGTGGCCGAGAAGAGCACGGTCTGGCGCTGCGCCGGCGCGTGCTCCAGGATCGCCTCGATGTCCTCGGCGAAGCCCATGTCGAGCATCTCGTCGGCCTCGTCGAGCACCACCGTGGCCAGCCCACCCAGCCGCAGCGTGCCCCGGGCGATGTGATCGAGGGCCCGCCCCGGGGTGGCCACCACCACGTCCACCCCGCTGTCCAGTGCCCGCAGCTGCCGCCCGATCGGCTGCCCACCGTAGATCGGCAGCACCCGGGCGCCCAGGTCCTTGCCGTAGCGGTGGAACGCCTCGGACACCTGCACCGCCAGCTCCCGGGTAGGCACCAGCACCAACGCGACCGGGTCCCCGCCGTCGCCGTGAGCCGGCATCCGGTGCAGCAGCGGCAGCGCGAACGCCGCCGTCTTGCCGGTGCCGGTGGCCGCCTGGCCCAGCAGGTCCCGACCCTCCAGCAGCGGTGGGATCGCCTCCCGCTGGATGGGCGTCGGCTCCTCGTAACCGAGAGCGGACAGCGCGCCCAGCAGTTCGGTGCGCAGCCCCAGCTCCGTGAAGGCGTTCGCCTCGTCGGTGCCGTCGGGGGTGGTGTCGGTCGGTGCGTCGTGCTGTGCAGGTGCGGAACTCATGCGCCAAGCCTTTCATCACGCCGCCGCACCCGCTGCGGCGACCGGCACAACGCGCCGCGGGAGGACCTGCCGCCCGCCGCCCCGTGCCGGCGGGCGCTCCGTTCACCCGGTGGTCAGGATCGCCAGGATCACGGTGACCCCCACAACCGCGTCGAGTACCCCACACCACTCGGCGTAGCCGCGCGGCACCACCCGCCCGATGCGGTGGTGGACCAGGTCCCAGGCGGCGTGCGCCAGCCAACCGAACGCCACCAGCCACGCGGCGGTCCGTCCGCCGGCCGTCACCGCGACCAGGGTAAGGGTGACCCAGCCGGCCAGGCCGAGCAGTTGGGTGGTGAGCACGCCCGGTCCGCGCAGTGTGCCGCGGGCCAGACCGATCACCAGGTAGCCGCCGGGGCAGCACCAGCATCGCCCACGGGGTGAGTACGCCCGGGTCGACCCAGTTGTCCACGGTCATCAGCAGCGCCAGCCCGGTCGGCCACCGGCGGGCGATCGCCACCACGGCCGGATGCCGGCGTACGGGCACCGGGGCCTCGTGACGGTGTCGCACCGCCACCAGCACCATCGCCGGCACCATCAGCAGGTGGCCGCCGAGCAGCATCGCGTCGGCGTCCAGCAGGCCGGCCCACATCGGCGCGAAGAGCAGCAGGAACGGGACGTACATCGCGGCGGCCATCTCGCCGACCGCGAGCCAGCGATGCGCGCGGTAGCGCATCCAGACCGTCATGCCGATGGTCATGTCGGTGGCCATCACCAGGGCGGCCACCTCCGGCCGGCCCAGCGGGCCGGCGAGCCCCAGCGCGGCGCCGGCCGCGTCCCACAACGGGCCGAGCAGCAGCATCCCGGCGACCATGGCGAGCGCCATCTCGGCGAGGTGCCGCAGCAGGTGCCGCGTGCCGCCGCCCGCCACGGTGGCGGGCGTCGTGCCCGGCGGTGCCGGCCGCTCGGCTGGCAGCGGCCCGGTCGGCGGTACGGCGAGAGCGTCAATGTCTGTCCGTGTCATCTCCATGCCGTCCACCCTGGTGGTGTACGCGAGCAGCCGGCAGTTCCATCCGTCACCGGAAAACCGTGCGGACTGCACGGCTCGACCGTGACATCCGCTGGGGTGGACCGGGCGCGGAGCGGCCCTAGTATCGGTGCCGTGGCGAGCGAGGCGGTGACTCCCCGGGCGGACCGGCGGCTGCACCGGGCCCGGCAGGCGACTCTGCTGTCGCTGGCCACCGGAGTGTGGGCGAGCGTGCTGCTGCCCGCGGTCGGCCTGACCCGCGATCCCGATCCCGGCCGCGTCTCCTTCGGCGCGGCCGGCATCCTCGCCTTCGCGGCCGCTCAGACCGCCGTGCTGTACGCCGCCGTGACGCCGTGGCTCGACCACCGCTGGCGGCGTCGGGCACAGCTCAGCCTGGCCGGGGTGGCGGTGCTGACCGTCCCGCTGGTGGGGCCGGTGGCGGCAGGTGTCTGGCCGACCTGGGCCTGGCTCGGCGCGTCCCTGATCGGCATGGCCCCGCTGCTGGTCCGGCTCCCGGCCGCGGTGGCGGTGGCGGTCGGCGCCCTGCTGGCGTCGGCGGGAGTGGCCTGGTGGACCGACGGCTCCGTCGGGCGCCACCTGGCTGTCACCGGCGGGATCGGGCTGTCCGTCGCCGCGGTCAACTGGTTCCAGGTCTGGTTCTGGGACCTGCTCGTGGAGGCTCGACAGGGGCAGGCCGCCCGCGCCCGGCTGGCCGCCGCCGAGGAGCGTCTGCGCTTCGCCCGCGACGTGCACGACGTGCTGGGCCACAACCTCACCGTGATCGCGTTGAAGGCCGAACTCGCCGCCCGGCTGGCCCCGATCGACCCCGAACGGGCCGGCCAGGAGGCCACCGACGTCCAGCGGCTCGCGGCATCCGCGCTGACCGAGGTACGGGAGACCGTGCACGGCTACCGGACCGTCGACCTCGGCGAACAGCTGGCCGCCGTGGCGGGCGTCCTGCGCTCCTGTGGGGTGCGCTGCACGGTGCCTCAGCCACCGGCCGACCTGCCGCAGGCCGCCGCCACCGAGCTGGCCGCCGTGCTGCGTGAGGCGGGGACGAACGTGCTGCGGCACAGTCGCGCCGGCTGGTGCCGGATCAGCATCGACCGGGAGGACGACGTGGCCAGGATGACGGTGGCCAACGACGGCGCCGACGACCGTGGTCCGGACGCGCACAGCCACGGCCTGCGAGGGCTCGCCGAACGGCTCGCGGCCGCCGGAGGGGAGCTGCGGGTGCGCCGCGAGGACGCGGTGTTCACCCTGGAAGCCATCCTGCCGGTGGTTCCGTGATCCGCGTCCTGCTCGCCGACGACGAGGAGCTGATGCGGGTGGCCGTCGCCGCGCTGCTCGGGCTGGAACCGGACATCGAGGTCGTGGCCCAGGCCGCCGAGGGCCGGGCCGCGGTCGACGCAGCGCTCGCGCATCGTCCCGACGTGGCCGTGGTGGACCTGGAGATGCCCGGCCTGAACGGCATCGAGGTGGCCGCCGAGCTGACCCGGGCACTGCCGGCCTGCGCGGTGGTGGTGTTGACGGGGCACGGCCGGCCGGGGCACCTGCGGCAGGCGTTGACGGCGGGCGCGCGGGGATTCCTGCCCAAGGGCTCGCCGGGCGGGGCGCTCGCCGACGTGATCCGCCGGGTGCACGGCGGCGGCCGGTACGTCGATCCGTCGCTCGCCGCCGACGCGCTGACCCTGCCCACCTGCCCGCTGACCCCCCGCGAGCTGGAGACCCTGCGGCTGGCCGAGTTCGGCGCCCCGGTGGCGGTGATCGCCCGCCGGGTGCACCTGTCCACCGGCACGGTGCGCAACCACCTCTCCGCCGCCGTGCAGAAGCTCGGGGCGGCCGACCGGTCGGAGGCGGTGCGCACCGCCCGGGACAACGGCTGGCTCTGACCGCGTCGCCGGCACGGTTACGGTGGCCTGGTGCGTACGGTGGAACTGGTCTGCTCGGCCGGGTTGGACGCGGCGGTCCGGTCCGCCTGGGACCGGTTGGCCGCGGCCGGGCTGCCCAGCCTGGCCCGCAACACCCACCCGACCAACCGGCCGCACCTGACCCTCGCCGCGGTGGACGAGTTCCCGCCCGGGGCCGAGCACCGCCTGACCGACCTGTTCGACGCCGCGCTGCCGGTGCCGGTCACGCTCGACCGCATCGTCGTTCTCGACGGCAGTGCGCCGTTGGTCTGGCTCGTGCGACCCACGCCGGCGCTGACCGCACTGCACGCCGCCGTCTGGGACGTGCTCGCCGACGCCGCCGGACATCGTCCGTGGCACGCGCCGGGTGGGTGGGTGCCGCACCTGAGCGTGGCGCTGCGGTTCCGCAACGCGGACCTGCGGCTGGCCCGCGCCGTCGCCGGCGGTCAGCGGCCGACGGGCGCGTTCGTCGGGGCCCGTAGCTACGACGGCACCGACCGGTCGGTGGCACCGCTGACGCGCCGGCAGATCTGATCCCGCGCGACCGTCCTGTTCGGATGTGTCCACCGAGCCGCCATCTTCGTCGGCACCGGCCTCGGGGGGCCTCCGTCCTCGGGACGGAGGCCCCCCGACTGCGTCAGCGATAGAAGCGCAGGTAGTCGAACTCGGCGGTGACCGGCGGCTCGGCGCCGCCGTGCGCGACCAGCCCGATGCGCGGGGTGGTGTCGGCCGGGAAGGTCCACACCGCACCCCAGGTCCAGCTCCGCCCGTCCCGGCTGGAGCCGGCCCGGAACTCGTGCTCTCCGGTGGCCGGGTCGACGTGGTGCGCCAGCCGCAGCCAGGTGGTGGTGGCCGGGGTGCCGACGATGCTGCCGCCGTACACCGGCTGGCCGGCGAAGGGCAGCTCGTAGCCGTACTCGACCTGCCGGGTGTTCCAGATCGCCACCTGGGCCAGCCGGGCGAACCGGTCGTCGTCCACGTACGCGACCAGCCCGGCCTGCTGGTAGTTGCGGACCGTCTCCTCGCCCAGGTCCAGCGTCACCTTCGTCTCCGCCACGTAGTCGCCGCGCGGCGCGTCACGCAGCAGCAACCCTGCGGTGTTGCCGGTGCCGGTCAGGTCGGCGTTCTGCACCGGCCAGCGCAGCGCGCCGCCGGCGACGGTGGCCGCCGGATCCTCGCGCACCCACCGCCAGCCGCCGTCCAGCCCGTCGCCGAACTCGTCGGAGTACGCCCGCAGCGGCGCGCCGACCCGGGGCTCCGGCACCGCCCGCTTCGCCGGCTGGTACAGCCGGGCCACGCTGACGTTGTCGAACACGGCCGTGCCGCCCGTGGCGGCCAGTCCGGGGCGACCGGCGACCGGACGGTCCAGTCGCAGCGACACCACGGCGAGCTGATCACCGAGGCGGGCCGGGCTCAGCTCGGCGACCAGCTGCTGGCCGCGTACCTCGATGGCCAGGTTGTGCCGGGCGGCCAGGTCGAGCCCGGCGGGCAGCGGCGCGGTAGCACGCCGGTCGGCGTCGCTGGCCACCAGCCGGCCGCCGGCCGCGTCCACCCGGACCTCGACCCGGCCGCCGAGGGTGATCCCGGCGGTGGCCGCGCCGGTCAACCGCAGGTCGGCCTCCGCCCGCACGTCGCCGCCGACAGTGGTACGGCTGGACAGCGCGCCGCTGCCGGTGAGCTGACCGTCGGTGACCCGCCACTCGCCGGCGCCACGTCGCCAGCCGGACAGCCCGGCGGCGTCGAACCGGTCGTCGACCCGGCCGGTGGTCACCGGTGCGGGTCGGTTGCCCTCGGACGGGCCGGCGCCGGCGTTCACCGTCGGCCAGCCGTCGATCCAGTCGAGCCGGTCCAGCAGCATCGGGCGTTCGTTGATGCCGAACGGCTCGTCCAGGTACGGGTCGGCGCGGTCGATCGCGTGGTAGACGATCCAGTCCTGTCCGGACATGTCCGTGAGGAACCCGTTGTGCCCGGTGCCGATCCACCGGTTGCCGTTCTGGGTGAGCACCGGCGTGCCGCCGGCCCGGGACGCGGTCAGCGCGACCCCGTCGCGGTCGGTGAACGGGCCGCGCGGGCTGCGCGCGCGTCCGACCTGGACGGAGTAGCCGGTGGCGGGGCCGGCGCAGCAGTTCGCGGTGGAGGCGAACAGGTAGTACCAGCCGTCGTGGCGCAGCACGTAGCTGCCCTCGAACTTGTTGTCGATGGCCACCAGGGTCGGTGTGCCGACCGCGGTGAGCCCGTCCGGGCTGAGCTCGGTGACCGAGATGCCGCCGTAGTAGCTGCCGTGGTAGAGGTAGCTGCGGCCGTCGACGTCGGTGAACTGGCTGGGGTCGATGGTCCACAGGTAGCCGCCACCACCACCGGGACGCGGGGCGACGACGGGTTCGGCGGCGAAGGTCCACGGCCCGGTCGGGGTGGGCGCGGTCGCCGCACCGATGGCGTAGTCGCTGCCCTCGGTGGAGACGGTGGTGTCGGTGACTGTCACGTACATGACCCACCGGTCGCCGAGGCGGCGCACGTCCGGCGCCCAGAATGCCGCGCCGGGCGCCGCGTACGGCGGGCGCTGGTCGGGGCCGAACGCGTCGCCGACGTACGTCCAGTCGACCAGGTCGGCCGAGCGGGCGGTGGGCACCCGGTGGAACTCGCGCTCGCCCTCGCGGAGCGGGTCGGTGGTGCCGTAGGCGTACCAGAAGCCGTCGTCGCCGCGGACGATGACCGGGTCGGCGAAGGTGTCGCCGACGGCGGTCGAGATCGGGTTGCGGTAGCGGGACGGGCCGTCGGAGCCGGCGGCGGGAGCGGGTGCGGTCGCGGTCAGGATCAGACCGAGCGCGGCGGTGAGCGCGCCGCTACGGCGGAGATGTCGCATGTGGACCTGCCTCGGGGGGAGGTTGGCGGTGCATCGACAGGAGCGGTGTGTCCACCGTTTCTACAACGATGGATACAACGTTGTAAAGACCGCCGATGCCGGACCCTGCTGGCTGGTACGCCCCTGGGCAGGACGATGATGGGGAGATGAGCGCTGTCACCGAGGGCCGGGGGATGGCCGATCTGGCCGCCCTGCTGGCCGACGGCACCCGGGCCGGCATCTGCCTTGCGCTGCTCGACGGCCGCGCGTGGACCGCCGGGGAGCTGGCCCGCCGGACCGGGGTCGCGCCGTCGACCGCCAGCGACCACCTCACCCGGCTGGTCCGGGGTGGGCTGCTGGTCGAGGAGCGGCAGGGCCGGCACCGCTACCTGCGGCTGGCCGGGCCGTCGGTGGCCCAGCTGATCGAGGGCCTGGCCGGGCACGCCCCGACCCCACCCGCGCCGACCGGTTCGCTGCGGGCGTCCACCGCTGGTGCCGCGATGGCGTACGCCCGCACCTGCTACGACCACCTCGCCGGGCGGCTGGGCGTGTTGATGTACGACGCGCTGCTGGCCGACGGGCGGCTGGACCGGGCCAGCGGGCTGACGCTGACGCCCGACGGGTGGGCGTGGGCGGCCGGGCTGGGCGTACCCGTGGACGTGCTGCGCACCGCGCGGCGCCCGGTGGTGCGCGACTGCCTGGACTGGACCGAGCGCCGGCCGCACCTGGCAGGGGCGCTCGGCGCGGCGCTCTGCCGTCGCTTCGGCGAGCGGGGCTGGACGGCCCGGGGCGCCGGCCGTGCTGTCCGCCTCACCCCGACCGGCCGATCGGCCCTGGCCGCGACCCTGAACATCCCCGAACACGCCCTCAGCCCCACGCCGCCTGCGCCAACCACCAGCGGCCGCGCCTGAACCCCGGGGACGCCGTGGCAGAGGGAGCCGCAGACGCAACATCCTGGATCGAGTGGCTTCCCCAGGCCCGCAGGCCACTCGATCCAGGATGAAGCACGATCTTGGTCGGGCGGCGCGGCGCGGCGGTGCGGGCGACGGGATTGTTCGGTGGGGGGCGAACGGTTCGGGTCCTACGGTCGGGCGGTGACTGATGACTGGCCCGTTGTTCCGCCCGCTGTCGAGACGCCGGCGTGCGGACCGCCCACGTTCGAGACCGGTGGCGGTTGGTGGGTGACCCGGCACGCCGACGTTCGGACCGCGCTGACCGATCCCGCCTTCCAGGTGCCGCCCGTGGACACCGGGCCGCCCGGCACCCTCGCCTGGCTACGCGGCGCGGTCAGCCGGTTCAGCCCGCCCGAGTGGCACGCCGAGCGTCGCGCGATCGGGACGTCCGCACTGTCCGCGCTGGACCCGGACGAGCTACGGCAGGAGGCGGCCCGACGGACCACCGCCGCCCTGGACGATGCCGGTGCGCACCTCGACGTGATGCGCGAACTGGCCAGGCCGGTTCCGCTGCGGGTGCTGGCCGGCCGGCTCGGCCTGACCGATCCGGCCGCCGCCGGGACGGCGGTCGCGGCCGTCGCCGCCGCGTACCACCCCGGGGTCGACCCGGCGCTGGTCCGGCGGGCCGACCGGGCAGTCGCCACGCTGCTGGAGCTCTGCCCACCGGCACGGCCGGAGGTGCGGGCGAACCTGATCGGCCTGCTGGTCCAGGCCTGCGACGCGACCGCCGGCCTGATCGGCGCCGCCGCCCACCACCTGCTCCCCACGCCCGCCCGCCGCGCGTCCGCCGGCCCGTCGGCCCCGGAGCGGGCGATGGATCCGCTGGCAGGCGTGGCGACGGCGGACCTGCTGGCCGAGGTGCTGCGGCTCGACCCGCCGGTGCGGGCCACCCGACGGGTCACCGTCGCCGCGGTACGGCTGGGCGGCCAGGACCTGCCGCCGAACAGCCCCGTGCTGCTCCGGTTCGACGCCGCCAACCGTGACCCGGAGGCGTTCGCCGAGCCGGCCGCGTTCCGGCCCGGCCGGCCTGGGGCCGGGCTGCTCACGTTCGGCGCGGGGGAGCGCGGCTGCCCCGGCGACCGGCAGGCGCTGGCCCTCGCCACCGGGGTGCTCGACGTGCTGCGCGAGCGCTGCCTACGCACCGACGCCGTGCTGCGCCACGAGCCACACCCGACCCTGCGCGTTCCGGCGATCCTGGAGGTGACGGTCCGATGACCGACCGCCGTGCGGCGTTCCACGCCCTGCACCACACCGACCGCCCCCTGCTGCTGCCGAACGCCTGGGACCACGCCTCGGCGGCGGCACTGGCCGCGGGCGGCCATCCGGCCATCGGCACCACCAGCCTCGGGGTCGCCGCGGCCGCCGGCCGTCCCGACGGCGTGGCGGCCACCGGCGCGGAGACCCTGGCCCTGACCCGCCGGCTCGCCCGGCTGCCGATCCTGCTCACCGTCGACGTGGAGGCCGGGTTCTCCGACGATCCGGCGGCGGTCGCCGGGTACGTGGCCGAGCTGGCCGGGCTCGGCGCGGTCGGGATCAACCTGGAGGACGGGCGCGCCGACGGCACCCTGGCCGATCCGGAGTGCACCGCCGACAAGATCGCGGCGGTGAAGGCGGCGGTGCCCGATCTGTTCGTCAACGCCCGCACCGACACCTGGTGGCTCGGGGTGGCCGATCCGCTGCCGCAGACCCTGGCCCGCGCTCGGGCCTACCGCGCCGCCGGCGCCGACGGGATCTTCGTCCCCGGCGCCGTCGATCTGGCGACGCTGCGGATGCTGACCGAACGGATCGAGGCGCCGCTGAACGCGCTGTACCAACCGGGCGGCCCCGGGCTCGACGAGCTGAGGCGGGCCGGGGTCGCCCGGGTCAGCACCGGCTCGCTGCTGTTCCGGGCCGCGCTGGCCACCGTCGTCGCCACCGCCGACGCGATCGCTGCCGGTGGGTTCACGGCGTCGCCGGGGCTGCCGTCGTACGCGACGGTGCAGGGCCTGGTGCCCGCGGACGGCGACTGATTTCCCCGCCGGCTCCGGCGGTGGTTCGTCACCGCCGGAGCCGCATGCCGCGCGTCAGCCCCGCCGCTCCCTTCGGGGCAGATAGGAGGATTGTTCGCCCCATTCCGGTCCCGCTTGATTACGGTGTGTTCAGGGCGATCCACCCAGAGTCGTGACCGGAGAAGGGACCCCGTCATGCGCGTGCCCAGCCGTAGCCCGGGACAGCAGCCCGGTCCGCCCGTGTCGCCCACCGCCCCGGCTCGCCGCCGACCCTCCGGCACCGCCCCCCGCCGCCTCCCCGCCACCGCGCCGGACCTCGCCGCCTACCGGGCGGCCGTCGCGGACCTGCTGGTCGAGGTGGGTGCCCTGGCCGACGCGACCAGCACACGCGCCCGTCAGGTGCTCATCGACGAACGGCTGCGCGAACCGGCGCTCGCCGCGGTGCTCGACGCCACCCCGCAGGGGCTGATCGGCGCGCGCGAGACGTTGCTGCTGGAGATGGCGCGCTACCAGCCGAACGAGCGCACCTCGGCTGGTGACCTCACCGCGCTGGTCCGGATCTACCTGCTCTCCCGCATCGACGTGCTGTGGTGGCAGGACGCCCCCACCTTCGTCACCGACGATCAGGTCAACGGCAGTGCCGACCTGGTCGACCTGGAGTGGCTGCGCCGGCGGGACCTGCTGCGCTTCCGCTACCAGGAGCAGCCCGCCACCATGCTGGGCCGGGCCACGCGGGGGCTGCGTCGCCGACTGCGGCCGGACGCCACCCCGCGCACCGCCGGGCTCCTCTTCCGGCGGGCCCGGCGGGAGGTGGTCGCGTTGCTCAACGACATCGGGCGGGAGTTCGCCGCGGCGGCGCCGCCGGCCACCCCGCCACTGTGGGTGACCAGTCTGGTCCGCAGCGCCGAGCACCAGTACCGCCTGCGCCGCATGGGCTACGCCGCGATGCTGCCCAGCGGGCACTGCCTCGGCTACTCGATGGACGTCGAGCTGGCCTGGTACGAGCGCTTCGGCGCGCGGGAGGCGCTCGGCGAGCTGCTGCTGGCCCGGCAGGAGGCCGGCGAGCTCAACGTGATCGACGAGGGACAGGCCTGGCATCTCTGCCTGGCGCCCACCGCCCGGCGTCGGCTGCGTCGGGCGTACGAGACCGAGATGGGGGTCTGAGCCGATGTGCGGTATCGCGTTGAGCATCGGCCCTGAGGCCGACCCGACGACCTTCCGGAGGATGCTCGCCGTCCTGGCCGCTCGCGGCGAGGTCACCGAGACCCGTTCGGAGAGCGGGCTGCTCGCCGGCACCCGCCGGCTGCGGGTGGTGAACCGGGACCGGGCCGTGCAGCCGTGGACCTCGATCGACGAGCGCTGGCTGCTCTGCTTCAACGGCGAGATCTTCAACCACCGGGAGCTGCGCGCGCAGCTGACCCGGCTCGGGCACGTGTTCCGCACCGAGAGCGACACCGAGGTGCTGCTCGTCGCGTTCGAGCAGTGGGGCGAGGCGGCGGTGACCCGGCTGCGCGGCGAGTACGCCTTCGTGGTCGTCGAACGCGGCACCGGCCGGGCGTACCTTGCCCGCGACCCGCTCGGGGTGAAGCCGCTGTACTGGGCCCGGCAGCCCGGGTGCCTGCACCTCGCCTCCGAGGTCAAGGCGCTGGTCGGGCACGGCGCACCGATCGCCGAGGTGCCGCCGGGACACCACGGCTGGGCGGACCCGGACGGCCACGTGCGGCTGCGACCGTACGTTGATCTGCTCACCCTCGGTGACGGTCTGCCGGTCGTCGACGACCCGGACGAGGCCGCCCTGCTAGTCCGTGCCGCACTGACCGACGCGATCCGGATGCGGGTCGAGACCGACCTCACCGTCGGTGTGGTGCTCTCCGGCGGGCTGGACAGCTCGCTGACCCTGCGGCAGGTGCGGGACGTGCACCCGGACTGCGTGGCGGTGACGGTCGGCGTGCCGGACAGCCCGGACGTGGCGTACGCGCGGCGGTTCGCCGCCGACCTCGGTGTGCCGCACGAGGTCATCGAGCTGCGCCCGCGGGATATCCGGCTGACCGACGTACGCGAGGCCATCCGGATCTCCGAGCTGACCGAGTACGGCGACATCATCAACGCGGTGGTCTCGGTGCCGATCTTCCGGCGGCTGCGCGCCCTGGGCGTCAAGGTGGTGCTGACCGGCGACGGCTCCGACGAGCTGTTCGGTGGGTACCCGATGTACCACCAGGTCGAGGCCGCCGCGTCCCGCCGGTTGTTCCTGTACCGGATCCGCAACCTGTGCCGCACGGAGTTGCAGCGGGTCGACCGGGCGGCCATGGGGCACGGTGTCGAGGCGCGGCTGCCGTTCCTCGACCTGAGCGTGGTGGAGCTGGCGATGCGCCTGCCGCTGGGGCTGAAGCTGCGCGACGGGCAGGAGAAGTGGATCGTCCGGCGGGCGTTCGCCGACGTGCTGCCCGACTACGTCCGGCAGCGACCCAAGAACCCGATGTCCTACTCCACCGGCCTGCACGAGCGGGTCCGGCTGTACAAGCCGCTGTTCGCCCGGCTGCACCGCTCATTCGGCTACGACCTGCTCGAGCCGGTGCGCCGCGACTTCGACAGCGTGCTGAGCCGGTGCGGCAACGACCTGGACCGGGCCATCGCCGACGGGTTGACCCGACCCGACTACACCGTGCTGGAGCACGCCCGCGACCTCGTCGGGGCGGCGAAGTGGAACGCCGCGCCGATGGTCCGTCGGCTGGTCGGCCCCCGGCCGCCCCGCCGGTCGCTGGTCGGCTGACCGTTTGCCCGAGGCGTGACCGCGCACCGGACTGACCGGTTGGCGCCCAGCGCCAGGTCCGATCACCGCCAGCACCCGCGTCGTCGCCGGGCCAGGCTGGACGCATGACGACCAGCACCGCCTTCCTGATCCGCGCCCTGCCGGCCGGGACGCTCGACACCGTCCGCTGTACCCGCCGGGACGCCGCCGACCGACCCGTCGAGGTACTCCCGGCGGGCGGCGGGGAACCGCTGCGCTGCTGCCTGCGCGACGCCGAGGCGGGGGAGGCGCTGCTGCTCTTCGGCTATGCGCCGCCGGTCGCCGCCGGCCCGTACCGGGAGGTCGGCCCGGTCTTCGCGCACGCCGTCGCCTGTCCGGGACCGGAGCCGGCGGGCGGCCACCCGCCGGACTGGCGGGGGCGACCCCAGGTCCTGCGGGCGTACGACCGGCAGGGCCGGATCCACGGCGGTCGCCTGCACGACGGCACGGACCCGGAGGCGGTGATCGCGGAGTTGTTCGCCGACCCGGCCGTGTACGAGCTGCACAGTCGCAACGTGGTGTACGGCTGCTTCATGTTCGCCGTGGAGCGGGCCGCCGGGTGACGCCGGCCCGCTCCCCGGCGGTGGCGTGACCGGCGCTCAGCTCGTCAACAGCAGCGCGCCGACCGCGGCGAGCGTGCCGGTGACCGCCAGCAGGGCGCTGGTCACCACGAACCGGGTCACCGGCACCGTCAACCCGGCCGCCCGACACCGCTCGAACCACAGCAGGGTGGCCAGCGACGCCCAGGGTGCGGCCAGCGGCCCGATGTTGGTGCCGATCAGCAGCGCCAGCAGCCGGGTCCCGTCACGGGTGTGCAGCATCGCAGGATCCGGTGCAGGGTGGCGGTGGTCTCGGCGCGGGGCAGCAGCCCGCCCAGCGCGCAGGCCGCGCCGGCCACCGCGAGGAACACCGCCACCAGGTCGAGCGGCTGGGGACGCCGGCGTGTGGTCGGCTCGGGTGGGGCGGGCGCCGCGCCGACGGCAAGTTTCACGTCGAATCACGCTGGCACAATGTCCCGTCGGCCGCCTCCGCTGCGACCGCCTTGGTGACCGGTCCCATAGGCACCGGTGCGGTCCACGGGTCGCCGGGCATGGACCGGCCGGATCACCGCGGCGACGGAATCCGACAGACCGCACCGGCGCGGTGGACAACCGTCGATCGGTCCCATAGCGTCCAACGGATATGCGCAGGACCCTGCCGGCCGTCACGACGGCCCTGCTGCTCGCAATCACCTCCTGCACCACACCCAGGTCCGGAGGCCCGCTGCTCACCGCGCCGCCGGTGCCCGCGGCCACGCCGACCGCGTCCCGGCAGGACGCGGCCCAGGCCGCGCAGACCCTGGCCAGCCTGCGCCGGGTGGACGACCTGCCGCTGTACGAGATGACCTACGTCGGGGCGTACGACCCGACGGTGGGCACCGACGCCACCCCGCCCAGCCCGTTCGGCTGCTCGCTGTTCGTCGCCGCGGGCGACCCCGCCCGGCCGGTGTTCGCCCGCAACTTCGACTGGGACGCCAACCCGGCGCTGGTGCTGCGGACCGATCCGCCCCACGGGTACGCGGCCGTCTCGCTGGTCGACATCTCCTACCTCGGGGTCGGCGCGGACCCGGCCGGTGACCGGCGGCTGCTCAACGCGCCGCTGCTGCCCTTCGACGGGATGAACGAGCGGGGCCTCGCGGTGGGGCTGGCCGCCGACGACGCCGCGACGGCCCGCCCCGACCCGGGCAAGCCCACCGTCGGCTCGGTACGAATCCTGCGGCTGGTGCTGGACCGGGCCGCCACGGTCGACGAGGCGATCGCCGTGTTCACCCGGCACAACCTCGACTTCGACGGCGGGCCGCCACTGCACTACCTGCTGGCCGACGCGACCGGAGCCTCGGCGGTGATCGAGTTCGTCGATGGTGAGCTGCGGGTGGAGCGGGGCACGGGCGGCTGGCAGGCGCTGACCAACGTGCCGGTCGCCGGGGTGCCCGAGCAGCGTCGCCGCGAGGACCGCCGGTACGGGCAGATCGCCACCGCCCTGACCCGGGCCGGTGGGGTGGTGGACGCCGCCGCGGCGCACCGGGTGCTGGCGTCGGTCCGCCAGGGGCACACCCGCTGGTCCGTCACGTACGGCCTGCGCAGCGGCGAGGTCCGGCTGGTCACCGCGACCGGTGGCGGCGAGCGGCGCTACCAGCTGCCGATGAGCTGACTCCCCGGCGTACGCACCCGCTCGTGACGTGGCCGGGCCCGGCCCCCGGGATTCGGGGACCGGGCCCGGCGTCGTGCTCGGTGCCTACCGGTTCAGTGCTCGGTGCCTACCGGCTCAGGTAGCTGGGCTGGGTCTGCACGTTGAGCTCCTTGTACTTGACCAGCTTCGCCGTCCAGGTGCGCCAGTCGTTCAGCTCCAGGACGTCGAGGCCCTTCACCATGTCGTTGGAGTAGATGTGTCCGTTGTAGTAGTACGCGGACCAGGTGCCACCGCCGACGAACGTGTCGGCCGAGAGCGGCCCGCGCTCCCAGAAGGCGATCTCCTTCGGGTTGGCCGAGTCGGTGAAGTCCCAGACCGAGATGCCGCCCTGGTACCACGCCTGGACCATGATGTCCCGCCCGAGCACCGGGATCAGCGAGCCGTTGTGGGCCACGCAGTTCTCGGTGTCCGCGTTGTTGCGGGGAATCTTGTAGTAGCTGCGGAAGTGCATCGTCCGGGCGTCGCCGCGACCGGTGATGTCGTAGATGGCGTCCGCGCCCCGGTTCGGTCCGATGGCCTCGTTGCAGGTCGCCGCGCCGCCGCCACCCAGCTCGTCGGTGAAGATCACCTTGGTGCCGGCGTTGTTGAACGTGGCCGAGTGCCAGAACGCGAAGTTGACCGTGTCCCGCACGCGGTTGATGACCCGGGGGACCTCCCGGTTGCGGATGTCGAGCAGGATGCCGTCACCCATGCACGCGCCGGCGGCCAGGTCCCTGGCCGGGTAGACGGTGATGTCGTGGCAGCCGGTCGTCGCCGACCCGGTGCCGCTGCCCGGGAATCCGCCGTCCGGGAAGAGGTTCGGCGCGGCGATCACCGAGGCGTCGGTGGGCTTCTTCACCGGCACCTTGATGATGGAGATCGAGTCGTGCGGCGGCTGGCAGTCCGGGAATTCGGCCCGCGGGCTGTACGACGAGACGTACAGGTAGACCGTCTTGCTGCTCTTGCCCGGCACCAGGGTGTGGGTGTGCGAGCCGCAGGCGGTCTCCACGGACTTGACGTACCGCGGGTTGGCCTTGTTCTTGATGTCGAAGATCTTGATGCCCTCCCAGGACTCCTTCACGTCCGCCCCCTGCGCGGTGCTGCTGCAGGAGTCGTCGCTGCGGGACGAGTCGGTGGAGAGGAAGAGCAGGTCACCGTGGACGGAGATGTCATTCTGCGACCCCGGGCAGAGCACCCGGGACACGACCTTCGGCGCGCTGGGCCGCGAGATGTCGTAGATGACGAAGCCGTTGTAGTTGCCGGCGAACGCGTACTTGCCCTGGAAGGCGATGTCGCTGTTCGTCGCGTCCAGGGGAGCGACCTTGGGCAGGTTGGCGATCTGGCGCAGGTTGGGGCTGCTCACGATCTCATCGACGCCGGGGATGGTGTTCGTGGCGGCGGCCGCCGGTGCCGCTTGCGGCACGACCTGGGCGTTGCTTGCCGGGGCGACGAGGACGCTGGCGACGAGGAGACCGGTCGCGGCGAGGCCGACGATCCGGAGTTGTCGTAACCGTGGCATGTGGAGTCTGATCATCGGCGAGGCCCTTCGCAAGGGGGAGACGATGGTCGACACCTTACCGCCGGATGACGAGCATCGATGTGATCTGGGTCACATCACATCGTTCTCCTCAATGGATAACATCGCGATGACCTCGACCCCAGGGAGTGGCCCATGACCAGTCGGCGCGCACGGACACTGGCGGCCGTCACACTGGCGATCGTGCTGGCGCTGGTGGCCTTCGTCCTGGTCCGCGCGGGCGGAGACCCCGGGACAAGCGCCGCGCAGCCGGTCTCCGCGCCCGCCACCTCGACACCGGCGGCCAGCCCCGTTCCCACCGACCTGACCGTCATCGTGCCGGGCCGTCCGGGCGAGTCGGCGGCCACCCGCCCGGCCCACGAGGTCCGCGACGCGGGCCCGGCCCCGCACAACGCGTTGGACGCCATGTTCGTACGGATGATGATTCCGCACCACGCGCAGGCCCTGGAGATGGCGGAACTCGCCCCAGACCGGGCCGCCGACCCCGGCATCCGCGCCCTCGCCGACCGGATCCGGGCCAGCCAGGGGCCGGAGATGGGCATGATGCGCGGCTGGCTGCAGACCCGCGGTCTCTCGCCCGAGGCCCCGGGGCACGATCACGGCACCATGCGCGGCATGCAGTCACCGGAGGCGATGCGCCAGTTGGCCGCCGCCCGCGGCGCCGACTTCGACCGCCTCTTCGTCCGGATGATGACCGAACACCACCAGGGCGCCATCGAGATGGCCACCGACCTGCTCACGGTCGGTTCCGACCTGACGCTCAGCGAGTTCGCCAACTCGGTCGCCACCGAGCAGACCGTCGAGATCGACCGCATGCGCGAGGTCCTCGGTCGCTGAGCCGGCCCGCCCGGCCCCGTCCGCACCGCGCCCCGGAGCTGGGGCAGCCCGACCGGGACGGCGGAGGGGATCCGACACCCGGCACGTACGCTGGGTGACCGTGAGACGCACGATGTTCGGTCGCCCGCTGCGCGGCGTCGCCTTCGACGTGGCCGTCTCCGGCCTGGTGGTCCTCTTCGGCCTGGCCGGGGCGGCGAACCAGCCGGGCGGCTGGGCCGCCACCCTGGTCGGCGTGGGGATGGCGGTGGCCCTGCTGTTCCGCCGCTCGCACCCGGGCGCGGTGACCGTGGCCGTCGCGGTGCTCGCCCTGGTCCAGGTGATCGCCCAGTGGGGTCCGCTCGCCTTCGACGTCGCCGTCCTGATCGCCCTCTACAGCGTGGTGAAGTACGGCGAGCGGCTGCGCGACGGCGTGCTCGCGGGCGCCGTCGCCGCCGTGGGCGTGCTGCTCGCCGCCGCGCAGACCCGGGGCGTCATGAGCTGGTGGACGACCGCGCTGTGGTACGCGCTGGTCACCGGCGCCGTCTGGCTGGCCGCGCTGAACGTGCGGACCCGCCGCCTCTACGTGCTCAGTCTTGAGGAGCGGGCCAGCACCCTGGAACGCGGGCGGGAAGCCGAGTCCCGGGCGGCCGTCGCCGAGGAGCGCACCCGGATCGCCCGCGAGCTGCACGACGTGGTGGCGCACAGCATGGCGGTGATGATCGTCCAGGCGGACGGCGCGCGGTTCATGCTGGACCGCGACCCGGAGCAGGCGCGTACCGCCGTCAAGGTCGTCGCCGACACCGGCCGGCAGGCGCTGGAGGAGATGCGCCGGCTGGTCGGCGTCCTGCGGGACGCCGGCCCGACCGGCGCGGGTGGCCCGGACGGGCCCGTGGTGGCCGCCGACCCGGAACACCGCCGCCTGGCCCTGGCCGAGCTGCCCGACCTGCTGGCCCGGTTCCACGACGCCGGGCTGCGCATCCGGCACACCGTCGACGGCGAGCCGCCGCCGCTCCCACCCGGGTTGGAGTTGACCATCTACCGCGTGGTGCAGGAGGCGCTGACCAACGCGCTCAAGCACTCCGGCGTCGGCGCCGGCGTGGAGCTGACCCTCGCGTACAGCGCCGACGCCGTCGTGGTCCGGGTGGTCGACGACGGTCGGGGCCGGCCGGTGGTCAGCCCGGCGCCGTCCGGCGGTCACGGCCTGCTCGGCATGCGCGAGCGGGTGACGGTGTACGACGGCACCCTCACCGCCGGCGCCCGGCTGGCCGGGGGCTGGCAGCTCGAGGTCCGGCTGCCGCTACCGTCGGAACCCGCAACGGAGGTGATCGCGGCATGACGGTCCGGGTGGTGATCGTGGACGACCAGGCGCTGGTGCGCGCCGGGTTCCGGATGGTGCTGGACTCCCAGCCCGACCTGGAGGTGGTGGGCGAGGCCATCGACGGCGCGGACGCGCTTCGGGTGCTCGCCCGCACCGAGGCCGACGTGGTGGTGATGGACGTCCGGATGCCGACCATGGACGGGGTGGAGGCGACCCGGCGACTCTGCGCGGACCGGCCCGCCGGCCCTCCCCGGGTGCTGGTGCTGACCACCTTCGACACCGAGGCGGACGCGTTCGCCGCGTTGCAGGCCGGGGCGAGCGGCTTCCTGCTCAAGAACGTCCCGCCGGAGGAACTGCTGGCCGCGATCCGGGTGGTCGCCGAGGGCGACTCGGTGGTCGCGCCGTCGATCACCCGGCGGCTGCTGGACCGGTTCGCCGGGCAGCTCGGCGCCGGCCCCACGGCCGACCCCCGGCTGGCGCAACTCACCGAGCGGGAGCGGGAGGTGCTGCTGCTGGTCGCGCAGGGGCTGTCCAACGCGGAGATCGCCGCCCAGGTGCACGTGGCCGAAGCGACGGTGAAGACCCACGTCGGGCGGATCCTGGCCAAGCTCCAGCTGCGCGACCGGGTCCAGGCGGTGGTGCTGGCGTACGAGAGCGGGCTGGTCACGCCCGGCGGATGACCCGGCGTACGACCTGGGTCGTACGCGACGGCGGGCGCACCGCGACCCGGGACGCACACAGGTCGAGCGCGCAGGTGGAGATCGACTGACCCGCGCCGGCCACAGCGTCGGAGGGGTCCGATCCGCACCCTGACCGGGGAGCCCCCATGTCCCTCGCACCTCCCACCCACGCCGGCAACGGCGTCGCGGTCACCGCCCGTGGCCTGGAAAAACGCTACGGCAGTGGCCCCGCCGCGGTCGTCGCGCTCGACGGGGTCGACCTCGATGTCGCCGCCGGCCGGTTCACCGCCATCATGGGTCCGTCCGGCTCCGGCAAGTCGACGCTGATGCACTGCCTGGCGGGGCTGGACCGGCCGAGCGCCGGCACGGTCGGCATCGGTGCGGCCGACCTCGGCCGGCTCGACGACCGGCGGCTCACCCTGCTGCGCCGTGACCGGGTCGGCTTCGTCTTCCAGAAGTTCAACCTGCTGCCGGCGCTGACCGCCGAGGAGAACATCGTGCTGCCGCTGGCCATCGCCGGCCGGCGGCCCGACCCGGCCTGGCTGCGCCAGGTGGTGGCGGCGGTGGGGCTGGCCGACCGTCTGCGGCACCGACCCGCGGAACTCTCCGGTGGCCAGCAGCAGCGGGTCGCGGTGGCTCGGGCCCTGATCACCAAGCCGTGGGTGATCTTCGCCGACGAGCCGACCGGGAACCTGGACTCCCGCTCCGGGGCGGAGGTACTGCGGCTGCTGCGGGAGGCCGTCGACACCCTGGGCCAGACCGTGATCATGGTGACCCACGACCCGGTGGCCGCCGGGCACGCCGACCGGGCGGTCTTCCTGGCCGACGGGCGGCTGGTCGGCGACCTCGCCACGCCCACCGCCGAGCAGGTGCTGGACACCCTCGCCGGTCTCGACCCGGCCCGTCCCCACGCCGGCACGGGGGCGGTGCCGCGATGATCCGCCTGACCCTGCGTTCACTGCGCGCCGAGGCCCTGCGGATGCTGCTCTCCGCGCTGGCCGTCGTGCTCGGTGTCGCGTTCATCGCCGGCACCCTGATCCTCGTCGACGGGATGCGTGCCGGCGCGTACGACCGGGCCGGCACCTTCGACCGGCACACCGACCTGGGCGTCTACCCGACCGGCGACCGGCCGCTGCCCGCCGGCCTGGTCGACCGGGTCCGGACGGTGGACGGGGTGGCCGCCGCCGCCGGCGAACTGATCGGCACCGGCGGGGTCGTCGGCACCGACGGCCGGCCGGTACTCGGCTACGCCGTGCTCGCCGCCATCCCCACCGAGGACGCCCTGCGCTCGTACGACGTGGTCGCCGGCCGGCTGCCCGACCGCGCCGGGGAGGTGGTGCTCGACGCGCCGACGGTCGCCGAGGAGCGCTTCACCCTCGGCGCCCCGGTCCGGATCGGCGGCACCGGGGGCGCGGCCCGCCCGTACACCCTCGTCGGCACCGTCGACGTGGCCGACACCGCACGCGACATCGGTGGGCCGTTCATCGGCCTGGTCGGCCCGGACGCGCTCGCGGTCACCGGCGAGCGCGGGTACGGCCGGATCATGGTGGCGGCCCGGCCGGGAACCTCCGCCACGGCGGTGGTCGACCGGGTGCGCGCCATCGTGGGCGCGGACACCAGCGTGAAGAGCAGAACGCAGATCCTCGACGAGGCCGTCGACGACGCGGTCCGCGACCTGGACCAGTTCACCATGTTGCTGATGATCTTCGTGGGCGTCGCCGTGGTGGTGGCCGGCTTCGTGATCGCCAACACCTTCGCGATCGTGCTGGCGCAACGCACCCGGCGGACCGCGCTGCTCCGGCTGGTCGGCGCCACCCGGGGGCAGGTCTTCCGGTCCACCCTGCTGGAGTCGGCGGTGGTCGGGATGGTGGCCTCCGCGCTCGGGGTGCTGCTCGGGTTGGCCCTCGCTGGCGGGATGCGACTGCTGATGTCCCGGCTGGACGTGCCCGTCTCCGGCGGCTTCACCGTGGCCGGTTCGAC
Organism: Micromonospora sp. NPDC005161; assembly: GCF_053599855.1. Taxonomy (NCBI): domain Bacteria; kingdom Bacillati; phylum Actinomycetota; class Actinomycetes; order Micromonosporales; family Micromonosporaceae; genus Micromonospora; species Micromonospora sp. NPDC005161. The sequence continues at coordinate 60,042 of NZ_JBSFYQ010000013.1, forward strand.
CGTGCTGACCAGCCTGCTGCTCGGCACCGTGCTCACCGTCGGCGCCGCGATGCTGCCGGCCTGGCGCGGCACCCGGGTCGCCCCGGTGGCGGCACTCACCGACGCCGCGGTGCAGCCCAGCCGGGGCGCCGGTCGGCTCCGGCTGACCCTCGGCGCGGTGGTGCTGGCCACCGGAGTCGCCGCGCTCGCCGGCGCCGCCAGCGTCGGTCAGCTGCTGCTGGTGGCCGTCGGCGGCGTACTGGCCTTCTTCGGGATCGTGCTGTTCGGGCCGGTGCTCGTGCCGGCGCTGGTCCGAACCTTCGGCTGGCCGGCCCGCCGCCTGGCCGGGGCGACCGCCGGGCTGGCGGTGGCCAACGCGGTCCGCAACCCGCGCAGGGTCGCCGCGACCGCCACCGCCCTGGTGATCGGGATCGGACTGGTGTCGGCGTTCGTGGTCGGTGCGCGCAGCACCAAGGACGGCATCGAGCGCAGCGTCGACGCGCAGATCGGAACCGACTTCGTGGTCAGTGGCATCGGCCAGGAACTGCCCGCTCCGCTCGCCGGTGAGCTGGCGGCCCGCCCCGAGCTGGGCGTCGTGCACGAGCAGCGCAGCACGGTCACCGCCGGCGTCGAGGTCCGCGCCGCCCACCCGGCCCTGGTCGGCCGGACGTTGACCGGTGTGCTCGCCGGTGACGTCGGTCGGCTCGGACCGGGGCAGGTGCTGGTGCGTCGCGAGCTGGCGCAGGCGCGCGGCTGGCGGGTTGGCTCCCCGGTCACCGTCCGGGGACGACCGTTCCGGGTGGCCGCGGTGGTCACCGACGACGCGCCCGCCAGCGGCGTGCCCGCCGGTCACGTCATCGACATGGCCGACGCGGACTTCGCCGCGCTCTTTCCCGACAAGCGGGGTTTCCTCGCCGAGATCGATCCCGCCGCCGGGGTGGACCTCGAGCAGGCCCGGGACGCGATCGAGGCGGTGCTGGGCCGCTACCCGACGGTGAACCTGTTGGACCAGGGCGCCTACAAGAAGATGCTCACTGGCACGGTGGACATGGTGCTGGCCTTCGTCACCGCGATGCTCGGCCTGGCCGTGGTGATCGCCCTGGTCGGTGTGGCGAACACGCTGAGCCTCTCGGTGGTGGAGCGCACTCGGGAGAACGCCGTGCTGCGGGCGGTCGGGCTCACCCGGGGGCGCATGCGGGCCATGCTCGCCCTGGAGGCGGTGCTGACGGCGCTGGTCGGCGCGGTGCTCGGGGTCGGGCTGGGCACCGGGGTCAGCGCCGCCGCGATGGCCCTGCTGGCCCGCCTCGGCGGGGAGTTCCACGTGGTGCTGCCGCTCGGTCAGCTCGGGCTGATCCTCGGCGTCGCGGTGCTGGCCGCCCTGCTCGCCTCGGTGTTGCCGGCTCGCCGGGCGTTGTCCCGGCCGGTCGTCGAGGCGCTCGGCGACCAGTGACCGGCGGCGACGCGGACGGACATCCGCCGGCCGGCCCCGCCGTCTTCCCCGGCGGCGGGACCGACCAGCGGTGCCGGGTCTACAGGCGCTCGACCACCGGGCCGGCGCACCGGTTGCGGGTGTCGAAGACGTAGCGGGCGTGCTGGACCACGAGGTCGTAGTCGAAGCAATCGTGGTCGGTGACCACCACCACCCCGTCGGCCGCCCGCACCTCACGCTCGGTCAGCCCGACCACGGTCACCCCGGCCGGGATGTGGTGCGCCTCGGCGTACGGCTCGACCGCGTGGACCTCCGCGCCGAGGGCCTGCAACCGCCGGGCCACGTCGACCGCGGGGGAGTCCCGCATGTCGCCGGTGTTCTTCTTGTACGCCAGCCCGAGCAGCAGCAGCCGGGCGCCGCCGACCGCGCGGCCACTCCGGTTCAGCCCCGCCATGATCCGCTGCGCGACGTGCTCGGGCATCTCGTGGTTGACGTCGTTGGCCAGCTCGATGAAGCGGAACTGTCGACCGAGGCGACGCTTGACCTGCCAGGACAGGTAGCACGGGTCGATCGGCAGGCAGTGCCCGCCGACGCCGGGGCCGGGCCGGAACGGCAGGAAGCCGAACGGCTTGGTCTCCGCCGCGTCGATGGCCTGCCAGACGTCGATGTCCAGGTGGTGCGAGAGCATCGTCAGCTCGTTGATCAGCGCGATGTTGACCTGGCGGAAGGTGTTCTCGATCAGCTTGGTCAGCTCGGCGACCGGGTGGAGTCCACCGGCACGGTGTGGTCCACGAGGCGCCGGTAGAAGCCGTCCACCCGGTCCAACGACGCCTGGTCCACGCCGGAGACCACCTTCGGGGTGTTCTCCAGTCGCCAGGTCGGGTTGCCCGGGTCGATCCACTCGGGGCTGTAGCCGAGGTGGAAGTCGCCGGGGCTGTGCAGGCCGCTGGCCGACTCCAGCAGGGGTCGCAGCAGCTCCTCGGTGGTGCCCGGATAGGTGGTGGACTCCAGGATCACGGTGCTGCCCGGCCGCACGTACGGGCCGATTGCGATGCCGGCCTGCTCGACGAAGCTCAGGTCGGGGGTGCCGTCCCGCAGCGGGGTGGGCACGGTGATGACGCAGATGTCGAAGCCCTCGGCGTCGGTGTACTCGGTGCTCGGGTGGTAGCGGCCGCTGCCCAGCGCCCGGCCCAGCCGGTCGGTCGGGATGTCCTCGACGAACGATTCGCCGGAGGCGAGCCGCTTCACCCGGTCGGCGTCGACGTCGAGCCCGACCACGTCCAGCCCCGCCTCGACGGCTCGCATGGCCAACGGCAGTCCCACGTACCCCCTGGCCGATCACGACCAACTTCTCAGCGCTCACCCGGGCTTCTCAGCGCTCACCCGGGCTCCCGCGGCAGATGGTGGAAATGACCTGCTGAGAGCCTAGAGGGGTCTTCGGCGACGTAAGTCCGTTTTGGGGATATCGGTGCTGGTGAGGTTCGCCGAGCCCTCCGCGCCGGCCGGCTCAGCCGGTCGGATCCTCCGGGTTGGCCGGCGGCGGGCTCGTGGTGGTGGACGGCTCGGCCGAGGGTGGCGGTGGATCGCTGGTCGGGGTGGTCGCCGGATCGGTCGGTGACGCGGTGGTGGCGCTCGGGGTCGGCGCCGGTGGGCTGGCCGACTCGCTGGGCTGGGCGTTCGGCGTCGCGGTCACGGAGGCCGACGGCCTGTTGGCGGGGACGTTCGGCCTGTTCGGCCGGACCGGACCCACGGTGACCTCGTCGTTCGCCACCGGCAGATCGACCTGCTCGGTCGGCACCACCGCAGGCGCGGTCGTCGGCACGGTGATCGCCGGGTCTTCGCCGGCGTTTCGCGCCGCGCCCAGGGCGGCGCCCAGGCCGACAAGCGCGACCAGAGCGGCCGCGGCCGCGCCGACCAGCGGACCACGGCGGCGCCGACGACCGGCCACCGCCGCGCCGAGCGGCACGTCGGTGCGGGTGCCCGGTCCGGCGTCGCGCAGCGGGGTAGCCGCCGTCACCATCGCGGTGGGTGGCTCGCCGCCGGTCACCGCCAACCGAGCCGCCTCGGCCATCGCCGCGCCGCTGCTGAACCGATCGAGCGGATCCTTGGCCAGTGCCTGGGACACCAGCGCGCGGACCGACTCAGGAATGTCGTGCGGCAGCTCCGGCGGCTCGTCGTCCAGGTGCCGGACGGCGACCTGGAGCGGGTTGTCGCCGGTGAACGGCGGCCCGCCGGTGAGGCAGCAGTACGCGACCGCGCCCAGGGCGTAGATGTCGGTGGCGCCGCTGACCGGCCGGCCGGCGGCCTGCTCGGGTGCCATGTAGAGAGCCGTGCCTGGTACCGCGTTGGTGCTGGTGATGCTGGTGACGTTGGTGGAACGGGCCACGCCGAAGTCGACCAGGACGACCGTGCCGTCCTCGTGCACCAGCAGGTTGCTGGGCTTGACGTCGCGGTGCACGATGCCGCCGCGGTGTGCCGCGTTCAGCGCCTGGGCCGCCTGGGCCACGATCGACATGGTCTCGGCCACGTCGAGCCGGCCAGCCGCCTCGATCCGCCTGGACAACGGCTCGCCGTCGACGAACTCCATGACCAGGTAGTCGGCCCGGCCGCCGTCGGGCAGGTCGTCCTCGCCGCAGTCGTAGACCTGCACGATGCCCGGGTGCCGCAGCGCCGCCATGATCCGCGCCTCGGCCCGGAACCGGGCGATGAAATCGGGGTCGGAGACCAGCGCTGGCAGCAGGACCTTGACCGCGACCTGCCGACCGAGGACCAGGTCAGAGGCGCGCCAAACGTCGCCCATGCCGCCAGTGGCGACACGTTCGTCCAGGCGGTAGCGACCGCTGAGCACGACCTCCGATGACAACACGGCATTACCGTACCCAGAGAGGCGCGGAACGTCGCGCCGCGGCTGGTCGGCCGGGTGGCCGTACTCACCGGTCCATCCGGTCTGACCTGTGTGGACCCGGGCCGGTCTGTGACGCTTCGACGACACCCTGTGACGAAATCCGACACACGGCGGCGTACGCTTGCCCGGCGGCGGCGCGGAGACGCTTCCTGGCGTGCGAAGCGTCCGTTGGTCGCCGGGCGTTACGACGACGCGCCGTGCGACGGGACTAGATAATTGTCACTCTTCCGTGACGTGGTGCTGACTTGTCGCCCCCTTCGGTTCCCTCCTAGCGTTAGCCCGGCTCGGGCCGGCCGGGGGGCAGTGCGTCGAGAAGAGACCGCCGTGGCGCTGGTCCAGACCTCCCGCCCCCGACCAACGAGGGCGCGGGCGCGATCACGTTCGGCGGAGGGGCGGTGCGGTGCGGGAGCTGGTCTGGCCGACGGTCCACGCCGCCCGGAATGCTCCGGTGCGGTGGATCAGGCCGGGGCGTCCCGGACGATCCGTGGCCCGCGGATGACCGGCGAGCTGTCGGAGGCGGTCACCGCAGCGCAGGACGGGGACGAGGACGCCTTCCGCTTTCTCTACCGCAGCCTCCAACCCGGCCTGCTGCGCTATCTGACCGCCCTGGTGGGCGCGGACGCCGAGGACGTCGCCTCGGAGACCTGGCTGCAGATATCCCGCGACCTGCCCAGCTTCACCGGCGGCGAGTTCCGCGCCTGGACCGTCACCATCGCCCGCAACCGGGCGATGGACCACCTGCGCCGCCTGCGGCGCCGACCGTCGCTGCCCGTTCCGGTGCAGGCGCTCGCCGACCTGGCCAGCGACGCGGACACCGCCGAGCGGGCGGGCGAGACGATCGGCACCGAGGCTGCGCTGGCCCTGATCGCCACCCTGCCGCCCCGCGAGGCCGAGGCGGTCCTGTTGCGGGCCGTGATCGGCTTGGACGCCGAGTCCGCCGGCCGTGTGCTGGGCCGCCGGGCCGGCGCCGTCCGGACCGCCGCCCACCGAGGCCTACGGCGGCTCGCCACCCTGATGGAACGGCAGGAGCCGGCCACACCGCCGGACGCCGCCGGCATCACGCCGTCCCTGGCCGCCGACGGCGTCGCGCCGTCCGTGGGCACCGACGGCGTCGCGCCGTCCGTGGACACCGAGGGCGTGCCACCGCCCCGTCCGCGCACCGGCCGGTCCCCGCGGACGTCGCACGCTGAACCGGCGGACGGCTGACGTGAGGGGATTCCGGATGAACCCGAACCGGCCGAACCGGCGGGCCGAGCTCGCCGAGACCGAACGGCTGCTCGACGCGACCCGCGCCGGCGCTCCGGCCACCCCCGAAGCCGCGCCGGACGGGGACCATGCCTCCAGCCCCGCCGCCCCGGACGCCGCGGCGGCCCAGATCCGCGCGTCCACCCCCGCCAATCCCCACGTGCACGCGGCGGACCCGCTGGCTCGGCTGCTCGCCGCGGCCGCCGCCCCGCCCCGCCCCCGCGAGCTGGCCGGTGAGGATGCCGCACTGGCCGCGTTCCGGGCAGCTCGGGCCAACCCGGCCCCGACCGTCCGCCGGCCGCACCGCCGCCGGCTGACCACCAGCGCGGTGGCCTGGATGGGCGCGCTGGCCGCCACCGCCACCGCCGGCGCCGCGTTCGCGGCGGTCACCCTGGACCGGGCGCCGGACCCGGTGCCGTGGCCACCCAGCAGCAGCCCGTCACCGACCTCCGGCGACGTCGACACGACCCCGTCCGTCGAGCGGACCGCCGCGCCCAGCCGGTCGACGTCTCCCACGCCGTCCGCCACCAGCGCGCCGTCCGCCATCGGCACACCCTCCGCAGGGGCGGCGCCCGCCGGGCAGTTGCGCGGACTGTGCCAGGCCTGGCAGGCCAAGGAGCCCGAGCAGCGGGACAAGGCGCTGCGGACGCCGGCCTTCCAGATGCTGGTGGCCGCCGCCGGCGGCGCCGGCGAGGTCGAGGCGTACTGCCAGCGGCTGGTGCCCGAAGCGAAGCCGTCCACATCGGCGAAGGTCAAGCCGTCACACCCGGCGACCGGCCGGCCAGCCCCGGAGTGAGCGAGCGACGGCCGGGGCCGCTCGTTCCGCCCTGCACCGGGAAATTCGTCTGTTAGACAGAGGTTGGTGGCGCCGTGGACGGCCCCCGACGGTGTCGGTGGCTGGGTTTACGGTGGCACGATGTCCCGGCGCCGACGCAGGGAGAGGAGCCCGACCGGTGGTGACGTCGCCCGAGCTGGACCGCAGCGCGATCCTGCGCGAGTCCGGTGCCGCAGGCCGGCACCTCGCCCGGATCTGCTTCAAGACCGGCCCACCCACCCACACCGGCGTCGAACTGGAATGGACCGTGCACGACGCCGCCGACCCCGCCCGTCCCGTCGATCCGGTGCGGCTGCGGGCGGCGCTGGGGCCGCACAGCCCCGTCACACTGGACGCCACCAGCCCCGCCGAACCGCTGCGGCACGGCGGCACGGTGACCGTTGAGCCGGGCGGTCAGCTGGAGATCTCCACCCCGCCGCGCTCCTCGATCGCCGCGTTGATCCAGGCCACTGAGGCCGACATCGCCCAGGTCACCGACCTGCTGGCCGCCGCCGGGCTGATCCTCGGCCGCAGCGGCATCGACCCGCACCGCCGGCCCCGCCCGGTGCTCGAAACTCCCCGCTACCGCGCCATGCGTGGCGCCTTCGACCGGCGCGGTCCGGCCGGCCGGACAATGATGTACAGCACCGCCGGCCTGCAGGTCTGCCTCGACGCCGGCGAACCGGACCAGGTCGCCGCGCGGTGGTCCGCAGCCCACGCGGTCGGCCCGCCGCTGCTCGCGGCGTTCGCCTCCGCCAGTCGGCACGCCGGGCGGCGCACCGGCTGGGCCTCCGCCCGGATGGCCGCGTGGCTGGCCATCGACCCGGCCCGCACCCGCCCGGTCTGGGCGCCGGGCCGCGCCGGCGAGGACCCGACCGCCACCTGGATCCGGTACGTGCTCGCCGCGCCGTTGCTCTGCCTGCGCCGGCACGGCCCGGACTGGACCCCGCCACCCGGTGTGACCTTCGCCGACTGGCTCGACGGCGCGCTGCCCCACCCACCCACCACCGACGACCTCGACTACCACGTCAGCACCCTCTTTCCGCCGGTGCGTCCACGCGGCTACCTGGAGCTGCGTTACCTGGACGCCCAGCCCGGCCGGGACTGGCGGCTCCCGACGGCGGTGCTGACCGCCCTGTTCGCCGACCCGGGCACCGTGCGCGCGGCGTACGCGATCGGCACGCCGGTGGCGCACCGTTGGTCGGCCGCCGCCCGGCACGGCCTGGCCGACCCCGCCCTGGCCGCCGCGTCGGCGGCGCTTCTCGACCTGGCCCTGACCACGCTGCCCCGGCTCGACCTGCCGGCCGGCGCCCACGACGAGATCCAGCGTGACGTACGGCGGCGGCTGTCCGCCGCAGAAAGGGGAGACCGGTGAGCGCGAGGAGTGAGCCGGGGTTGCGAGCCACGCAGTCGGGAGCGAACGGCGACGCGGTGAGCGCGAGGAGTGAGCCGGGGTTGCGAGCCACGCAGTCGGGAGCGAACGGCGACGCGGTGAGCGCGAGGAGTGAGCCGGGGTTGCGAGCCCCGCAGTCGGGAGCGAACGGCGACGGGGAGCAGTTGCGCGTCCGGATCGCGGCGGAGCTGGCGCGGGCCCGGTCCCGCACCACGCTGCTGACCGAGGTGGTCGACGACGCCGACCTGATGCGCCAGCACTCGCCGCTGATGTCGCCGCTGGTGTGGGACCTGGCACACGTCGGCAACCAGGAGGAGCTCTGGCTGGTCCGCGACGTCGGGGGCCGCGAGCCGGTCCGGTGCGACATCGACGAGCTGTACGACGCGTTCAAGCAGCCCCGCCGGGACCGCCCGGCGCTGCCCCTGCTGCCACCCGCCGAGGCGCGCGCCTACCTGGGCACGGTCCGGGACAAGGTGCACGACCTGCTCGACGCGGTGACCTTCACCGAGCGGCCGCTGGTCGCCGAGGGGTTCGCCTTCGGCATGATCGTCCAGCACGAGCAGCAGCACGACGAGACGATGCTCGCCACCCACCAGCTGCGCTCGGGGCCGGCGGTGCTGCACGCCCCGCCTCCGCCGGAGCCGCCCGCCGGGGTCGCCGGGGAGGTGCTGGTCCCGGCCGGCCCGTTCACCATGGGCACCGACACCGACCCGTGGGCCCTGGACAACGAGCGCCCCGCGCACCGCGTCGACCTGCCCGCGTACGTCATCGACGCCGCCCCCGTCACCAACGGCCAGTACGAGGCCTTCATCGCCGACGGTGGCTACACCGATCCGCGCTGGTGGAGCCCGGCGGGTTGGGCCCACCGGCTCCGGGAGGAGCTCAGCGCGCCGATGCACTGGCGCCGCGACGGCGACAACTGGTCCTACCAGCGCTTCGGCCGGTGGGACCGGGTCCGCGCCGACGAGCCGGTGGTGCACGTGTGCTGGTACGAGGCCCAGGCGTACGCGGCGTGGGCCGGCAGGCGGCTGCCGACCGAGGCGGAGTGGGAGAAGGCGGCCCGTTGGGACCCGGCGACCGGGCGGTCCCGCCGCTACCCGTGGGGCGACGGCGACCCGACCGACGCCCACGCGAACCTCGGCCAACGTCACCTGCAGCCGGCGCCGGTGGGCGCGTACCCGGCTGGCGTCTCACCGTTGGGTGTGCACCAGCTCATCGGTGACGTCTGGGAGTGGACCTCGACCGCATTCCGGGGGCATCCCGGCTTCACCGCGTTCCCGTACCGCGAATACTCGGAGGCCTTCTTCGGCGACGACTACCGGGTGCTGCGCGGCGGATCGTTCGGCACCGACCGGTCCGCCTGCCGGGGCACCTTCCGCAACTGGGACTATCCGATCCGGCGGCAGATCTTCAGCGGCTTCCGCTGCGCCCGCGACGCGCATCCGGACGAGTCGCACCGGTGATTCACCGCGCGATCGGCACGCCGGCCGGCCGGGGGCGCTGATGTGTCGCCACCTGGCCTACCTGGGGCCACCGGTCACCCTGGCCGAGTTGCTGTTCGATCCTCCGTACTCGTTGGTGCGGCAGTCGTGGGCGCCCCGCGACATGCGCGGCGGCGGCACGATCAACGCCGACGGGTTCGGCGTCGGCTGGTACCCGGGTGACGGCGACCCGGTGCGCTACCGGCGTGCCCAGCCGATCTGGAGCGACCCGACCATCGCCCAGCTCGCGGCGGTGACCCGCGCCGGTGCGGTGCTCGCCGCGGTCCGCTCGGCCACCGTCGGTATGGCGGTGCTCGACGGCGCCGCCGCGCCGTTCGCCGAGGGGCGGTGGCTGTTCAGCCACAACGGGGTGGTGCGCGGCTGGCCCGACGCCGTGGTGCCGCTCGCCGCCGGCCTGCCGGTGCGCGACCTGCTCACGCTGGACGCCGCCACCGACTCGGCGCTGCTCTGGGCGCTGGTCCGGCAGCGGCTGCGCGCCGGCGCCGATCCGGTGGAGGCGGTCGGTCGGACGGTGGCCGACGTCGCCGCGGCGGCGCCGGGGTCACGGCTCAACCTGCTGCTCACCGACGGGCGCCGGGCGGTGGCCAGCGTGGCCGGGCACGCGCTGTCGGTACGCGCGGGGGCCGGCTCGATGCTGCTCGTCTCCGAGCCGCACGACGACGACCCCGGCTGGCGGCCGGTGCCGGAGGGGCACCTGGTGACCGCCACTGCGAGCGAGGTGCGGGTGAGCCCACTGCCGACCCGGTGAGCCGCACCGGCGGGGCACGCAACGGTTGACCGATCCGAGAGAGGCGATGTGATGACGGCGGAACCGCTGGAGATCTACCTCGAACAGCAGGACCTGGAGCGGGGGCTGCGCCAGGACGTCCGCGCCGGGCTGAGCGCCGAGCAGAAGTGGCTGCCGCCGAAGTGGTTCTACGACGCCCGGGGCAGCGAGCTGTTCGAGGAGATCACCCGCTTGCCCGAGTACTACCCGACCCGGGCCGAGCGGGCGGTGCTGGCCGAGCGAGCTCCCGACATCGTGGCGCTGACCGAGGCCAAGACACTGATCGAGCTGGGCTCCGGCTCGTCCGAGAAGACCCGGCTGCTGCTGGACGCCTTCACCCGCCAGGGCGGTCTGGGCACGTTCGTCCCGCTCGACGTGTCGGTCAGCGCGCTGCGCGGGTCCACCGCCGAGATCGCCGCCGACTATCCGGGGCTGCGGGTCCGCGGCATCGTCGGGGACTTCACCCGGCAGTTGGACCGGATGCCCACCGGCGGCCGGCGGTTGGTGGTGTTCCTCGGCGGCACCATCGGCAACCTCTTGCCGGCCGAGCGGGCGGAGTTCCTGGCCGCGATGCGCGCCGCGCTGGAGGTCGGCGACTGGCTGCTGCTCGGCACCGACCTGGTGAAGGACCCGTCGGTGATCGTGCCCGCGTACGACGACGCGGCCGGGGTGACGGCCGAGTTCAACCGGAACGTGCTGCACGTGATCAACCGGGAACTGGGCGCCGACTTCGATCCGGAGGCGTTCGAGCACGTCGCCCGCTGGGATCCGGACCATGAGTGGATCGAGATGCGGCTGCGGGCGACCCGGCCGATGCGGGTCCGGGTGCTGGACCTGACCGTGGAGTTCGCCGCGGGGGAGGAGCTGCGCACGGAGGTCTCGGCGAAGTTCCACCCGGCGGGGGTCGCCGCCGAGCTGGCCGCGGCGGGTTTTGTCGCGGCGGAGTTCTGGACCGACCCGGATGGGCTTTTCGGGGTGACCCTGGCCCGGGCGCGGTGAGCTGGTTCACCCGCCCCCGCCGGTCCGAATGGTGATCGGCTACGCTGGTCGCGCGAAGGGGAGTAGCCCCCAATGTCGTGGTCGACATACTGGTGCGTTCCGCATCCGGCCACGCGGCCCCGGTCTCCGGGGCGGGCGAGACCTTCGACTCAGGCTCTTGGAGCCGGGTCGAGGGCGCCCCTGCACCTCCTCCCGGCGTGAACGGGAAGGGTGCCATGGAGGGATTCTTCGCCGCGCTGTTCATCAGCTTCGGCGTCATCTTCGTCGCCGAGCTGGGGGACAAGTCCCAGTTGATGGCGCTGACCTTCGCCACGCGGTTCCGGCCGGTTCCGGTGCTGATCGGCATCACCGTCGCCACGGCGGTGGTGCACCTGGCGTCGGTCGCCATCGGCTCGGGTCTCGGCGCCGTGCTGCCCACCGAGTGGATCACCCTGGTGGCCGGCCTGGCGTTCCTCGCTTTCGGCGCGTGGACCCTGCGCGGGGACAGCCTGACCGACGAGGAGAAGCGCAAGGCCGAGAAGACCAGCAAGTCCGCGATCATCGCGGTCTCGGTGGCGTTCTTCCTGGCCGAACTGGGCGACAAGACGATGCTCGCCACGATCACGCTGGCCACCAAGTACGGCTGGTTCGGCACCTGGCTGGGCTCGACCATCGGCATGGTGGCCGCGGACGCGCTGGCCATCCTGGTCGGCCGCATGCTCGGCCGCCGCCTGCCGGAGAAGGCCATCAAGTACGGCGCCGCGGTGCTCTTCGCCATCTGCGGCCTCTGGCTGATCCTGGAGGCGGTGAGCCAGCTGACCTGAGCGCCGACTACCCGCGCCGGTGGCGGGTAACGGCCCGGGGTGGATACGGCGGAGCTCCTGCGCCAGGGCGACGCGGTACTGGTCGCCGTGGTGGAGGTCGCGGGCGCTCTGGTGATCTTCGTCGGCGCGGTCTGGGCGGCGGTGCGGTTCGTGGTCGAGGGGCTGCGACACCGCACCGCCGCTGTCTTCACGCCGATCCGGCTCACCCTGGGCCGGTTTCTGACCCTCGGTCTGGAGTTCCAGCTGGCGGCCGACGTGCTGCGCACCGCGGTGTCCCCGTCGTTCACCCAGATCGGTCAGCTCGCCGCGATCGCCACGATCCGGACGGCGCTGAACTACTTCCTGGGTCGGGAGATCCGTCAGGAGCAGCGGCAGGTGACCGAGGGGGAGCGCTCCACGTGATGGGCGCGCTGGTCACCGTGGTGACCGCCTTGGCCGTGGTCGCCGCGGTGGTGACCCTGCTCAGCACCGGGGCCGGCCGGAGCGCCGTCCGGGTGCTGTTGGACCTGCTGACCGCGGCCGGTCTGCTCCGGCTGGCCGGCGATCCGAGCTGGGCTTCCCTGGTCGGCTCGGCGGCGATCGTCGCGCTGCGCCAGTTGCTCGGGGTGGCGCTGGGCGCCTTCCCGCCGCGGTCGCGTCGACAATTCCGGCGGCCCTGCGCCGCGGACGATCACCACCTACCGTTGGCGGTACGAGGCGAAACCGGCGCACGTGGAAGGACGACCACATGAGCAGGCACGACGAACCGAACGAGTACGGCTTCGCCGGCGATGCCACCGCTCCCGAGCCGCCGCCCGGCGGGAAGCCGGACGAACAGGACCTCGCCGAGGAGGTGGCGGTGCCCGGCGACGACCTGACCGAGCCGGCGGCCGAGGCGCTGTCCGAGGAGACCGAGGAGCGCCGGCCCGCCGAACGCGGCCGCTGACCGGACGGTGGCGGCGGGCCCCGGTCGACGGCGGCCGCCGGGAAAGCGCTGCGGTCGGCCGCCGGGCTGGGCGTCCCGGTCAGCGGTCGCCGTTGCGCTGATAGACGTCGGGCACGCCGTCGCCGTCGGCGTCCAGCCGCTCCCGCTCCGCCACCCGCCGGTACACGGCGTTGCGACGTACCAGCACGATGGCGGCCAACCCGGCGGAGATCAACGACCCGGTCAGCACGGCCGCCTTGACCCGGTCGTCGGCCGTGCTGCCGGCGCCGAACGCCAGGTCGCCAATGAGCAGCGACACGGTGAACCCGACGCCGGCCAGCATCGCGATCCCGAGCAGGTCGGACCAGGTGATGTCCTCGTCCAGTTCGGCGCGGGTGAACCGAGCCAGCAGGTAGGTCGCCCCGAAGATTCCGATGCTCTTGCCGAATACCAGGCCGGCGACGATGGCGATCACCACCGGGTCGGTCACCAGGGCGCCCAGGTCGGTGCCGCGCAGCGTCACGCCGGCGGCGAACAGGGCGAAGACCGGCACCGCGAAGCCGGCCGACACCGGTCGCCAGCGGTGTTCCAGGTGCGCGGCGAGCCCGCCGGCATCCCCGCTCGCACCGACCGCCGGCCGGTCGGCGGCCTGCGCGCCGCCCGCCCGGCTGCGGGTGGCCAGCACCGGCACGGTGAATCCGAGCAGGACACCGGCCACCGTGGCGTGCACCCCGGAGGCGTGCACCAGGGCCCAGGTGGCCACCGCGAGCGGGATCAGCGCCCACCACCAGGTGCGCCCGCGCCGCACCAGCAGGGCGAAGAGCGCGATCGGCGCCAGCGCGGCGAGCAGCGGTGCCGGATGGAAGTCGGCGGTGTAGAAGATCGCGATGATGGTGATCGCGAACAGGTCGTCGACCACCGCGAGGGTGAGCAGGAAGGCGCGGAGGCCCTGGGGCAGGTGTGAGCTGACCACGGCGAGCACGGCCAGCGCGAAGGCGATGTCGGTGGCGGTCGGGATCGCCCAGCCGCGCAGCCCCTCCCCGCCCGCGGTCAGGACGACCGCCAGGTAGATCAGCGCGGGCAGCAGCATTCCGCCGAGCGCGGCCACCACCGGCAGCGCGGCGCGGCGTGGGTCGCGCAGTTCACCGGCGACGAACTCCCGCTTGAGCTCCAGGCCCACCACGAAGAAGAAGATGGCCAGCAGGCCGTCCGCGGCCCAGGTGGCCAGGTCCAGGTCGAGGTGCCAGCGTGCGCCGCCGGGCCAGGGCGCCCAGTGGCTCAGCCGCGCGTACGAGTCGGCCCACGGGGAGTTCGCCCAGAGCAGCGCGAGCACGGCGCCGAGCAGCAGCAGCGCGCCGCCGACGGTCTCGGTGCGCAGCACGTCGGCCAGGTGCCGGGCCTCAGGCCAGGACGATCGGGAGAACAGCCGTGGCGGCCGGGACCGGTCGGACGGTGGGGTGCGGTCGATCATCGGCGGCGCTCACCTCGGGATGTCGGGACGGCAGGAATCCATTCGCCGACCAGGCTTCCCGGCACACCGCTGTCGACCCTATCCGGGCTCGTCCGTGCCGGCGACCGCAGGGGCGATCCGGTGCCGGCCGATCGGCTGTCGACTTTTCCCCGATGTCACCGCTGCCGAATGGACGTTTCTCGGGTTGGGCATGCGGGCGCACTGTCACCGCTGAAAACGCATAACTCCGGACATAAGGCGTATGAGCGGCTTTAATGGTTTCACGAGTTTACAAACGACCTTGGGGGTTTTCGTGAAGTTCTTTGGCGTAACCGGACCGGCACGGAGGCGCGCCTGATGGACCTGCTCCGCCAACTGCGCCACGTGCGTCGGCACTGGTGGGTCGTGCTGGTCACCGTCATGGTGGCCCTGGGCGTCTCGGCGTTCGTGACCGTACGGGCCCAACCCCGGTACGTCGCCTCGGTGACGTTCTTCGTCACCACCCCCAACCAGGGCGTCGCCGACGCCTATCAGGGTGGGCTCTTCCTTCAGCAGCGCGTCAAGTCGTACGCCGACCTGCTCAGCAGCGACCGACTCGCGCAGAGCGTGGTGGCCGAGAACCCGGTCGGGCTCACCGCGGACGAGGTGCAGCGCCGGGTGAGCACCTCCACCGAGGCCGGCACCGTGCTGCTGCGCGCGTCGATCACCGATACCGACCAGAGTCGGGCGCTGCGGGTGACAGAGACCCTCGCCGCGAAGTTCGTCGAGCTCGTGCAGCGGGTCGAGACGCCACCCGAGGGCAAGGCCCCGATCAAGATCGAGGTGGTCAGCGGTCCCCGGGTCA
Organism: Micromonospora sp. NPDC005161; assembly: GCF_053599855.1. Lineage (NCBI taxonomy): Bacteria > Bacillati > Actinomycetota > Actinomycetes > Micromonosporales > Micromonosporaceae > Micromonospora > Micromonospora sp. NPDC005161. The sequence goes on from NZ_JBSFYQ010000013.1 coordinate 75,075, forward strand.
GCGCCAGCCCGGTCTCGCCGCAGCCGGTACGGAACATGACCCTCGGCGGGCTGGCCGGTCTGCTGCTCGGCGTCGGCCTGGCGATCATGCGCGGCGTGGCCGACGTGCGGCTGCGCGACGCCGCCGGTCTGCAACGTGCCACCGGGAGCCCGCTGCTCGGTGAGATCCCGTTCGAGAGCGGCGCGCGCTCCGCACCGCTGATCGTCGGCGACGCCGCGACCTCGGCGCGGGCCGAGGCGGTCCGCAAGCTGCGCACCAACCTGCGCTTCGTGGACGTGCACGAGCCGGCCCGGGTCATCGCCGTGACCAGCGCTCTGCAGGGCGAGGGCAAGACCACGCTCTCCTGCAACCTGGCCATCGCGTTGGCCGAGGCGGGTTGGCGGGTGCTGCTGGTCGACGCGGACCTGCGCCGCCCCAAGGTCGATGAGTACCTGGGCCTGGACGCCGGGGTCGGCCTCACCGACGTACTGGTCGGTGACGTCCAGGTCGGCGACGTGGTGCAGCGCTGGGGCGACAAGTCCCTGCTCGTGCTGCCCAGCGGTTCCGCCCCGCCAAACCCGAGTGAGCTGCTCGGCTCCAAGGCGATGGCGGACCTGCTGCTGGCACTGCGCGAGTCGGCGGACATCGTGATCATCGACACCGCGCCGCTGCTCGCGGTGACCGACGGTGTGGTGGTGGCCGTGCAGGCCGACGGCGCGCTGCTGGTGACCCAGCAGGGTCGGACCTCCCGGACCCAGGTGGCCGCGGCGGCCCGCTCCCTGCACTCGGTCTCGGTACGGCTGCTCGGCTGCGTGCTGAACATGGCCAAGGTGGCCAAGGCCGAGGCGTACCAGTACGAGGCCTACCGGGTGGTCGCCTCCACGGCCACGCCGTCGGTCCCGACCGACCGGGCGACGCCCGCCCAGCACAGCGAGAGCACCGGGGTCAACGGCGTCAGCGACCGCACCCAGGAACTCACCCGGCTGCCCCGATGAGCGCGGCGAGGGGTCGTAGCGATCGTTCGATCTCCTCGGCGCAGCGTCGGAAGTCGGCGGCGGTGCCGCCGATCGGGTCCCGTAGGTCGTCCGCGTCGGGGGCGGCGGGTTGCAGCCGCCCCCTGGCGTGGGCGGCGGCGGCGATCGCGGCCCGCAGCGAGTCGTCGGCCGACTCGGCCTGCGGCTCAGCCGCCGCGGCCAACCGGCCGAACTGGCGCAGGGTGAACGTCCGGTGCAGCGCGGCCGGCGCCAGCGCGGTGCAGACCGACCGCTGGCGCCGGGTCGCGGTCAGCACCAGCGTCGCGTCCGCCAGATGCTCGGCGCGCAGCGCCCGGCTGCGGAACGGCGCCGGGTTCGCGCCGGCCTCGGCGGCGATCTCCATGGCGTACGGGTGCATGGCGAGTCCGTCCATCGCGTCGGTGCCGGCGCTGGCCACGGTGACCGGCCGGTCGGCGAGCAGTCGGCGGGCCAGGTACTCGGCCATCGGCGACCGGCACAGGTTGGCGTGGCAGACGAACAGCACGCGGTCGACCATTGGTGCCCCTTTCATCGGTACGGACGCGGGCCGACGCACCGCTGGCGCGGTGCGTCGACGCCGGTGGCCGCGCGGGGAGGGGTTGTCGGCATCGTACGCGGACCGGGCCCCCGCCGGTCGCGGTGCCGCGCCGACCGAGGCGGATCCATCGTGGACGGCGGTGGCCCGATGAAGATCGGCATCCTGTCGTACCACTTTCCGCCCGAGCCGGCGTTCATCCCCGGCAGCCTCGCCGAGGAGTTGGCCGCACGGGGGCACGAGGTTCGGGTGCTCACCGGGTTCCCGGACTACCCGGGTGGGCACGTCTACCCGGGCTGGCGCCAGCACTGGCACCACGAGACGCACAGCGAGCGGCTGTCCGTGCGTCGAGTGCCCCGGTACTCTGGTGGCGGCGCGTCCACCGGCGGCAGGATGGCCAGCTATCTCTCCTTCGCCGGCAGCGCGACGCTGACCGCACGCCGGTTCCTCGGCGGCGTGGACGCGCTCTACGTCTTTCAGCTGCCGGCCACCACATTCGCCGCCGCCGGAGTGCTCCGGCTGCTCGGCCGGGTGCCGGCGGTGGTGCACGTGCAGGACGTCTGGGCGCGCGACGGCGGTGACGAGGCCGGCGACGGACGCTGGGCGGCACGGATGGGCGCCGCGATGGCCCGCGTCTACCGGGCCGCCGCGCGGGTCGCCGTGGCCGCGCCGTCGATGCGGGACCTGGTGGTCGCCGCCGGCGCGGACCCGGCCCGGGTCCGGCTGGTGCTGAACTGGACCGACGAGCGGATCTTCCACCCGGCGACGCCCGGGCCGGCGGCCCGCCAGCTGGTCGGGCGCGACGGTCGGTGCGTGGTGATGCACGCCGGGACCATCGGTGCCCGGCAGGGGCTGGAGACCGCGGTACGGGCCGCCGCGGCGCTGGACCGCACGATGGAGCTGGTCCTGGTCGGCTCGGGCAGCGACGAGCGGCGGGTGCGGGGGCTCGCCGCCGACCTGGGCGCGGAGAACGTCCGCTTCGTGGAGCGACGCTCCCCGGTGGACATGCCCGAGCTGTACGCCGCCGCCGACTACCAGCTCGTCATGCTGCGCGACCTGCCGGAGCTGCGGGGCATGGTGCCCGGCAAGCTGCAGGCCGCGCTCTCCTGCGCCGCGCCGGTGGTCGCGTCGGCCGGCGGGGACACCGCCGACCTGGTGGAACGCGTCCGGGCCGGGTTGTCCTGCCCGCCGGAGGACTGGGCCGCGCTGGCCGACCGGTTCTGGCTTGCCGCCACCATCCCCCCGTCCGCGCGCGCGGAGATGGGCCGCCGGGGCCGGGAGGCGTACCTGCGGGAGATGTCGTTGCCGGCCGGAGTGGACCGGATCGAGCGGCTGCTGCACGAGGCGGCCGGCCGGGTCACCGAGCGCGTCGACCCGCGAGGGAACCTCGCGTAAAGGACGAGAATCGCTAAACGGTACGTAGTCCCTCGACGCATGCTAAGAACGTCAGGGATATCGGACCTTCTGTCCGATTCCACCAAATGGGAGTGTGGTGTGACGGAGGAGAGCGAACGACCGAGCCGGCGGCGAAGCCGGTCCAGGCGTCGCCGGCGTGCCCGACTGCGACGGGCCCTCCTGGGTGCCCTGGTGGTCGGCTCGTTGCTGCTCGCGACCGGCGGGTGGATCGGCTTCCGCGGCTGGCAGGCCCGGGCCCACCTGCTCAACGCCGCTGGCTTGGCCCGCGAGCTGAGCGCCCAGGTGGTCGGTGGGGACACCGATCGTGCCCTGCGGACCCTCGCCGCCCTCCAGGAGCAGTCCGGCGCGGCCCGGGCCGCGACCGCCGACCCTGCCTGGAAGCTCGGTCGACGTACCCCGATCGCCGGTGATGATCTCGGCGCGGTCCGACAGATCGCCGTGGCCATCGACGAACTGGCCCGGCAGGAGATCCCGACGCTGCTCCGGATGGACCTGACCAGCCTGGTGCCGACCGAGGGTCGGCTGGATCTGGCACGGCTCAGCGGGGCGTCCGCCGAGCTGTCCCGGGTGGACGGCGCGGTGCAGCGCACCCGTCGCGACCTGGCCGCGGTGCCCGCCGACCGGCTGGTCAGCCAGATCCGGCAGGCGTTGACCGACCTGCGCGGCGAGATCGACCGGCTGGCCGGCCTCACCACGGCCGCCGACCAGGGCGCACGACTGCTGCCGCCGCTACTCGGCGCGAACGGCCCGCGTCGGTACCTGCTGGTCTCGCAGAACCTGGCCGAGTTGCGCGCCACCGGCGGCATGTTCGGCGCGTACGCGATGATCGAGGCCGAGAACGGCCAGGTCAAGATGGGCCAGCAGGGCAGCAGCGCCTCCCTCGGCCGGTTCAGCCCCGCACTGAAGCTGCCCGCCGAGGTCAAGGCGGTCTGGACCGATCTGCCCGGCATCTATCCCGCCGACGTCAATCTGACCCCGCACTTCCCGACCGCCGCCGCGCTGTACCGGGAGATGATCCGCCGCAAGACCGGCACCACGGTCGACGGCGTGCTCGCCGTCGACCCGGTGGTGCTGTCCTACCTGCTCAAGGCGACCGGCCCGGTCCTGGTGCCCGGCGGCGTCCCGCTGGCCAGCGAAAAGGTCGTGCAGACCCTGCTCAGCGACACCTACCAGCGGTTGGACATCAAGGAGCAGGACGCGTTCTTCACGGCGTCCGCCGCGGCGGTGTTTGACGCCTTTTTTAAGAAGAATGTCAACCCTCGGGTGTTGTTGTCCGCTTTCGACCGTGCTATCACCGAACGCCGGATATTGTTCTGGAGTGCCCGACCGGAGGAACAGCGGACGTTCGGCGACAGCCGGATGGCCGGGACGCTTCCGGAACAGGACACCGTGCCGACGGTCGGCGTGTTCCTCAACGACGGCAGCGGCGCGAAGCTCGGCTACTACCTGCGGCCGACGGCGAACCTCACGGTCGGTGAATGCCGGCCCGACGGCCGCCGTGAGCTCCGGCTGCGGGTGACCCTGCGCTCGACGGCGCCGAAGTCCGGACTCAGTGAGTCGGTCCTCGGCCTCGGCATGGCAGGGGACCCGTACACCATCCGCACGCTGGTGTCGATCTTCAGTCCGGCGGGCGGAAGTGTGCTCGACGCGCGCCTCGACGGCACGGAGATCGCCATGGGCAGCGGCACCGAACGACGCCGGCAGGTCGCCACGGCCAACGTCGAGGCGAGCCCCGGCGCCGAACGGGTCTTAGAGGTCACCGTGTTGACCGCGAAGACCGGCGTCGGACAGGCCGAGCTGTGGCTGACCCCCACCGCCAGCCCTTGGACCACCCGAGTTCACTCCGCACCAAGCTGTGACCAGTAGGAGGGAACCAATCATGCGGCTATCCCGCATCATCATGGCGCTCACGGTCGGCCTGGCCGTGGTGGCCGTGCCGACCGCGGCGGGGGCGGCACAGCCGCAGCCGCAGCCGCAGCCGCAGCCGTCGCCGTCGATCACGGACACGCCACAGCCACCGCCGTACGTGCCCGCACCCCCATTGCTGACCGTCAACCGGCCGACGATCTACCTCGGCGAGACGGTCGTGCTGACCGGCACCGGCTTCGGTCGGAACGAGACCGTCAACATCGTCGTGTCGGTCACGCCGCTGGCGGCCCCGGCCGCCGGTCAGGCGCCGGCGCAGCGACGGCAGCACCGTGGCGATGGCCCCGGTGGCGTACCAGGCGAGCGCGCCGCTGAACTTCACGGCGCGTACCAACTACCAGGGCCGGTTCAGCAAGAGCTACCGGCCGTCGGTGACGGGTCTGCTGACCTTCACCGCCGGTCGGGAGTCCGACCGGAGCGCCAGCACGGAGCTTCGGGTGCTGCACAAGAAGCAGCCGCTGCCCGTCACTGGTAGCAGCCTCAGCACGCCCATGAAGCTCGGCGGCGGCCTGGTCGGCGCCGGCGCGGTCATGCTGCTGCTGACCCTCGCGTGGCGTCGTCGCCAGCGCTTTGGTGGGGCCGCGCACTGATCGGCACCGCGAACCCGGGCAGGGCCCGGTAGCACCTCAGGCTGGCGTCCGTCGGAGTATCCGACGGGCGCCAGCCTGCCTGTGCCTTGACGCCGGTGCGCCTTCCGCGGCGTGCCTCTCTGCTGGGCCTGCCGTTCTGCGGGGTCGGTTGGCCGGTGTGCCGGGTTGGTGCGGGGTGGGGCCCGCCGTGCCCGGCTCCGGGCGGTCAGGCTTGATCCCTGCGCCGGGCACGGCGGGCCCCACCCCGCACCAACCCGGCACACCGGCCAAAGCCAGAGTTACACGCACCTCGGTGCGCCGGACCCAGGATGGGCGGTGGCGGATCCCGCAATGCAACCCCGAGGCAAATACGACATCCGACCACGCCCCACCCAGGAACCCCGCGACGGTCGAAGGCCTGGAACAGGTCATAGGGTGGTCCCGTGGCGACCCTTCTGCTTCTGCGACACGGCCGGACCACCGCGAACGCGGACGGTGGGCTGGCCGGCCGCCAGCCCGTCGAGTTGGACGAGACGGGCCGGGCCCAGGCGACCGCGGTGGGCGAGCGGCTGCGGGAGGTGCCGCTCGCGGCGGTGGTGACCAGTCCGCTGATCCGCTGCCGGCAGACCCTGGAACTGGCGCTTCCGCAGGCCGCTCCGGTGGTTGAGGAGGGGTTGATCGAGTGTGACTACGGCAGCTGGGAGGGACAGCCACTGAAGAAGCTCGCCAAGGAGTCGCTCTGGCCGGTGGTCCAGCAGCACCCCAGCGCGGTGGTCTTCCCGGACGGGGAGGCGATGGCCGCGATGGCGGCGCGTGCGGTGGCGGCGGTGCGCTCGTGGGACGCCCGGGTGAGCGCCGAGCACGGGCCTGAGGCGGTCTGGCTGGCGTGCAGCCACGGTGATGTGATCAAGGCCATCGTGGCGGACGCGCTCGGCGTACACCTGGATCTTTTTCAGCGGATCGTGGCCGACCCGGCGTCGGTGACCGCGATCCGGTTCACGCCGCTGCGGCCCTTTCTGGTCCGGCTCAACGACACCGGCGGCGATCTCGCCGCCCTGGTGCCGCCGCCGCGCAAGCGGCGTCGGCGGGCGACCCGCGCGGGTGATTCCGACGCGGCCGTCGGCGGTGGGGCTGGTGCGCCGCGATGACGCCGTCTCGGGTGCCGGCAGGCGGCCGAGAGGTCGCCACGCCCGGGTACAGCCACCGGTACGCCGGGCGCGCCGCCGCCAGGGCGATTCGGGTCGGTGGGGTGCGCGATGCCATGGCGGGCCGGATAGGGTCGTGGGTATGACCCACCAGGTGCACGTCTTCGAGCCGCCGGAGCGGTTCGTCGCCGGGACCGTCGGCCCGCCGGGGGAGCGCGCGTTCTTCCTGCAGGCTCGCGGCGGCGGCCGGCTGGTCAGCGTCGCGCTGGAGAAGGTCCAGGTGTCCCTGCTCGCCGAGAAGCTGGAAGAGCTGCTCACCGAGGCGCAGCGGCGCTTCGGCGTGGACCTGCCCGAGCTGGCGCCGGTGGTGGGCGACAACGAGCCGCTGGACACTCCGGTCGACGAGGAGTTCCGGGTCGGGACCCTCGGGCTGGCCTTCGACGTGGACACCGCGACCGTGGTGATCGAAGCGATCGCCGCCGGCGAGGTGGAAGCCGAGGTCGAGCTGGACGACGAGGACGACGAGGACGACGACGAGGACGACGAGCCGGACGAGGACCTGGACCGGCTCCGGGTCCGGCTCACCCCGCAGGCAACCCGCCAGTTCATCGAGCGGGCCCGGCGAGTGGTGAACGCGGGCCGGCCGCCGTGCCCGCTGTGCGGCCAGCCGTTGGACCCCGCCGGGCACCTCTGCCCGCGGCACAACGGTTACCACCGGTGACGTCGTCCGGCCTCCAGCCCCGCCAGGACGGCGACGCCGCGCTGCGGCTGTTGCGTGACGGCGCGCTCGACCTGGAGGGGCGGCTGGTCGACGCGTCGAACACCACCCTGCGCGGCATCCTGACGCTGGACGACCTCTCTGCGCGCTGTGTCTACAAGCCGGTCCGTGGCGAGCGCCCCCTCTGGGACTTCCCCGACGGCACCCTCGCGGGCCGGGAGGTCTCCGCGTACCTGGTCTCCCGGGACAGCGGCTGGGACCTGGTGCCGCCCACCGTGCTCCGGGACGGCCCGTTCGGGCCAGGCTCCTGCCAGCTCTGGATCGACGAGCCGGAGGACGCCGAGCCGCTGGTCGGGTTCGTGCCCGCCGAGGAGCTGCCGCCGCGCTGGTTCCCGATCGCCGCCGCCCGTGACGACGACGGCGCCGCGTACGCGCTGGCACATGCCGACGACCCGCGGCTGGCCCGGCTCGCGGTGCTCGACGCGGTGATCAACAATGCCGACCGTAAGGGTGGCCACGTGCTGGTCGGCGCCGACGACCGGATCTACGGCGTGGACCACGGGGTGAGCTTCCACGTCGAGGACAAGCTGCGTACGGTCCTCTGGGGCTGGTCCGGGAAGCAGCTGCCACCGGACGCCGTGGAGATGCTCGACGGGCTCGCCGGCCAGGTCTCCGGGGCGCTCGGCGCGGAGCTGGCCGACCACCTGACGATCAGCGAGATCGCCGAGTTGGCCGCCCGGATCGACGTGTTGCGGCAGACCGGCCGTTTCCCGCAGCCGTCCGAGGACTGGCCGGCGGTGCCCTGGCCGCCCATGTGATCCACTGTCATTTTGATCACCCGTGGGGCGGCCCGGGGCGGTCGTGGGGCTGGCTAGGCTGAGGCCATGGAGTCTTGGGCGGGACACGAGGTGCCACGGCTGCCGGGCAGGGGCGAGCCGTTGGCGTTGTACGACTCGGCACGGCAGGGTGTCCACCCGAGTGAGCCGGCCGACGCGGGGAGCATGTACGTCTGCGGCATCACCCCGTACGACGCCACGCACCTGGGTCACGCCGCCACCATGATCACCTTCGACCTGGTGCAGCGGGTGTGGCGCGACGCCGGCCGTCCGGTGCGGTACGTGCAGAACGTCACCGACATCGACGACCCGCTGCTGGAGCGGGCCGCCCGTGACGGCGAGGACTGGGTGGTCCTGGCGATGCGCGAGACGGCGCTGTTCCGGGAGGACATGGAGGCGCTGCGGATCATCCCGCCGGAGCACTACGTGGGCGCGGTCGAGTCGATCCCGGACATCGCCGACAAGGTCGAGGTGCTGCTCAAGGACGGGGCCGCGTACCAGCTCGACGACGGCACCGGCGACGTCTACTTCGACGTCTCCGCCACCGGCCGGTACGGCTACGAGTCCAACCTGACCCGGGAGCAGATGCTGGAGATCTTCCCGGAGCGCGGCGGTGACCCGGACCGGGCCGGCAAACGCGACCCGCTGGACCCGCTGCTGTGGCGTGGCGCCCGCGAGGGCGAGCCGTCCTGGCCGGGCGGGGAGCTGGGCCCGGGCCGCCCCGGTTGGCACATCGAGTGCGCGGTGATCGCGCTGAACCTGCTCGGCGACCGGATCGACGTGCAGGGCGGCGGCAACGACCTGCTGTTTCCGCACCACGAGGCGTCCGCCGCGCACGCCGAGCGGCTCACCGGTCAGGCGCCGTTCGCGGAGCACTACGTGCACGCCGGAATGATCGGCCTGGACGGCGAGAAGATGTCCAAGTCCCGCGGCAACCTGGTCTTCGTCTCCCGGCTGCGCGCCGACAAGGTCGACCCGATGGCGGTCCGGCTGGCCCTGATGTCCGGGCATTACCGCAGCGACCGCACGTGGACCGACGAGCTGCTGACCGCCGCTCAGGAGCGGCTGGCGCGCTGGCGCCGGGCCGCCGCCGCGCCCGCCGGGCCGTCCGGGGCCGAGCTGCTGGCCGGGGTACGCGAACGCCTGGCCGACGACCTCGACAGCCCCGGTGCCCTGGCCGTCGCCGACAACTGGGCCGACGCAACCCTCGCCGGCGCGAAGGACGACCCGGAGGCCCCAGCCCTTTTCGCCAAGACGGTGGACGCCCTCCTCGGCATCCACCTCTAACCACCAGCGCCGCCGCGCTGCGCTGCGCTGCGTCGCGTCGTGATCGACTCGGTTTCCATGAAGGCGCGGTGTCCGGGCCGGTGCGACGCACCGATTTCCAGGAAGCCGAGTCGATCACCGCGCAACGTCGAGTCGATCATGACGTTGGCGGGCGATTCGATCTCTGCTGGACCCGTCAACCTCATGGTCGACAGGAGTGAGCAGGGGGCAGGCGCTGAGCTGGGGGTCCGGTTCAGCCCAGGACCAGGCCCGAGTCGGGGGTTGGGTCTGGGGTTGGGGCGGGGATCTTGTACTCCTCGGTGAGGGTGGTCATTGGGCCGGGCCAGGTGGCCTGGGCCACCTCGATCGGCTTGTGGTGGGCGTCGTACGCGACGTGCAGCAGGTGCAGCACCGGCGTGTCGGGCCGGATCTGAAGGGTCTCGGCCTCGTCCCGGCTGGGCTGGCGCGCGCTGATCGTGTCGGTGGCTGAGACGTACCGCCGTCCGGTGGCCTCCTCGGCCTCCTGGTAGAGCGGCCGGCCGAACGCCTCGGCGCGCTCCAGCGAGGTGCCGGCGGTGTCGGCGGGCAGGAACCAGGAGGCGCCCACCTCGACGGGGGAGTCGTCGGTGCGCACGAGGTGCCGGCGGCAGAGCAGGTCGGTGCCGTCGGGCACCCCGAACGCGTCGGCGACCTCGGCCGGGGCGGGGGAGCGGCCGACCGAGACGAGCTGTTGCCGGTACCGGGCGGCCAGGTCGGTGTGGTAGCCGCGGAAGCCGCCGTACCGGCCGCGGGAGAGCCGGTTGAGCCGGCGGCGGGTGCCCCGGACGTACGTACCGGAGCCGGGTTTGGTGATCAGAATGCCCTCGACCCGCAGCTGGTCGACGGCGCGTTGCACGGTCTGCTTGGCGACGCCGAACATCTCGGCGATGGCCGGGATGGACGGCAGCCGCTCGCCCGGCGCCCAGTCACCGCGGCGGACCTGGGCCTTGAGCTGCGCGGCGATCTGCCGGTGCGGGAACTCCGCGGCCCCGGGGTTGATCTGCATACCCGCCTCCTTGATCACAGCTAGGTTCCTAGGATGCCCTAGAGGGTGTGACCTCGCCACCCCGCACACCCGGGAGAAGACGAAAACGGGCCCCGGACCAGAAGGTCCAGGGCCCGAACGTGAACGGGGGAGAGGCGTTACCAGGAGCCGGCGGTGGGGCCCGCCGAACCGCCCCGACGCCGCAGGTACTTCTCGAACTCCTGAGCGATCTCGTCACCGGTCAACGGGGTGATCCCCTCGTCGCCGACCCGCTCCTCCAGCTCGCGGACGTACTCGCCGAGCTCGGCGTCCTGCTCGGCGGCGCTGCGCACACGCTGCTCCCACTCGGCGGACTCCTCGGCCAGGTCGGCCATCGGCACCGGCAGGTCGACGACCTCCTCGACCCGGTGCAGCAGGGCGAGGGTGGCCTTCGGGCAGGGCGGGTTGTTGGCGTAGTGCGGCACGTGCACCCAGAACGACACGGCGTCCACCTCGGCACGGCTGCACGCGTCGTGCAGCACGCCCACGATGCCGGTCGGCCCGTCGTACCGGGTGGGGGTGAGCTGGTAGCGCTCGGCGGCCTGCGCGTCGGAGGCGCTGCCGCTGATCGGCAGCGGCCGGGTGTACGGCACGTCGGCGAGCAACGCGCCGAGAAGCACCACCCGCTCCACCTCGAGGCTGTGGCAGATCTCCAGCACCTGCTCGCAGAACGTCCGCCAGCGCATGCTCGGCTCGATGCCCCGGATCAGCACCACGTCCCGATCGGTACCCTCCGGGCTGGCCACCATGAAGCGGGTCGTCGGCCACTCCACCCGGCGGGTCTCCCCGTCGGCCATCGTGATGGTCGGCCGGCTGACCTGGAAGTCGTAGAAGTCCTCCGGATCCAGCTCGGTGACCGGCCGGGCGTTCCACACCTGCTCCAGGTGCTCGACCGCGGCGGTGGACGCGTCGGCCGCGTCGTTCCAGCCCTCGAACGCGGCGATGGCCACCGGGGACCGCAGCACCGGCAGTCCGTCGAACTCGGTCACGCCGTCACCTCACCCTGCTTGTCGCGGCCGACGCCGGGACCGTGCCCGGTCGTCGGGCCGTGGGGCACGGTGGCGTCCCTGTTGTCCTTCACGTCCGTCAGCCTACGTGCCGGGCCGGGGTGCGGCCCGTCGGCCGCGCCGGTCGGCCGGACCCACGACCAGGCATACAATGACGAACCGGACAGGGTGATCCCGCTGACACAATATGGGATCGGGCGCGGACGGCGGTGGGGTGCGATGGCGACCGCACTAACCTGAACGGGTGCGGACTTCGTTGATGGATGTGCTGGCCGACCGGATCCTCATCGCCGACGGGGCGATGGGCACGATGCTGCAGGCCGCGGACCTCACGCTCGACGACTTCGACGGGCTGGAGGGATGCAACGAGATCCTCAACGTCACCCGGCCGGACGTGGTGCGCGGAGTGCACGACGCCTACCTGGCCGCCGGCGCGGACTGCGTGGAGACCAACACGTTCGGCGCCAACCTGGCCAACCTCGGCGAGTACGACATCCCGCACCGCATCCGGGAGCTGTCCGAGGCGGGGGCCCGGATCGCCCGGGAGGCCGCCGACGCGGCCAGCACCCCGCAGCGGCCCCGGTTCGTGCTCGGCTCGATCGGGCCGGGCACCAAGCTGCCCACCCTCGGGCACGCCGACTACGCCACCCTGCGCGACGCGTACCAGGAGAACGCCGCCGGGCTGATCGTCGGCAGGGCGGACGCGCTGATCATCGAGACCTGCCAGGACCTGCTCCAGGTCAAGGCGGCGGTGGTCGGGTCGAAGCGGGCGATGGCCGAGCTGGGCCAGCCGGTGCCGATCATCTGCCACGTCGCCGTGGAGACCACCGGCACGATGCTGGTGGGCAGTGAGATCGGCGCGGCGCTGGCGGCGATCGAGCCGCTCGGGGTGGACCTGATCGGGTTGAACTGTTCCACCGGCCCGGCGGAGATGAGCGAGCACCTGCGGTACCTGTCGCAGCACTCCCGCATCCCCCTGTCGGTGATGCCGAACGCCGGCCTGCCGGTGCTGACCGCCGACGGCGCGTACTTCCCGCTCACTCCCGTGGAGCTGGCCGACGCGCTGGAGCGGTTCAGCACCGAGTACGGCGTGGGCCTGGTCGGCGGCTGTTGCGGCACCACGCCGGAGCACATCCGGGTGCTGGCCGAGCGGCTGCACGGCGTCACGGCCGCGTCGCGTGAGCCGCGGCACGAAGCCGGCGTCTCGTCGGTGTACCACCCGGTGCCGTTCGCCCAGGACGCCTCGGTGCTGATGGTGGGGGAGCGGACCAACGCCAACGGCTCCAAGGCGTTCCGGGAGGCGATGCTGGCCGGCGACTGGCGGGCCTGTGTGGAGATCGCCCGCAGTCAGGCGCGCGACGGCTCGCACCTGCTCGACCTCTGCGTGGACTACGTCGGCCGCGACGGCACCCAGGACATGCGGGAGTTGGCCGGTCGGTTCGCCACCGCGTCGACGCTGCCGATCATGCTGGACTCCACCGAGCCGGCCGTCGTCGAGGCCGGGCTGGAGATGCTCGGCGGCCGGTGCGTGGTCAACTCGGTGAACTTCGAGGACGGTGACGGCCCCGACTCCCGGTACGCGCGGGTGATGCCGGTCGTGCGGGAGCACGGCGCGGCGGTGGTCGCGCTGCTCATCGACGAGGAGGGGCAGGCGCGTACCCGGGACTGGAAGGTCCGGGTCGCGGGGCGGCTGATCGACGACCTGACCGGCCGCTGGGGGATGGACCGCGGCGACATCCTGATCGACGCGCTGACCTTCCCGATCGCCACCGGGCAGGAGGAGACGCGCCGCGACGGCATCGAGACGATCGAGGCGATCCGGGAGATCGCCCGCCGCTATCCGGGGGTCAATTTCACGCTGGGTATCTCGAACATCTCCTTCGGGCTCAACCCGGCGGCCCGGCAGGTGCTCAACTCGGTGTTCCTGCACGAGTGCGTGCAGGCCGGCCTGACCTCGGCGATCGTGCACGCCAGCAAGATCCTGCCGATGTCGAAGATCCCCGAGGCGCAGCGCGAGGTCGCACTGGACCTGGTCTACGACCGGCGCCGCGAGGGGTACGACCCGGTGCAGCGCTTCCTCGAGCTCTTCGAGGGGGTCGACGTGACCAGCGCGCGGGCCAGCCGGGCGCAGGAGTTGGCGGCGCTGCCGCTCGACGAGCGGCTCAAGCGGCGGATCATCGACGGCGAGCGCAACGGCTTGGAGGCGGACCTGGACGCCGCGATGGCCGGCGGCCGGGCCCCGCTGTCGATCATCAACGACATCCTGCTGGACGGGATGAAGGTGGTCGGCGAGCTGTTCGGCTCCGGGCAGATGCAGCTGCCGTTCGTGCTCCAGTCCGCCGAGGTGATGAAGACCGCGGTGGCCTACCTGGAGCCGCACATGGAGACCACCGAGGACGGCGGCAAGGGCCGGATCGTGCTGGCCACCGTGCGCGGCGACGTGCACGACATCGGCAAGAACCTGGTCGACATCATCCTGTCCAACAACGGCTACGAGGTGGTCAACATCGGCATCAAGCAGCCGATCAGCGCCATCCTGGACGCCGCCGAGCAGCATCGGGCCGACGCGATCGGCATGTCCGGGCTGCTGGTCAAGAGCACCGTGATCATGAAGGAAAACCTCGCCGAGATGGCCACCCGCGGGGTCGCGGAGCGCTGGCCGGTGCTGCTGGGCGGGGCGGCGCTCACCCGGGCCTACGTCGAGGACGACCTGCGGTCGACGTTCCCCGGGCAGGTGCACTACGCGCGGGACGCGTTCGAGGGGCTGTCCCTGATGGACCGGGTGATGACCGCCAAGCGCGGCGGCGCGCCGGTGATCGACCCGGAGCGGGAGGCGGCTCTCGCGGCCCGTCGAGCCCGCCGCGAACGGCAGCGGTCGATGGTCAGCGAGTCGCTGCCGGAGCTGCACGACTCCTCGGTCCGCTCCGACGTGGCCGCGGACGTGGCGGTGCCCACCCCGCCGTTCTTCGGCACCCGGGTGGTCAAGGGTGTGCCGATGGCCGACTACGCGGCGCTGCTCGACGAGCGGGCCACCTTCCGCGGGCAGTGGGGGCTGAACGGCGCCCGGGGCGGCAGCGGACCGTCCTACGAGGAGCTGGTGGAGACCGAGGGCAGGCCACGCCTGCGCTACTGGCTGGACCGGCTGATCGCCGACCAGGTGCTGGAGGCAGCCGTCGTGTACGGCTACTTCCCCGCGTACTCCGAAGGCAATGACCTGGTGGTGCTCGACGAGAACGGGCACGCGGAGCGCGCCCGGTTCTCCTTCCCCCGGCAGCGGCAGGAGCGACGGCTCTGCCTCGCGGACTTCTTCCGGCCCAAGGGCGACCAGCTCGATGTGGTCGCGTTGCAGCTGGTCACGGTCGGCCAGCCGGTCAGCGAGTACGCGGCGAAGCTGTTCGCCCGCAACGAGTACCGCGACTACCTGGAGGTGCACGGCCTCTCGGTGCAGCTCACCGAGGCCCTCGCCGAGTACTGGCACCGGCGCATCCGCGCCGAGCTGACCCTGCCCGACGGCCGCCCGCTCGCCGCCGACGACCCGGCGGACCTGGCCGGCCTGCTGCGCAACGACTACCGGGGCTGCCGGTACGCGTTCGGCTACCCGGCCTGCCCCGACCTGGAGGACCGGGCGAAGATCGTGCAGCTGCTCGGGTCGGAGCGGATCGGCGTGGAGCTGTCCGAGGAGTTCCAGCTGATGCCCGAGCAGGCCACCGACGCCATCGTGGTCCACCACCCGGAGGCGAGCTACTTCAACGCCAAGTAACGAGTGCAGGTGCCCTGACCTGCACTTCGGGTAGTCCAAAGGGCCGTTGAACCTTGATCATGCCGTGTTCGGGCCGTCAACGGCTCCCGGCCCATCGCCGGCGGCCTGGTCCTCGCCGAACGCGGTGTCGATGGCTCGGCGCGTGCGGTCCTCGCTGGTCGGCAGGAGATGCGTGTAGGTCCGCAGGGTGAATCCCGGGTCGGCGTGGCCGAGGTAGGTCGAGAGCGCCTTGATGCTCTCCCCGGCGTCCAGGAGAACCGAGGCGTAGGTGTGCCGAAGGACGTGCATCCCGTTGCGGCGGTCGTCGGGGATGCCCGTCGCGCGGATCGCCGGCTTCCAGATGCCGGGGTTGAACTTCGAGCGGCTGAGTGGCAGGCCGTCAGCGGTCGTCAAGTAGAGCGTGGCAGTCGTGGGCTCGCCGGTCAGGGTTCCCCAAGGCAAGGTGACCTCTACGGGCGCGTACTGCTTGGCGTGGTCGACCAGGCGGCGAGCTACTGAGGAGGGGACGGGTACCTCTCGCGTCTTGCCGCCTTTGGGCGGGGCGAAGATGAGCGCGCCGCGCACGAGCTTGACCTGACGGACGACTCGGAGGGTTGGCCGGGTCGGGTCCAGGTCGTCTGGGCTTACGGCGAAAATTTCGCCCTGCCGCAGTCCGCAGCCCGCGCCTAGGTCGACGGCGACTCGGTAACGGTCTGGCAACTTCGCGGGAAACGCGGTGAGCCGGTCGACTGACCAAGGCTGGACCTTGGTGGCGACGTGCCTGGGGCGTTGGATGCTGTTGGCTGAGAACGGATTGCTGACGATCTTTTTGTCGTCCACGGCGGCGTTCAGGATCATCGACACGTCGCTGAACAGGACCCGGCGGTAGCCGGCAGACAGTCCCTTCTCCTGCAACCCGCGCGCCGCGCAACTTCCCGAGCGGTGTCGACGAGGGCGGCCATGTCGCCAGGGTACGGAGCGAACCAGCCTGCTCGCCATCCCGTGGACAGTGGGCCGACCGGGCGAGAACGGCCGGGCTGCGGCGAAGTTGTCGGGTCTCAGAACCTGCGTGACAGATCAGTCTCGGGACGTGAGTGACACATCCGGCTAGACGATCTCGAACCGGGCCGCTTCTTGCGCGGAGACAGGACCGTCGGGCCTTGCTGGAGAATCACGGCATGGATGTCCCCGACCTTCTTCGCCAGGCCGCCTCTCGCGTCCCTGCGTCAGCAACGAGCGGCACTGGCTGGACGGTGGCCGATGCGAATGAGTACCTCGGACACCATGACTGGGAAGCGGCACTGGACATCCTCATGGAGCTTGGCGATGTCCACCCCGCCGAAACCTCGTTCTGGGACCTCTGCGCCCAGGCCGCTCATTGGATGCAGCTCGACAGAGCCGAGCGATGGTGTCACTGGCGTCGGTTTGAAGTGCTTCACGGCGTTATCCGCGCGGACCTTCAGCTCGTCGAGTCCACTGCTTCAGGTGGCCGGCACATGCCCATACCAGGCGATGGGCGCCTTCGACCGCTGTGGGACATCGGGGACGTGACAGCTGCGGGCAACCCGGATCTGTACGTCGCGCGGATCTGGGTCGAGCGCGAGCCGGACCTCAAACCCGGCGAGCGCGGTGCTGTTCGTCTAGCACCGTTGAGCCCGGAACGGTGGCGACGTCTGACAGCCGGCGATGTGATCACGATGCACGAGCAGATGCCAATGGCCGGTACAGCGACCATCACCGAGGCCACGTTCCCCCAAGCGCTTCGGGAGACCGCCTGACCGTTGCCACGACTGGCTGTCACGCAGGTCCTGATAACGATGTGTCACGCAGGTCCCGAGACCGGACAGTTGTCGGGTCTCATGACGTCCGTGACAGATCAGTCTCGGGAGGTGGGTGACACGTCCGGCTAGACGATCTTGTTACTGGACAGGGTGGCGGTACTGCTCGGTCGTCGGGACTACGGGCGGGCCCAGCTGGCGAGTTCTCTGGCCCCGGTTGCTGTGGTGGGCTCGGGGTCTTGGGCTAGGGCGTTGCAGAGGATGAGGAAGTCGTCCACGGTGCCGGTGAGCTGGCCGAGCCAGTCGGGGAGGAGGTAGTTCACGACGGCGGCGTGGAGGTGGTCGAGGTGGTCGAGGCCGGTGGTCAGGAGATCCGTAGCTGTGGTGGTTGCTCGTGCGACGAGTCTGGTGCCGTGAATGTCGTTGCGGCGTAGCAGGGTCAGGCAGGTCGCTTCGACGACGGCGGTGTCGCCGCGGTCGAGGAGGAGCCGCTGGAGGATGTCGGCGATGGCGTCTTGGTGGGCCCAGGCGGCGAGTTGTTGTCCTGCGACGGCCCGGGTTGACCAGTCCGGGCTGTTGGCGGCCGTGATTGTTTCCTGAGGTGGGGAGGGGGCCTGCATGGGCTCAGACTTCCACAGGGGGTTGTGCTGTAGGGGTGCGTCGGGCTGGTTCTGGCTTGCGGGCCTTGAACCGGGCGATGGGCTTGGTGGTGGTGCGGGGGACTTCGGTGAGGAGTTGGTCGCCGTCGTGGACGCGGAAGGTGGTGTCGGCGGCTTCGACGGTGAGGGTTGCTCCGGCGTGGGCGATGCCGACGTGGATGCGTTGACCGGCGATGACCAGGGATCCTCGGCAGCTGACGCGGCGTTCGACCCGCACGGGTTCGGGTGCCGGTGTTGGTGGTGGTCCGGCGGGGCGGGCGTCGCGGATGCGGGCGACTTCGGCCGGTGTCAGCGGGTTGGGCAGGCTGCGCAGCAGGACGCCGTCGGCGGTGATCTGCATGAGGCCGCGGTCGAGTCGGACGGTGACGCGCCTGCCGGCGAAGTGGTAGCCGATGGGGTGTTGCCGGCCGGCGAGGCCGATCAGACCGGTGGCGTTGACGAGCCGTTCGACCTCGATCGGGGCGCCGGCCTGGATGGTGCCTGTGGTGATCGGTGGTGGTCCGGCCGGTTGGCCGTCGTCGGCGAGCAGAGGGGGTGGCCCCACTTCCGGATCCTGGGTCCAGTGGCTGCCAGTACCCTGGACCCGATTCCGGCACCTGCGCCAAGGCCGTCTGACCGGGGCGGCCAGGCGAGCCCGGCTGAGTGAGAACAGGCGTGCACGAGGGCGCAGCAACACAGCTTTCCGGTGAGACGTTTAGGCGGTTCGGGTCACTCGGTACGTGTAGTAGTCCACCCGCATCCCGTCCTTCACCACGTCCCGGGTCGCGACAACCTCGGGCGTAAAGCCCTCCTCGGCGAGCAACTGCCGCAGATAACCGAGGTCACCTGAGGTGCCGAAGAAGATCAGCATGCGGCCGTTGGCGCGGAGATGCCGGCCGGCAGCGCGGACGAACGTGGTCAGCGCGCCGTAGTTGGCGTCGGTGGCAGCCATCTCCAACAGGTCACGCGGGGCGAACCACCGGAACGGTGGATCGAAGATGATCAGATCAAAGTCACCGTCGACCGCGCTGAACACATCGCTCTGTCGTACGTCGATTCGCTCCGACACGCCATTGCGTGCCGCGTTGTGTCGGGCGGCCTCGACGGCTCGCGGGTTGATGTCGACCGCGACCACATCGGTCGCCCTGGACGCCGCGAGGATGGCGTTCACGCCGCTGCCCGTGCCCATGTCCAACACCCGGTCACCGGTCTCTACCTCGGCCAGCACGGCTTCACCGAGGAGATCGGACACCGGGGTGATCGGCATAACCTCCGGTGGCACGTGCAGTGTCAACCCCAGGTAGTCGAACGTCTGCCCCGCCCCGGCCTCCGCTCGCAGCGATTGATAGGCGTCCTCGTGCCACCGGTGGATCTGCTTGGCATGTGCTGCGGTGACCGTCGGCTGGTAGCCCGCCTCAGCGGTCGCCGATGGCCGGCTGGTGTCGGTCATCCGGATACCGTAGCCACCGCCGACCTGACCCGATAGTCGATTCCTTCCCTTCGCGCCACCCGACTGGGCCGCCACCGTTGGATCATCGAGAGGGCAGGTCCGGAACAGGATGCTGCAGAGGATGTCGAGAACGGCACGGCGGCTCCGTCTCAGGGGTGGATGCGGCCACCGTGGTCGTACCACACCAGGGAGACTCAGCATGACGATCCAGCGGATGGACAACGTTCTCATCGTTGTCGATGACCTTGACGCGACGATTTCGTTCTTCGTCGAACTTGGCATGGAGCTGGAGGGCAGGGCGCCGATCGAGGGGCGTTGGGTGGAGCGTGTCATCGGGATCGACGACGTCCGACAGGAGGTCGCCATGCTGCGGACCCCGGACGGCCACGGTCGAATCGAGCTGGCGATGTTCCACACGCCGAAGGCGATCAGCGCCGAGCCGAAGGACGCGCCGGCGAACACGCTGGGCATTCGTCGCATCATGTTCGCCGTCGACGACATCGAGGACGTCGTTGCCCGCCTGCGCACCCACGGCGCCGAACTCGTCGGCGAGCTGGCGCAGTACGAGGACAGCTATCGACTCTGCTACGTCCGCGGCCCCGAGGGCATCATCGTCGGACTGGCCCAACAGCTCAGCTGACGGCCGATGCTATGCGGTCGCCGTGTCGGCGAAGGTTTCGCGGAGCGCCGGATCCAGCGACCGGCCGGTCGTCGGCTCGATGAACAGCTCGGCGAGCAGGAGGTCGGTGAGGTGGGTCGGGTTGACGCCCGACTCCTTGCGGCTCAGGGCCTGCAGCGCGCCGCCGAGCCGTAGGGAGGCCTTGACCACGCTGGCGGGCAGGCGAGCGACCCGGCGACGTCGCCCGACCGCCTCGGCGATGCGCGCGAGCATGTCGTTCCACGTGAGGTTCTCGTCAGCGACCGGAATGTCCTCACCGCGGGACTGCTCAAGAGCGTCCACCGCCACCTCGCCCACGCTGCGCGCCGAGGCCGCGGCGGTCCCGCCGACGGGGACGGCCAGGGGTGTGCGTGACCGTGCCCAACGGTCCAGCGGAGCGGACCAGTTCGGCAGCCGGTCGCCGGCCCGGCCGAAGACGAACGGCAACTCGAGCACGGCGACCGGTAGATCCGGGCCGGCGGCCGCCCGTCCCTCCCGGGCCTGCTCCACCCGGCACCGGATGTACGTGTGGTGGGCCGCGAGCCGCAACTGCGGGTGCAGCCGATCAAAGTAGGTGTAGTACGAGCCCATGATGACGCCGCGGGTCAGACCCTCCTGGCGGGCGGCAGTGAACAGGCGCACCACCGGCTCGACGTTGTCCCGGCGGAACACCGGGTAGATCGGCTTGGGCAGTGGTCGCTGCTCGTCCGTGCGGGTGGCGTACACGACGCCGTCGTGACCGGCGAGCAGCGGCCGTAGGTCATCGGTCGACGCGGAGCCGACATCGACCGCGTGATCGACGCCCGGGCGGGCCGTGCGCGCCACCGTGGTCGCCGCATGGCCCCGCTCGCGCAGCACATCCACGACATGGGAACCGATCAGGCCACTGCCACCGACCACGAGAATTCGCACGCTGAATCGTCCACGGTGGATCCCGGTGGTTGTCAAGACCCCGCATGACGAGTGCGTGGGCCCGCTCCGGATGCGCTGGCCCTGTCGTACGACCAGAATGGCTGGTGGAGGTGATCACGCGTGGTCGACCCGGAGAGCGTGCCCAGGCTGTGTTCGGTGGTGCTCGACTGTACCGACGCGCGAGCCCTGGCGGAGTTCTATCGACGCCTGCTGGGCCTGGTCTACCGATCCGGCGACGAGCCGCCGGCGGCGGGGCAGGCGGACGAGCGCGGTCGTGACTGGCTGGTGCTGAGGAGCCCCGAGGGCGTACCCCAGTTGGCGTTTCAGCAGGTGGAGCACCTGCCGGAAGCGACGTGGCCGAAGCATGAGGTGCCCCAGCAGCTGCATCTGGACCTGACCGTGGAGTCGGTTGAGGAGTTGCAGGTCCAGCACGAACGCGTCCTCCGTCTCGGTGGCCGGCTGTTGTACGACCGCATCGACGACCCGGACGAGCCACTGCGCGTGTACGCCGACCTGGCCGGCCATCCCTTCTGCATCTTCGTCGGCTAGCCACTGCCGGTACGATCTCCGCTCGTGGGCAGCAGCTATCGGACCGTTCTCGCCACGGGCAGTCTCGCCGACGTCCGTGCCGCGGTGTCCGCGTCGCAGCAGATGGCCGTGATCATCCCGGTCGCCGAGTCTCGGTGGGCGGTGGTGCCGTCACAGGTGGACGGCATCCACGCCGAGACCGAGAAGCTGGCGCAGCTGCTGAGCCTGGCCCAGGGCAGCGTGGCCGCCTCGTTCGACGTGTTCGACTCCGACGTGCTGGTGGCCATGCTGTTCCGCGACGGCAGCAGCTACCACGAGTACCTCTCTGATCAGGCCTATCTTGTCGAGACCTGGGACGACGACGACAACGAGATCCTGTTCGACATGCTCGGCCGGCCCTATCCGCCGGACGCGACCCCACCCTCGGGCGCTTACGGGGCCGATCCGGCTGCGTTCGCGGCGCTCGGCGTAGCGCCGGTCGACGAGGCGGAGCTGGGCGTCGCGCTCAGTCGTTCCGAGCTCAGGGCAGAGGAGCAGCATCATGCGATCCTGCACGCGCTGAATCTCGATTGCGCTCCGCTAATGATGTCGTACACGGAAGCTGTCGCATCGGGTTCGGGCGTCTAGACGCGACCCCAGCAGGCCCCCGGCTCTGCTGCCACTCCCACGCCGACCGCGCTCCTGTGTCATGGTGTGCTCGACGGCTTGGGTGCGGATGACCTGATGGATGCCACG
Organism: Micromonospora sp. NPDC005161; assembly: GCF_053599855.1. Classification (NCBI taxonomy): domain Bacteria; kingdom Bacillati; phylum Actinomycetota; class Actinomycetes; order Micromonosporales; family Micromonosporaceae; genus Micromonospora; species Micromonospora sp. NPDC005161. The sequence continues at coordinate 96,986 of NZ_JBSFYQ010000013.1, forward strand.
ACGTTGGGTGGTGATGGGGATGCCTGAACCGCGCGCCTTCTGGCTCGACGAGCAGTTCGACCGCGAGCACGGCGGCCGCTACGAGGCTGAGGTGCTGGGTCGGATCGACGAGTTCGCCGACACCTGGGGTGACATCGCGCCGGTGGCGTTCGCGGCCACGGCGTGGCGGTTGGCCGCCGAGCTGTCCCCGGGCTTCGTCCGCTGGCACCGGCGGATCATCTCGGCGACCTGCTCGCGAAGCCCGTGGGACGGGAGCATGCTCTGCGCGGTGACGGTCGTCTCGCGGTGGCCGGCGGAGCTGACCTGGACGAAGCAGTGGCAGCGTGACCGTGGCTGGCGGGACTGGCCGCAGTTGTTCGGCCAGTACACGACGCCGTCGGAGCAGGATCGGACACGCAGCCCGCACCTGCGCGCGGTGCTTCAGGTGGACGCGCCGGTCCCGCTCGGTGATCTGCCGCCGGCCCCGGACGGGCCGGACGATTCCGTGGCGCCAGCGGCGCGCAGAGCCGTCACGGTGCTGGCTCGGGAACTCAACGACCTCCTGGCCCCGATGATCGGCCAACTCGAAGCCGGGGTGCCGGCGGACTCCTGACCAGCGCCGCTGCGGACCGCGGGCCCAAGGCCTGCCAGGTTTGTTCCTTTTGGCATGGACGCCCGACCTGTCCCGTCTGCGCGGTGGCGGTCCTTTCCTCCGCCGAGGAACGCTGGACACGCCAATGACGGCGGCATCGGGCATCGGCTCCGGAAAGTCCGAGGAGGCACCCCATGACCATCACCCCCACCACACCCCTGCCCGCGAAGGCCGACGCCCGCAACCGGGCCGTGCGTACCGTCGTGCAGGGGCTCATCACCGACGTGCTGATCGCCGTGCTGCCGGTCCTCTACGAGGCGGTGTCCGGCTGGGATGGCGCGTTCACCAGCGAGTACTGGACGGTCGTCGGCATCTCGGTGCTGAAGACGCTCGCCATCGCCGTCATCTCCTACGTCATGCGCCTGCAGCGGACCCCGCCGGGCAATCCGGCCGTCTAGGAAGCGTGGTCCGGGTCGACGGCCTGCCACCGCAGGCGGTCCCGGTGGAGCCGTCGCATGGCGATCCAGCCGAGCGAGAACGGCAGGCCACCCAGGGCGACGAGACTCAGGACGTTCGCTCCGGTGACGTCGAAGACGCCTCCGATCTCCCCGAACAACTGGGCGACGGTCTGGAAGGCGAGGTGGAAACCGATGCCCGCCCAGATGTCACCGGTGGCGACGCGGAAGGCGCCGAGCAGGAGCGCGAAGACGACGAAGAGGAGGAGTCGGTCGGGGGAGGTGGCGGCGCCGACGAGGAACCCGAACAGGGTGAACAACACGGCCTGGCCGATGACGGCCTGCCAGGCCGGCAACCGGGTGGCGAGGTTGCGTTGCAGGTAGCCGCGGAAGACGAGTTCCTCGGGCAGCGCCTCGTAGAGCAAGACGAGCACGACCAGGAGCGCCGCCACCCGTAGGGCGTCGGCGGCGGAGGTGCGCAGGCTGATCTCGACCCAGCCGAAGCCGAGGCAGAGCGCGAACCCCAGGGCGGCGGGCACGAGCCAGCAGGCCATGCCGAGCAGCAGATTCCGCCAGCCGACGCGCAGCGTGGGCAACCCGAGGCCGGTCCAGGCTCGCCGGTCCAGCAGGCGGCGGGCGACAACCACCAGGGGTACGACGAGCAGCGTCGTGAGGACGGCCCTGGCGACATGGGTAGGGCGGTCGTAGTCACGGCCGAGCAGGGCACCGTGGTAGACGAACAGCCACACCGCCACGGTGCCGGCGAACACGATGAGGATTCGCCAGTGCGGGGCGAGGCGAGCGTCGCGGGTTGCCCGGGGCTCGCGAGGTCGACCGCTCACCGCGCTCACCGTAGGCCCCGAGGTCAAGGACGGGCCGTCAGCGACCCAGGACGAGATACGCGAGGCCGAGGATTCCGCGATAGACCGAGACGTACTGGCGCAGCCGCTCGTCGAGTTCGGCGCGGACCTCCGCCGCGCGCGGATCCTCCGGGTACGTCAGCAGCCACTCCTGCCGGCCGGCGAGCCAGGTGGACTCGAAGTCGTCCCACTCGCGCTGGTCGGCGGTGCTCAGGTGCAGGACCCGCCAGCCGCGTTCGCGTGCGGCCTCGACGAGGCCTGGCAGGTCGGTGACCTCCGTCCCGAAGATCTGCTCGGCCTCCCTGCCGGGGGGACGGTCCCAGTACCCCTCGCCGAACAGCAGCCGTCCACCGGGCCGGACCACCGCGGCGAGCGCGTCGAGGGCGGCGCCGGTGCCGCCGAAGGCGTGGGCGGAACCGACGCACAGGACCCGGTCGGCCGGCTCCTGCCAGGCCGCCGCCTCTCCCATCACGAACGCGACATGCCGGTTCAGTGACCGGCCGGCGGCCTGCCTCCGCCCTCGGGCCAGTGCGGCATCGTCGGTGTCGACGCCGACGCCCCTCGTCGCGACCGGGCCGCCGACACCGCCCGCGGCGACCGCCCTGAGCAGCAGCTCACCCCAGCCGCAGCCGAGGTCGAGCACGCGCGAGCCGGGACGGACGTCGAGCCGCTGGAGCAGCAGGGACGCGTGCTCCTCCGACAGCGGAGTGTTCCAGCGCATCCGGGCGTAGCGGCTGGAGGCGAGGTGGTCGATTGACTGCATCCGTTGAGGGTGTCAAGTCATGATCGACGGTGCGCGGCCGGGCCGCCCCGTGCGCCGGAAGCCGTGATCGGGTGGCGGGCCGTACGGCAGGATCGGTGGGGTGGACACCGGCGAGCCGGGGCATTTCCGGCGGCGGCCGACCCCGCAGGAGGTCGCGGCGGCCGCCGGCCGGGGGTTGGTGGATGTGATCGGTCCCGGCCTGCGGGTGCTGTTCTGCGGCTTCAACCCGGGCCTCTACTCCGCCGCGGTGGGAGAGCACTTCGCCCGGCGGGGCAGCCGCTTCTGGCCGGCCCTGCACCGCTCCGGCTTCACCGACCGGGAGCTGCGCCCGTGGGAACGCGACGAGCTGTTGCGGCAGGGCCTGGGGATCACCAGCCTGAGCAACCGGGCCACCGCCCGCGCGGACGAGCTGCCGCCGGCCGAGCTGGTGGCCGGGGTGGCGGGGCTGGCGGTGAAGACCGAGCGGCATCGGCCGCGGTGGGTGGCCATCCTCGGGGTGACCGCGTACCGGATCGCCTTTGCCAGGCCCGGAGCCGGGCTGGGCCCGCAGCCGGATCGACTGGGCCCAGCCCGGGTCTGGGTGTTGCCCAACCCCAGCGGCCTGAACGCGCATTTCCCGCTGCCGGCGTTGACCGCCCAGTTCGCGGCGCTGCACGAGGAGACGCTCCGCCGGTGAGAACCGTCAGGAGCTCGTGAGGACGACGAGTTGCTGGGTCGCTCGGGTCATCGCCACATAGCGGTCGACCGCTCCCTCGATGCCGGTGCCGAACGCCTCGGGGTCGACCAGGACGACCAGGTCGAACTCGAGCCCCTTCGACAGCTCCGGGGTCAGCGACCGGACGCGGGACGTCGTCGGGAAGGTGGGGTCACCGATGACGCAGGCGATTCCGTCGGCGTGCGCGGCGAGCCAGGTGTCGAGGATCGAGCCCAGGTCGCAAGCGGATCCGTGTACGACGGGGACGTCGCTGCCGCGGATGGACGTCGGCACGTTGGCGTCGGGCAGCACGGCCCGGATGACCGGCTCGGCCTCCGCCATGACCTCCTTCGGCGTCCGGTAGTTGATGCTCAGGGAGGCCAGGTCGACCCGGTCGAGCCCGATCCGTTCGAGCCGCTCCTGCCACGACTCGGTGAACCCGTGCCGCGCCTGGGCGCGGTCGCCGACGATGGTGAAGCTCCGGGACGGGCAGCGAAGCAGCAACATCTGCCACTCCGCGTCGGTCAGTTCCTGAGCCTCGTCCACGACGATGTGCGCGAACGGGCCGGCGAGCTGGTCCGGGTCGGCGCCGGGCAGGGCGGACTCGTCGACCAGGGCGTCCTGGAGATCCAGTTGGCGCAGGCTCGACAGCACGCCCTCACCGTCGTCATAGGCGTGGGCCTCGATCAGTTCGTCGACGACCGTGGCCATGCGCTCGCGTTCGACGGCGACGATGGCCTCCTGCCGACGCTTGCGCCCGGACGCCTCCGGGTCGCCGAGCCGCTGCCGTGCCGCGTCCAGGTACGGCAGGTCGGACACCGTCCAGGCCTGGGCGTCACCTCGCTGGAGCTTGCGAATCTCCTCGGGGCTGAGCCAGGGCGCGCACCTGCGCAGATAGGCGGGCACCGACCACAGGTCACCGACGAGGTCGGTCGCCTCGAGCAGCGGCCAGGCGCGGTTGACGGTCGCGAGCAGTTCCCTGTTCCGCAGCAGCGACCCACGGACCAGGTCCTCCGGCTCGTCGCCGTCGTACCTTTCCAGCAGGATCGTGAGCAGTTCCTCCCAGATCTCGTCACGCGCCTCGTTGTGCGGGGTGCCGGGCCCCGGCGCCCTGAACGCCTCGGCCCAGTCGTCGGCGCTGAGCCGGATGTCGGCGTCGCCGGCCGTGACCGTCATCGGTTCGGCCGGCGGCTCCTCGTAGAACCGGACGGCCGCCTCGATCGCGTGCACCAGGTTCGCGGACGACTTCAGGCGGGCCACGTCCGGGTCGGTCTCGACGGTTGCCGCGGCGCCCTCGGGCACGAGGTCCCGCAGCGTGCAGGTCTGCACGTCCTCCTCGCCGAGGCTGGGCAGGACGTCGCCGACGTAGGCCAGGTACGGCTGGTGCGGCCCGACGAACAGCACGCCGCCCCGACGGTGACCGAGGCGAGGATCCGAGTAGAGGAGATAGGCGGTGCGGTGCAGCGCGACGACGGTCTTCCCCGTACCGGGACCGCCGTCGACGACGAGAGCGCCGCGGGACCCGGCGCGGATGATGGCGTCCTGGTCGGCCTGGATGGTGCCGAGCACGTCCCGCATCTGGCTGGACCGGCTGCTGCCCAGGCTGGCGATGAAGGCGGACTGGTCGTCGAGCGCGGCGTGCCCCTCCAACCCGTCCGGGGTGAACACCTCGTCCCAGTAATCGCTGATCCGGCCGCGGGTCCAGCGATACCTGCGGCGGCTCGCCAGACCCATCGGGTTGCCGTGGGTCGCGCCGAAGAACGGCTCAGCCGCGGGGGAGCGCCAGTCGAGCAGCAGCCGACGACCCGTGCTGTCGGTGAGGCCGCGTCGTCCGACGTACACGGGCTCCGGGTCGTCCGCGCCGACCACGCGTCCGATGCACAGGTCCAGACCGAAGCGGCGCAGTGCGCGCAGGCGAGCGGTCAACCGGCGGACCTCCATGTCGCGGTCCACCGCCTGCCGGCCCTTGCCACCGGGCGCCTTGCGCGCGGCGTCAAGCCGGGCGGACAGCTCGGCGAACAACTCCTCGAGGCTCTCCGCGAGGGCCGCGAAGTGCCGCTCGTCGCGGCCGACCAGCGCCGGGTCGGCCTTGGGGGAGAGGTGGTCGGGAAGGTCGAACACACTGGTGGTCAGAGGGCTCACGTCATTGGCTCCGATCTGAGGCCGCGGGCAACCGTTGCTCGGATTTCCGCAGGTCCTGGCCTCGGTCGGCGATTCTGCGGCACGACCCGGGTCTTGCCGCAAGCCCCCCGGTGCGCTATACGTTAGAAGTGGCGGGGAGTGGGTGCGCCCTCCTTTCCCTTGATCGTCCGCTGTGACAGACACTTTCCGCGCGATGCGATGGCCCGCCGGAAATCAGGGTTTTCGACCGTAGTGGAGAGTGCCCCCACCGCGGCACGGCTGCGTCGATGGTGGGCACATGATCACCTGACCTGGCACTCTTTAGGGCATGGCCGCCCTGCTTCGATCCCGAATGACCGACTGGACCGTCGCCGTACCCGTGCTCGCCGTGCTGGTATTGATCCTGACGTGGGGGCGGGACCTACCCGCACCCGTCGTCGTGGTCGTCGCGGCGCTGCTCGGTGGCGCGGTGCTCGCGGCCGTGCACCACGCCGAGGTGGTCGCCCACCGGGTGGGCGAGCCGTACGGCTCCCTGGTGCTCGCCGTCGCGGTCACGGTGATCGAGGTCGCCCTGATCGTCACGCTGATGATAAGCGGACCGGAGAAGACCCAGTCGCTCGCCCGGGACACGGTCTTCGCCGCCGTGATGATCACCTGTAACGGGATCCTCGGCCTGTCCCTGCTGCTCGGGGCGCTGCGGCGGCGGGTGGCGGTGTTCAATCCGGAGGGCACCGGCGGGGCGCTGGCCACCGTGATCACCCTGGCCACCCTGAGCCTGGTCATCCCGACCTTCACGACCCGGCCCGGCCCGCAGTTCAGCCCGGCCCAGCTCACGTTCGCCGCCGTCGCGTCGCTGGCGCTGTACGGGTTGTTCGTGCTGGTGCAGACCGGCCGGCACCGCGACTACTTCCTGCCGGTCGACAGCGAGGGCCGGGTCATCGACGCCGAGGAGCACGCGAAGCCGCCGACGACGCGAGCGGCGCTGGTCAGTCTGGGACTGCTGCTGGTGGCGCTGGTCGCCGTGGTCGGCGACGCCAAGACCGTCTCCCCGACGATCGAGGCCGGGGTGGCGGCGGCGAACCTGCCCCACGCGTTCGTCGGTGTCATCATCGCGCTGCTGGTGCTGCTGCCCGAGACCCTGGCCGCAGCCCGCGCCGCCCGCCGCGACCGGGTGCAGATCAGCCTGAACCTCGCGCTCGGCTCAGCCATGGCCAGCATCGGCCTGACGATCCCGGCCATAGCGATCGCCTCGATCTGGCTGGACGGCCCGCTGCTGCTCGGCCTCGGTGGCACCCAGCTCGCGCTGCTCGCGCTCACCGCGGTGACCGCGGTCCTGACGGTGGTGCCGGGCCGGGCCAACGTGCTTCAGGGCGGCGTACACCTGGTGTTGCTGGCCGCCTTCGTCTTCCTGGCCGCCAGCCCCTGACCCGCCGCCTTCACCGACCGTCTGCCAGCCGGTCCGCGCGGGCGTTCAGGTAGCGCTGCTGGGCCAGGTTCGTCGACCGCGCCGCCGCCGTTCGGTACGCCTCCCGCGCCGCGACCCGTTCACCGGTCAGCTCCCACAGGTGGGCGCGGGCGGCCGGGAGGCGGGGATCGTCGGCCAGCCGGGTGTCGTCGGCCAGCTCGGCGAGCAGCGCCAGCCCGGCCGGCGCGCCCCGGCTCATCGCCACCGCCACGGCGTGGTTGAGCGCCACGACCGGGTTGTCGGAGATGGCCAGCAGCACCTCGTACAGGGCGGTGATCTGGGCCCAGTCGGTGGCCTCCGCGCTGGTCGCCTCGTCGTGCACGGCCGCGATGGCTGCCTGGAGCTGGTACGGCCCGACGACCCCGCGCGGCAGCGCCGCGGTGATCAGTGCGACGCCCTCGGTGATCTGGTCGGCCCGCCACCGGTCCCGGTCCTGCTCGGCCATCGGCACCAGCTCGCCGTGTGGACCGATTCGGGCCGGGGCGCGGGCGTCGGTGAGCAGCATCAGCGCGAGCAGCCCGGTCACCTCGGGATCGTCCGGCAGCAGCCGGTGCACCAGCCGGGTCAGCCGGATCGCCTCGGCGGTCAGGTCGCCGCGCAGCAGCCCCGGCCCGGCGGTCCGCGCGTACCCCTCGGTGAAGATCAGGTACAGCACGTGCAGCACGGCGGCGAGCCGGTCGGCGCGCTCCGCGCCGGTGGGCGGCGCGAACCGCAGCCCGCTGGCCCGGATCCGCTGTTTGCCCCGACTGATCCGCCGGGTCATCGTCGCCTCCGGCACCAGGAAGGCCCTGGCCACCTCGGCGGTGCTCAACCCGCCCACCGCGCGCAGCGTGAGCGCGATCTGCGAGGCCGGCGAGAGCGCCGGATGGCAGCACAGGAACAGCAGGATGAGCGTGTCGTCGGCGTCCGCCGGCGGCCGGTCGGCGGCGGGCGCCTGCCACTGCTCGGGGAGCACCCGCCGCGCCACGGCGTCCTCCCGCCGCATCCGGGCCTGCTCGCCGCGCAGCAGGTCGGTCAGCCGGCGGGACGCGACGGTGATCAGCCAGCCCCGGGGATTCTCCGGTACGCCGTCGCGCGGCCAACCGCTCGCTGCGGCGATCAGCGCCTCCTGGACGGCGTCCTCGGCGGTGTCGAAGTGCCCGTAGCGACGCACCAGCGCGCCGAGGACCTGCGGCGCCAGTTCGCGCAGCAGGTCCTCGACGGGCTTCGGCATCGTCAGCCGGCCAGGTCCTCGACGCCGTCCAGCACCGGCCGCACGTCCACGTACCCGCCGGGGGAGTCCGGGTCGACCAGACCGGCGGCGATCTCCGTGGCCCGGTCGAAGCTGGCGCACTCCACGATCGTGTAGCCGGCCAGCACCTCCTGCGTCTCCGGGTACGGACCGTCGGTGACCACCGGCGCGCCGTCACGCACCTGCACGCGGCGGGCGTGCACCGGTTCGCTGAGCCCCCGGGCGTCGACCAGTTCCCCGGACTCGGCGAGCGCCTGGTGGAACGTCTCCATGTGCTTGTGCATGGCCGCGATCTGCTCGGCCGACATGGCCGGCCGGTCGGTCGCCCGGCCGGTCAGCACGTCGTAGTCCTGCTGCGAGCCGTAGAGCAGGATCATGTACTTCACGGTGGTCCTCCTGTTCCGGCGCCGCGACGGCGCCGCTTCACCAGAGACGTCGAAGCCACCCACCCCACCCGGACACGCTACGACCCCCCATTTCCAACCCCCACCTCTCACCGCGCGTCGATCATGAAGTTGTTGTCACGACACGCCGTGCCACCCGGCAATAACTTCATGGTCACCGGGCGGGGGCCGGGGCGGCGCCGGGGCGGGTGGGTGGTGGGAAATGGTTAGCGTGGCGGGATGACGACGGTGTGGGTGGTGGTCGGGGTCTTTGCCGCGGTGGCGGCTGGGGCGTTCGGGGTGGTGGCGTGGCGTGATCGGGCGCGGTTGCGCTCCGCCGACGACGATGCCGCCGGGCGGGACGCCCGGGCCAGGCAGCAGCGGTACGAGGCCGAGCGGCACGGCGACCAGGGCGACACGTGGCAGCGGAGTCGCGAGGGCACGGGCTGACCGGTCTACTGACCGTAGGAGAGCCGCAGCCGGTTGTTGATCAGGTAGTTGAGCCGGTGTCGCAGGTATCCGAGGGTGCTCTCGCCCGGCAGTTCCCCGTCGGTGGTGAGCGTCCAGCGCAGCGCGCAGTCCGAGCCGGGCGGCTCGGGAGCCAGGTCGAAGCGGATCCGGTCGAGGGGCCGGTGCGGCCACAGCGACGACCAGATCAGCAGCACCGGCGCGTAGCCCGCCACCACCCGGGGCGCCACCTCGTCGTCGCGAAGCTCCAGCCAGGGCCGGCTGCCGGCCTCGTACGGGTCGCGCAGCGACCGCCACACGATGTGCGGCGGGGCTGGCTGGCTGCGCCGGCGGCTGCCCAGCACGTGCACGACGACCCTCCTCACCGGACGGTGGCCCGCCCCGGCCCATTGTGGCGGTTGAACGCCGGCGCCGTGAACCGCGCCTGAACCGTGAACCACCCGGCGGCCACGCACGTGAATGAGGTGGTGGGCGTGGTGACCGTATCGTCGGGGTACTGCGTAGCTCAGCACCGACGCCAGGGGAGGCACCGTGGGGGCACGATCGGGGCGCGACGCCCGGGGTCCACTGGTGGGGCTGCTGATCGCCGCGCTGGTGTCGGCCGCGTGCGCCGGCGGCGGGCTGGCCGAGCCCGAGGGTGAGCGCCCGACGCCGGACCGGTCGGCGGCCTCGCCGGGGCCCAGCACCACCCGGGCCGACAGCACCACCAGCGTCGCCGAGTTCAAGCAGGACGTCGCCGACGCCCAGGCGGTCGCCGAGCCGTACTGGGCGGCCCAGTTCAAGGCGTCCGGGCAGGGCTTCCAGCCCATCCGGCGGATCACCTCGTACCAGCGGGCGGGTGAGGTGTCCTGCGGCGGCCAGCCGCTGCCACGCAACAACGCGGTCTACTGCTCACGGGGCGACTTCATCGCCTACGACATCGCCTGGTCGGTGGCGGCGTTCCGGCAGGTCGGTGACGCGTTCGTGTTCTACCTGCTCGGGCACGAGTACGCCCACGGCATCCAGGTGCGGCTCGGCATCAACTACAGCTTCACCATCCAGCAGGAGTTGCAGGCCGACTGCATGGCCGGGGCGTACCTCGGCGACTCGGTGCGCTCCGGCGACCTGAACCTGGCCGAGGGTGACCTGGAGGAGTTCCGAGAGGGGGTGGCGGCCGTAGGCGACGACCCGGACCAGCCGTGGTTCGCCGAGGGTTCGCACGGCACCTCCGAGCAGCGCACCGAGTCGTTCTTCCGCGGCTACGAGCGCTCTCTGAAGGCCTGCGACCTGGGCTGACCGGGTTGCCCGCGTCACCCCGGCGCCCGCCGCCGCCATCTGCGGCGGCAGGCCCTGGCAGGATCGCCGGTGTGTCGGCCACGACCCTGGAGGATCCGCTGAGCAGCCATCACCCCGCCGCCGTGCTCTTCGACATGGACGGCACGCTGGTCGACAGCGAGAAGCTGTGGGACGTCGCACTGCAGGAACTGGCGCGGGAGTACGGCGGTGAACTCTCCGTCGCCGCCCGCCAGACGATCGTCGGCACCAGCATGGCCGAGTCGATGCGCATCCTGCACGACGACCTGGGCCAGCCCGAACGGGACCCGGGGGCCAGCGCGGCGTGGATCAACGCCCGGATCCTGGAGCTGTTCCGCAGCGGGCTGCGCTGGCGTCCGGGCGCGTTCGCCCTGCTGCGCGCGGTCCGGGCGGCGGGCATCCCCACCGCGCTGGTCACCTCCAGCGGCCGGCCGCTGGTCGAGATCGCCCTGGACACCCTCGGCCGGGACAGCTTCGACGTGGTCGTCTGCGGCGACGAGGTGGTCGCGGTCAAGCCGCACCCGGAGCCGTACCTGACCGCCGCCCGGCTGCTGGATGTGCCGATCGGCCGCTGCGTGGCGATCGAGGACTCGCCGACCGGGGTGGCCAGCGCGCTCGCCGCCGGCGCGGCGGTGCTGGCCGTACCCGCGGAGGCGCCGTTGCCGAGCATGCCCGGCGTACACCAGTTGGAGAGCCTGACCGGCGCGGACCTGGATCTGCTTGCCGCGCTGCTGGTCGACCGGGCCGGCGCGACCGGCTGACCGGGGGCTGATGGCACGGAACCCCGACGCCGCGAGCGGCGCCGGGGTCCCGTGGTGAGCGGTCAGTCGTGGGCGATCGCGCCCAGGACGTTGATCCGGGCCGCCCGGACCGCCGGGAGCACCGCGGCCACCACCCCGATGATCGCGGCGAGACCGAGGAAGACACCCATCTGCCCCCACGGCAGGATCAGGTCGGTGATTCCCTCGTCCTTGAGTGCCTCGACCACCGCGGCGCCGAGGCCGCTGCCGACCACCACGCCGAGCAGCGCGCCGAACACGGAGATCACCACGGCCTCCACGGTGATCATGCCCATGGTCTGCCCGCGGCGCAGGCCGATCGCCCGCAGCAGACCCAGCTCGCGGGTCCGCTCCAGCACCGACAGCGCCAGGGTGTTGATGATGCCCAGCACGGCGATCACGATGGCCAGCGCCAGCAGAATCTGGATCATCGTGAGCAGCGCGTCGAGCTGACCGGTCTGCTGCTTGATGAACGCTTGCCGATCGGCCACCGACACCTCGGGGCTGTCCGCGAGCAGCGTCTCCACCTGCGGCTGCACGTCGGCGACCCGAGTGCCGGGGGCCAGCTGGATGAAGCCCTGGATGGGCTGCGGGATGGCGAAGTCCTTCGCCGCCGTCACCGGCAGCATCACCGGGTTGGTCAGCTGGGACGACTCGTAGATGCCGCTGACCGTGTACGTCCGCGCCTCGCCCCGGGTCAGCTGCACGTTCACCGTCGAGCCCACCGACAGGCCGCGGGAGTCGGCGGTGTCCGAGCTGACCAGCATCTGGGTCGGGCTGAGTCGGTCGATGTCACCGGCGGTGGGCTTGGCACCGAAGATCTGCCGCAGCGACGCGACGTCGCTGCTCGCCGCGACCCAGGTGCTCTCGCCGTTGAGCTTCGCCATGTCGCCGTACTCGCCGTCGACCATCTGCACGCCGGGCAGGGCCTTGGCCTGGTCCAGCACCCCCGGGTCGAAGCTCGGCGGCCGCGGGCCGCCCTGCACACCGGAGATCACCAGCTCGGCCTTGATGGTGTCCTCGGCGAGAGCGCTGATGCTGCCCTTGGCCGAGTCGAGGATCACCGTGACGCCGGTGACCAACGCGATGCCGACCATCAGGGCGGCGGCGGTGATCGCGGTACGGCGCGGGTTGCGGCCCGAGTTCAGCCGGCCCAGCTTGCCCGGCACCGACCAGGAGAAGATCGCCCCGAGCAGGCTCACCACCGGCCGGCTGATCAGTGGCGTCAGTAGCGCCACGCCGATGAAGGCGAACAGCACCCCACCGAGGATGGTGGGCAGCGTCTGGCCGCTGGCGTTGCCGCTGAGCCCGAGGAAGAGCAGCACCGCGCCGATGCCGGTGACCACCGACCCGGCGACCGTGATTTTGGTCAATGGCCGGTCCGGGGTGGCCACGTCCTGCATGGCGGCGATCGGCGGGATCCGGGACGCCCGCAGCGCCGGCAGCAGCGCCGCCACCACGGTGATCACCAGTCCGACGGCGAACGAGCCGATCACCGCAGCCGCCGGCACGCCGATCCCGGCCAGGGTGAGCCCACCGGCCAGCTTGCCGAACAGGAACGCCAGCAGCGCGCCCACGCCGATGCCGGCCGCCAGGCCGAGCACCGAGGCGATCAGCCCCACCGCGATGGCCTCCAGCACCACCGAGCCGATGATCTGCCGGCCGCTGGCCCCGATGGCCCGCATCAGCGCCAACTCCCGGGTGCGCTGGGCGACGATGATCGAGAAGGTGTTCAGGATCAGGAAGGTGCCCACCAGCAGCGCCACCGCGGCGAAGCCGAGCAGGATCTTGTTGAAGAAGGAGAGGCCCTCCTTGAGGCTGGCCGCGGCGTCCGCGGCCACCTGCTCACCGGTCTTCACCTCGTACTGCGCGCCCAGGGTGCGGGCCACGTCGTCGCGCAGCGCCTCGTCGGAGACTCCGTCGGCGGCGCGTACGGTGATGCTGCTGAACGCGTCCGGCGCGCCGAGCATCAACCGCTGCGCCACCGGGGTGGTGAAGAAGACCTCGTTGACCCCACCGATCGAGTCCCGGTCGCCGCTGTAACCGAGGATGCCGACGAGCGTGAAGTCGCGCTTCTTCGACTCGAACGCGGTGAGCACCCCGACCTTCTGGCCGACCTGCAGCTTCGCCGCCGTGGCGAGCGACTTGTTGATGACGATCTCGTCCTCGGCCTGTGGCCCGCGGCCCTCGCGCAGTTGCAGCAGTTCGCTCTCCCCGGTCCAGTTCTCGCCCAACTGCGGCGGACCGAACGAGGTGACCACCTTGCCGTTGCTGCCGATCACGCGGGCGCCGTCGGCGTTGACGATGCCGGTCGCCGAGGCCACCCCCGGCACCTGCTTCACCCGGTCCACCACCGCGGCGGGCACCGGGTTGGCGGTCTGCTCGCCCTGGACCTCGCTGACCTCCACCTTCGGCTTCGCCGCGACGTTCACGTCGATGTCGGAGAAGCCGTCGGCGAAGACCGAGTCGAAGGAGCGGCCCAGGGTGTCGGTGAGCACGAAGGCGCCGGAGACGAACATCACTCCGAGCACCACCGCCAGCCCGGACAGGATCAGCCGGACCTTGCGGGCCAGCAGACTCTTCAGTGTCGCCCGGAACATCAGTTGCCCACCTCGGTCGGGGTGTCCAGCTTCTTCATGGTGTCCAGCACCGTGTCGGCGGTCGGCTCGATCAGCTCCGAGACGATCTCCCCGTCGGCGAGGAAGACCACCCGGTCGGCGTACGCGGCGGCGGTCGGGTCGTGGGTGACCATCACGATCGTCTGGCCGTGCTCACGCACCGAGTTGCGCAGGAAGTTGAGCACCTCCGCGCCGGAGCGGGAGTCCAGGTTGCCGGTCGGCTCGTCCGCGAAGATCACCTCGGGGCGGGACACCAACGCCCGCGCGCACGCCACCCGCTGCTGCTGCCCGCCGGAGAGCTGCGCCGGCCGGTGGTCCAGCCGGTCCCGCAGACCGACCGTGTCGATCACCGTGTCGTACCAGGCCGGGTCCGGCTTGCGCCCGGCGATCGACAGCGGCAGCAGGATGTTCTCCTTCGCGGTCAGCGTGGGCAGCAGGTTGAACTGCTGGAAGATGAAGCCCACCTTGTCCCGGCGCAGCTTCGTCAGCCCGGAGTCGCCCAGCCCTGTGACGGTCGTCTCACCGATCGCCACCGTCCCCCGGGTCACCGAGTCCAGGCCGGCCAGGCAGTGCATCAGAGTCGACTTGCCGGAACCCGACGGGCCCATGATCGCGGTGAACCGGCCGCGTTCGAACTCCGCGCTCACCCCGCGCAGCGCGATGACCTGCGCCTCGCCGCTGCCGTACACCTTCCACACGTCGTTCGCCCTGGCCGCGGCCTGCGCCTGCTGGCCTACCGTCGCGGTCACGTCATCTACCTCTTCCGTCTCTGCCAATACGCGCCGCCCCCGCTGGCCCGGCACGACCGTTTCCATCATCGGCGCTGCACGCGCCCGTCCCGTCCGCCCACGGGGTGATCCGGCGCGGATTTCACGCTGCGGGTGCACCCCCATGCCGGCTCAGGGTTGCCCCTGACCCGACGGCCGGTCCACGTGTTTTCTGACCGGCGGAACGCTTCCAGGCCGCACGCTAGGAGCTGACCCCACGAGAGGGTCAACCGCGCCGAGCCATCTCCGGTCACGGTAGGTGAGCGCGGCAACCGGGGGCGTCGCCCCTGGGAGGGATCTGCGGGTACGCCGAGTGAGGTAGCTGCCGCCAGGGACCTACGCCCGGGGACGGACCAGCCCCGACTCGTACGCCAGCACCACCGCCTGCACCCGGTCACGCAGCCGCAGCTTGGTCAGCACGTGCCCGACGTGGGTCTTGATGGTGGTCTCGCTGACCGACAGCACCGCCGCGATCTCGGCGTTGGACAGCCCCCGGGCCACCTGCACCAGCACCTCGCGCTCCCGGTCGGTGAGCGTGCTGAGCACGGCCGACGGCGTCGCCGCCGGGTCGGGCAGCAGGTCGGCGAAGCGGTCCAGCAGCCGCCGCAGGATCCGTGGCGCCACCACCGCGTCCCCGCCGGCCACCGTGCGGATCGCGGCGATCAGCTCCTCGGCCGGGACGTCCTTGGCCAGGAATCCGCTGGCTCCGGCGCGCAGCGCGCCCACGACGTACTCGTCCAGATCGAACGTGGTCAGCACCAGCACCCGCACCGGCAGTCGGGCGTCGACGATCGCCCGGGTCGCGGCCACCCCGTCCATCCGGGGCATCCGGATGTCCATCAGCACGACGTCGGGCAGCAGCCGGCGGGACAGCTCCACCGCCTCCAGGCCGTCGCCGGCCTCCGCCACCACGTGGAGGTCACCCTCGGCGCCCAGCACCATCCGGAACCCGGTGCGCAGCAGCGGTTGGTCGTCGGCGAGCAGGATCCGCACCGGCCGCGCCGAGGCCACCCGTTCGGTCATCTCGTCTCCCTGTCCCGCGCCGACGCCGTGCTGCCGCACCGGTCATCCTCGCGCATGCCTACCGATGCGCCGCGGACCACCGTAGAGCTCGGCCAGCCGCCGCGTCCCGATCGGCGCGGCACCTGTCCGGTCGGCCTGAGGCCCCCGAGGTGGCGCGGCGCGAGGGGTCAGGAGGCGCGGTGACGGGCGTGCGCGCACCGGAGGTCAGTCGTCGGCGCCCGGCGCCGCCGGACCGGACCGGGCATCGCGCAGGGGATCGGCGCCGGCCACACCGACCGGGAACGGTGGCGGGGTGCCGCCGAAACTGGGGCACAGCGCCTGGTGGCTGCACCAGTCGCAGAGACGGCTCGGGCGGGGCCGGAAATCCTGCCGGGCGGTGGCCTGCTCGATCGCCCGCCACAGCGCCACCACCGTGCGCTCGAAGCGGACCAGCTCCTCGGCGTCCGGCGTGTAGTCCAACACCTCGGCGTCGCGCAGGTAGAGCAGTCGCAGCACCCTGGGCACCACCCCTCGGGTGCGCCACAGCACCAGCGCGTAGAACTTCAGCTGGAACAGCGCCCGCGCCTCGAACGCCTCCCGGGGGGCGCCGCCGGTCTTGTAGTCGACCACCCGCAGCGCGCCGTCCGGGGCCACGTCGAGCCGGTCGAGGTAACCCCGGATCAGCAGCTCCTCGTCGACCACCGCCGAGATCAGGCTCTCCCGCTCGGCCGGCTCCAACCGGGTGGGGTCCTCCACCGCGAAGTAGCCCTCCAGCAGCCCGGCGGCGGAGCGCAGGAACTCCACGGGGCCGGCCGGCTCCGCGCCGTCGAAGATCCCGGCCAGCTCCGGCTGCTCGGTGACCATCCGGTCCCACTGCGGGGCCACCAGGTCACCTGCCGCGGCCGGTGTGCGGCTCTGGGCGGGCAGGTCGAACAGGCGCTCCAGCACCGCGTGCACCAGGGTGCCCCGGGCCTGCTCAATGGTGGTCCGCTCGGGCAGCCGGTCGATGCTGCGGAACCGGTAGAGCAGCGGGCAGGTCTTGAAATCCGCCGCCCGCGACGGGGACAGCGAGGCCCGCACCGTCGGCGGCAACTGCGCCGGGGAGGGGGACTGGTGGGTGGTGACCGGTTCCGCCGTCATGTCGGCAAAGGTTAGGGCACCGGTGTGACACCGACCGCCACCCGGCCCGGACACCCCCGGTCCGTAGCATCGTCCCGATGGAGCAGACATCCCGACCGCCGCGGCGACCCGACCGGCGCACCGGCCTGAACGTGGGCCGGGTGTTCGGAGTGCCGTTGCACCTCAACGCCTCGATGCTCCTGCTCGCCGCGCTGGTCGCCGTGCTGTACGCGGAGTTCGCCCGCCGGCAGCTGGACCTGCCGCAGATCAGCGGCTATCTGATCGGCTTCGGGTTCGTGGTGTCGCTGCTCGGCTCGGTGCTGCTGCACGAGCTGGGCCACGCGCTCACCGCCCGCCGCTACGGCATCGGTGTGCGCGGGATCACTCTGGAACTGCTCGGCGGCTACACCGAGATGGACCGGGACGCCCCGTCTCCCCGCGTCGACCTGCTGGTGTCACTGGCCGGCCCGGCGGTCTCCGCGGTGCTGGCCGTCGTCGCGGTCGCCGCCACGCTCGCCCTGCCGGGGGGCGGCGTGGCCCACCAGCTCGCCTTCCAGCTCGCGGTGAGCAACGTCATCGTCGCGCTGTTCAACAGCCTGCCCGGGCTGCCACTCGACGGCGGCCGGGCGCTGCGCGCCGCGGTGTGGGGGCTGACCGGCGACCGGCACCGCGGCACCGAGGTCGCCGGCTGGGCCGGCCGCGTCGTCGCCGTCGGCACCACGATCCTGGTCCTCCTGCTCACCGTCGGCGGCTTCCTGGCGCCACTGGCGCTGCCGCTGATGCTGCTGGTCGCCGTCACCCTCTGGCGCGGCGCCGGGCAGTCGATCCGGGCCGCCCGGGTCAGCCGCCGGTTCCCGCTGATCGACCTGTCCCGCCTGGCCCGGCCGGTCTGGCCGGTGACCACCGGCACACCGCTGTCCGAGGCCCAGCGCCGGCGCGCCGAGGGTGGGCAGCCCGCCGCCGCGCTGCTGGTCACGGACTCCACCGGCCGGCCGGTCGCGCTGGTCGACCCGGCCGCCGCCGAGGCGGTACCCGTCGATCGCCGCCCGTGGCTGGCCGTGGACGCCGTCGCCCGGTCGCTGGGCGCGCTCCCCGCGCTGCCGGTCGGGCTGGACGGCGAGCGGGTGATGGAGGCCGTGCAGAGCCACCCGGGCGCGCAGTACGTGGTGACGGCAGGCGAAGATGTCGTCGGCATTCTGCACATCGCGGACCTCGCGCAGGTCCTCGAACCCGACCGGAAGATGACATCGTGACCGCAACTCCCTCCACCGTCCCGGCCGACGCCGCCTCCCCGGCGCTGACACCCGTGCACCGCGGGCCGTTCCGGCCCGGCGACCGGGTGCAGCTGACCGACCCCAAGGGGCGGATGCACACCGTGACGCTGGAGCCCGGCAAGGAGTTCCACACCCACCGCGGCATCCTGGCGCACGACGCGCTGATCGGCCTGCCCGACGGCAGCGTGGTCACCACCACCGGCGGCGGCACGGCCTTCCTGGCGCTGCGGCCGCTGCTGTCGGACTACGTGCTGTCCATGCCGCGCGGCGCGCAGGTGATCTACCCGAAGGACTCGGCGCAGATCGTCGCGATGGGCGATATCTTTCCCGGCGCGAAGGTCCTGGAGGCCGGCGCCGGCTCCGGCGCGCTGAGCTGCTCACTGCTGCGCGCGGTCGGCACCGAGGGGGACCTGCACTCGTTCGAGCTGCGGGACGACTTCGCCCAGATCGCGCGGCGCAACGTCGAGTCGTTCTTCAACGGGCCGCACCCGGCCTGGAACCTGCACGTCGGCGACGTCGCGCAGTGCCAGGAGACCGGCTTCGACCGGATCATCCTGGACATGCTCACCCCGTGGGAGACGCTCGACATGGTCGAGCGGGCGCTGGTGCCCGGCGGCGTCTTCATCGGCTACGTGGCCACCACGCCCCAGCTCTCCGAGCTGGTGGAGGCGCTGCGCGAGCGCGGCGGCTGGACCGAGCCGCGGGCCTGGGAGTCGCTGGTGCGGGACTGGCACGCCGAGGGCCTCGCCGTCCGGCCGGACCACCGGATGATCGCGCACACCGCGTTCCTGGTCTCCGCCCGCAAGCTGGCCCCCGGGGTCACCGCGCCGCCCCGCCGCCGCAAGCCCAGCAAGGGCACCGAGGCGTACGTGCAGCGCCGGCAGGTGCTGCGCGAGGCGGAGGCGGCCCGACAGGCGGCCGCCGCGCAGGTGGCGGGTGTGGAGCCCGACGCGACGGGGGAGATGGACAGGCCGTGACCATCGAGCTGGGCGGGCCGGCGTGAGCACGCGTGGGGGTGCGGGCGTCCGGGCCGGTGCGAGCAGGCAGGTCGGTGTGGGTGCGCGGGTCGACCGGGTCGGCCCGCGCCCGGGCGACGGCGTCGCCGAGCGGGGGGAGGCGGCGGCATGAGCCGACCGGGCTACGGCGGCGGCGATCTGCCCGCGGTGTTTCCGGACTGGTCGCCCTACCAGGACCTGGAGTCGGCGGCGCGCGCCTACCTGCGCGACCCGGACGTGGCCCTGGAGGCGCTCGGCGGGGTGCTGCGCGGCGCGTCGGTGCTCGGCTTCACCCTGGAACGCTTCGTCAACGAGGTCAACGGCGTGTGGCAGGAGGTCGTGGTCTGCGACGGCAGCCGGCTGATCCTCTGGCACGGCGAGGACGTGCCGCCGACGGAGGGCCCGCCGGGGTCGATGACGTCGTCGCTGCGGGTGGTGCCGGTCTCCACCGTCACCGAGGTCGGCTGCCGTCGCCGGCTCAACCGCACCGACAGCGGCGAGATCCGTGTCGACAGCATCGACGTGTATCTGCTGCTCACCTCGCTGGACGAGGCGCCGCCGAGCGAGGAGATCGTCGGCACGCCACGGCACGACGCGCTGCGCTTCGGCAAGACCCTCGACGACGGCGGCGCCGGGCAGATCGCCCGGTTGGAAGAGTTCGCCCGGCTGGTCGCCTCGGTGGTCGGCCGCCCGCTGCTCTGAGCCCTACCCCCTCGTGCCGGGGGCCGCGCCGGTTGGCGGGTGGCTCAGTCCTCGGCGTCCGGGCCGGCGACCTCGACACCGTCGCCCCGCACGACGTGGATGCAGTCGCCCGGGCACTCCTTCGCGGAGTCGATCACCTCGAGCCGCAGGTGCTCGGGCACGTCCACCCGGCTGCCCGGCGCCATCCGCAGCTCACCGTCGGCGCCCTTGACATACGCCAGGCCGTCGATGTCGAACTCGAACACCTCCGGCGCGTACTGCACACAGAGCCCATCGCCCGTGCAGAGATCCTGGTCCACCCAGACCTGCAACTGGTCGGTCGCGACCTCGGCCACCGGAGCACCCCCCATGTTCTCCCGTCGTACGGTCCGACGGTACCCGAACGCCAGTACCGGCCCGCCAGGCCACCCTTGGCGATCAAGGTTCGGTGACGAGGGTGTTGCGTGGGACCGAATCGGCCTCATAGCGGCTAGTGTTAGGGCAGAACGTTCAAGCCCCCCGGGGAGGTGGGACGTGGCACGCAGCGACGACGCGGACTCGCGCGCCGCACGGTGGGAGAAGGAAGCCCACGATCTCTCCACGCAGGTCGCGTTCCTTCAAGAGGAACTCGCCCTGGTGCGGCGCAAGTTGACCGAAAGCCCCCGACACGTCCGGCAGCTCGAAGAGCGGCTGGCGGCCACCCAGGCACAGTTGGCGCGGCTGACCGAGAACAACGACCGGCTGGTGAGCACCCTCAAGGAGGCTCGCACGCAGATTGTGACGCTCAAGGAGGAGATCGACCGCCTCGCACAACCGCCGAGTGGCTACGGCGTCTTCCTGGCCAAGCACGACGACGGCACGGTGGACGTCTTCACCGGCGGTCGCAAGCTGCGGGTCGCCGTCTCGCCCTCGCTCGACGTGGCCGAGCTGCGCCGGGGCCAGGAGGTCCTGCTCAACGACGCGCTCAACATCGTCGACGCGTTCGGCTACGAGCGGGTCGGCGAGGTGGTGATGCTCAAGGAGATCCTGGAGGGGCCGGGCGGTGCGCCGGGTGACCGGGCACTGGTGGTCTCCCACTCCGACGAGGAGCGCATCGTGCACCTCGCCGAGACGCTCATCGGCTCGGCGATCCGGGCCGGCGACTCGCTCATGATCGAGCCCCGCTCCTCGTACGCGTACGAGCGGATCCCGAAGAGCGAGGTCGAGGAGCTGGTCCTGGAGGAGGTGCCCGACGTCGGCTACACCGACATCGGTGGCCTCCAGTCGCAGATCGAGCAGATCCGCGACGCGGTGGAGCTGCCCTTCCTGCACGCGGACCTGTTCCGTGAGCACCAGCTCCGCCCGCCCAAGGGCATCCTGCTCTACGGCCCGCCCGGCTGCGGCAAGACGCTGATCGCCAAAGCGGTGGCCAACTCGCTGGCCAAGAAGATCGCCGAGCGGCAGGGCAAGGAGAAGCACACCAGCTTCTTCCTCAACATCAAGGGCCCGGAGCTGCTCAACAAGTACGTCGGCGAGACCGAGCGGCACATTCGGCTGATCTTCCAGCGGGCCCGGGAGAAGGCCGGCGAGGGCACCCCGGTGATCGTGTTCTTCGACGAGATGGACTCGATCTTCCGGACCCGTGGCTCCGGTGTCTCCTCCGACGTGGAGAACACGATCGTCCCGCAGCTGCTCAGCGAGATCGACGGCGTGGAGGGGCTGGAGAACGTCATCGTCATCGGCGCTTCCAACCGGGAAGACATGATCGACCCGGCGATCCTGCGTCCGGGTCGGCTCGACGTGAAGATCAAAATCGAGCGGCCGGACGCCGAAGCGGCGAAGGACATCTTCTCCAAGTACATCCTCTCCGGGCTGCCCCTGCACCCGGACGACCTGGCCGAGCACGGCGCCGACCCCCAGGCCACCGTCGCGGCCATGATCGACGCCGTGGTGCTGCGGATGTACTCGGAGACCGAGGAGAACCGCTTCCTCGAGGTCACCTACGCCAACGGTGACAAGGAAGTCCTCTACTTCAAGGACTTCAACTCCGGCGCGATGATCCAGAACATCGTCGACCGCAGCAAGAAGATGGCCATCAAGGAGTTCCTCACCTCCGGGCGCAAGGGGCTGCGCCTGCAGCACCTGCTCGACGCCTGCGTCGACGAGTTCCGGGAGAACGAGGACCTGCCCAACACCACCAACCCCGACGACTGGGCCCGGATATCCGGCAAGAAGGGCGAGCGGATCGTCTACATCCGCACGCTGGTCTCCGGCGGCAAGGGCGCCGAGGCCGGGCGGTCCATCGAAACCGCCAGCAACACCGGCCAGTACCTCTGAGCCACAGCTAGCAACGGCCGGGGCCCGGGACGCGACGCGTCCCGGGCCCCGGCCGTTTCCTGTGGACCCGGGCGCGGCGACGACACCGGTGACACGGCTGCACCGGCGTGCCCCCGTCCCCGATCTGTCGGACTACGCTCGACGTGACGGGGGACCGGGTCGGGCGAGCGAAGCGGGTAGGTCGATGAGCGTAAGACGGATCATGGGCACCGAGATCGAGTACGGCATCTCCGTGCCCGGCCAGGCCGGAGCCAACCCGATGGTCACCTCGTCCCAGGTGGTCAACGCATACGGAGCCCGCCCCGAGCTCAACCGGGGTGGGCGGGCCCGGTGGGACTACGAGGAGGAATCGCCGCTGCGCGACGCGCGCGGCTTCACCTACTCCGGGGCCGCCTACGACCCCGCCGAGGCCCTCGCCGACGAGGACCTCGGCCTGGCCAACGTGATACTCACCAACGGCGCCCGGCTCTACGTCGACCACGCCCACCCGGAATACTCCACCCCCGAGGTGACCAACCCGCGCGACGTGGTGCGCTGGGACAAGGCCGGCGAGCGGGTGATGGCCGAGGCGTCCCGCCGGGCCGCCACCATCCCCGGCAGCCAGCCGATCCACCTCTACAAGAACAACACCGACAACAAGGGCGCCAGCTACGGCGCGCACGAGAACTACCTGATGCGCCGACAGACCCCGTTCGCCGACATCGTGGCGTACCTGACGCCCTTCTTCGTCACCCGGCAGATCGTCTGCGGCGCCGGCCGCGTCGGCATCGGCCAGGACGGCGGCCAGAGCGGCTTCCAGATCTCCCAACGCGCCGACTTCTTCGAGGTCGAGGTGGGTCTGGAGACCACCCTCAAGCGCCCCATCATCAACACCCGGGACGAGCCGCACGCCGACGCCGACAAGTACCGCCGGCTGCACGTCATCATCGGCGACGCCAACCTCTCGGAGATCTCCACCTACCTCAAGGTCGGCACCACCGCGCTGATCCTCACCATGATCGAGGAGAAGGCGCTCGGCTCGGACCTCGGCATCGCCGACCCGGTCAGCGAGCTGCGTGCGGTCAGCCACGACCCGTCCCTGACCCACCGGATGCGGCTGCGCGACGGCCGCCGGCTCACCGCGCTGGACGTGCAGTGGGCCTACCTGGAGCGCGTCCGGTCCTTTGTCGACGACCGCTACGGCACGGACGTGGACGAGCAGACCACCGACGTCCTCGACCGCTGGGAGAGCGTGCTGGACCGGCTGGGTCGCGATCCGATGCTCTGCGCCGACGAGTTGGACTGGGTCGCGAAGCAGCGGCTGCTGGAGGGCTACCGGGAGCGGGAGAAGCTCGGCTGGGGCGCGCACAAGCTCCAGCTCGTCGACCTGCAATACTCCGACGTCCGGCCGGAGAAGGGCCTCTACCACCGGCTGGTTTCCCGGGGGGCGATGAAGACGCTGCTCACCGACGAGGAGACGCGCACCGCGATGACCGAGCCGCCCGAGGACACCCGGGCCTACTTCCGCGGTCGCTGCCTGGCGCAGTACGCCTCCGAGGTGGTCGCCGCCAGCTGGGATTCGGTGATCTTCGACGTCGGCCGGGAGTCGCTGGTCCGGGTGCCGATGATGGAGCCGGAACGGGGCACCCGCGCGCACGTCGGGGCGTTGTTCGACCGCTGCGCCAGCGCCAAGGACCTCCTGGAGACGCTGACCGGCCGGTGAGCGACGCCGCGCCCGTCGGGGATCGGCGATCGGTGCCACCCGAACACGGCTGACGCGGGGGCTTTCCGTCGCTTCCACGGGGTAGATTTCATGCCAGGCGATCTAGAGGAGGCAGCTATGGCCACTCGTGACAGCGGCGGTCAGTCGCAGTCCGGCAAGTCCCGGCAGGGCGAGGAGATCGAGGACGTCACCACCGAGGCCAACCCTGAGGTGGCGGAGCGGCACGCCGAGATCACCGAGGACGTCGACGACCTGCTCGACGAGATCGACTCCGTTCTTGAAGAGAATGCAGAAGAATTCGTGAGGGGTTACGTCCAAAAAGGGGGCCAATGAGGCATATGTCCGGTTTGTCAGGCCGATCGGACAAGATATGCCCGGACTGAAAGCGGTTACTGCCACGCACTGAGTTCCACAGCGACCGTCGACGGACGGACGGGCTCGCCTTCTACTGCAAGTCGTGCGCGAACGCCCGGTCGGAGGTCAGTCGCCGCAAGCGAGGCGTCTCGCTGCAGCGACGGTCGGCGACGCCGGTCGGTCAGGGTCTCAAGTGGTGCCCGGATTGCGAGCAGATCAAGCCGCTGGGGGATTTTCCCACTACCAGGGCTAAGGCCAGTGGTCGGCACAGCTACTGCAAACCCTGCCATAATGACCGGAGCAAGGAGACCGCGCAGCGGCTATACGGCGGCACGCGCGAATACCACCTGCGGCGGCGCTACGGCGTGGGGCAGAAGGAGTTCGACGAGCTCCTGGCCGAGCAGGGCGGCGTGTGCGCCATCTGTGAGCGCCCCGATCCGGAACATCTGGACCACGATCATCGCACCGGATGGGTGCGCGGGATACTCTGCTTCAACTGCAACGGTGGTCTTGGCCAGTTCCGTGACAGTCCCATGAGGCTGGCCAGGGCGATCACGTACCTGAGAGGAACCACGTGGCAGCGGGCTTTGATCCATCCGGGCGTCTACCAGATGTGTTCACCAACGCGGGGACGTCCTCCTTCACCACGTTCCTGAGCCGGGTGGCGCCCGAGATGCTGCCCGGTCGACGGCCGCTGCCACCGGGCATGGCCGCCGACCTGGCGCCGCACGCGACCACCATCGTGGCCATCGCGGCCGCTGACGGTGTGGTGATGGCCGGCGACCGACGGGCCACCATGGGCAACCTGATCGCCCAGCGCGACATCGAGAAGGTGCACCCGGCGGACGCGTACTCGCTGGTCGGCATCGCGGGCACCGCGGGCATCGGCATCGAGCTGATGCGACTGTTCCAGGTGGAGTTGGAGCACTACGAGAAGATCGAGGGCGCCATGCTCTCGCTGGACGGCAAGGCAAACCGGCTGGCCTCGATGATCCGGGGCAACCTGGGCGCCGCCATGCAGGGGCTGGCGGTGGTGCCACTCTTCGCCGGCTTCGACCTCGCCTGCGCGGACCCGGCGCGGGCTGGCCGGATCTTCAGCTTCGACGTGACCGGCGGCCCGTACGAGGAGACCGGCTACGACGCGATCGGCTCCGGCTCGCTCTTCGCCAAGTCCGCGTTGAAGAAGCGCTTCCGGGCCGGCCTGTCCGTCGACGACGCGACCCGGCTGGCGGTCGAGGCGCTCTACGATGCCGCGGACGACGACACCGCGACCGGCGGACCGGACCTGACCCGACGGATCTACCCGGTGGTGATGACCGCGACGGCCGACGGCACCCGCCGGCTGACCGACGCCGAGACGGCGGCGATTGCCGAGGGTGTGGTTTCCGGCCGGATGGAGAACCCGGGCGGTTGACTCTCGCCCACCCCCACCAGTCAGCAGTCGTCAGCTCAGCGCCGTAAGGAGAACCGCCGCCGTGGCCATGCAGTTCTACGCCTCGCCCGAACAGATCATGCGCGACCGCTCCGAGTTGGCCCGCAAGGGCATCGCCCGGGGTCGTAGCGCGGTGGTCCTCAGCTATGCCGGCGGGGTGCTCTTCGTCGCGGAGAACCTCTCCAGCGCCCTGCACAAGGTCAGTGAGATTTACGACCGGATCGGCTTCGCCGCCGTCGGCCGGTACAACGAGTTCGAGAACCTGCGCCGGGCCGGCGTGCGGATGGCGGACCTGAACGGGCTCAGCTACGACCGGCGGGACGTCACCGGTCGGGCCCTGGCGAACGCGTTCGCGCAGACGCTGGGCGCGATCTTCACCGAGCAGTCGAAGCCGTTCGAGGTGGAGATCTGCGTGGCGGAGGTCGGTGCCACTCCCGACGACGATGAGCTGTACCGACTGACCTACGACGGTTCGGTCAACGACGAGCCGGGGCGGATGGCGATGGGTGGGCAGGCCGAGGCGATCACCGGCGTGCTGAAGTCGAACCACCGGGCGGACATGTCGCTCGGGGAGGCGGTGAACGTCGCGGTGCAGGCGTTGAGCACCGTCGGCGGGGAGGGCGGCGCCGCCCGGACGATCGCCGCGAACCAGCTTGAGGTCGCGGTGCTGGACCGCCGGCGCGTCGGGCGGACCTTCCGCCGGATCACCGGCGCGGCGTTGACCTCGCTGCTGGACGGGGGCGCCGAGCCGCCGGCCGGGGACCGTGCCGAGGCGCCGACGTCGCCGACCGAGGAGGCGCACAAGCCCACGTCGTCCGCCGGGTCGGCCGATCTCGAGGACAAGTCGGGCACGCAGACGGCCGAGTAAATCCCTACCGCAGCGGCTCCCACCAGGCCCGGTTGTCGCGGTACCACCGGACCGTCGCGGCCAGACCGTGTTCCAGGTCGATGCTCGGGGCGTACCCCAGCTCTTCGCTGATCTTGATGGTGTCGAGCGAGTAGCGGCGGTCGTGGCCCTTGCGGTCCGGGACCGGGACCACCCGGTCCCAGCCGGCGCCGCAGGCTTCCAGCAGCCGGCCGGTGAGTTCCCGGTTGGTCAGTTCGGTGCCGCCGCCGATGTGGTAGACCTCGCCGGGGCGGCCCTTGTGCTGCACGAGGGCGATGCCCCGGCAGTGGTCGTGCACGTGCAGCCAGTCCCGGACGTTGCCGCCGTCGCCGTAGAGCGGGACGGTGCCGCCGTCGAGCAGGTTCGTGACGAACAGCGGGATGACCTTCTCCGGGAACTGGTACGGCCCGTAGTTGTTGGAGCAGCGGGTGACCACCACGTCCACGCCGTGGGTGCGGTGGTAGGCCAGGGCGAGCAGGTCGGCGCCGGCCTTCGAGGCCGAGTACGGCGAGGTGGGCGCCAACGGCCAGGTCTCGGTCCAGGAACCTTCGTCGATCGAGCCGTAGACCTCGCCGGTGGAGACGTGCACGAACCGCCCGGTGCCGTGGCGCAGCGCGGCGTCCAGCAGCGTCTGGGTGCCGAGCACGTTGGTGGTGACGAACGGGGCGGCGCCAGCGATGGACCGGTCGACGTGCGATTCGGCGGCGAGGTGCACGATCACGTCGTGCCCGGCGACAACCTCGTCGACCAGGGCCGGGTCGCAGATGTCACCCTGCACGAACCGCAGCCGGGGGTCGTCGCGCACCGGGTCGAGGTTGGTCAGGTTGCCCGAGTAGGTCAGCTTGTCCAGCACGGTCACCACGTCCGGCTCGCTCACCGGGAGTCCCGCGTCGCCGCCCGGCGCGCCGAGCAGCATGCGCACGTACGCCGAGCCGATAAATCCCGCTCCGCCGGTGACGAGGATCCTCACGGGTTCAGCACTCTACGCGAGCCGGCATCCCGAGAGGGCCGTCGCGCCGTTGCCGGCGCATCCGGGGCGGGGCGCAGCCGGCGCGCGCGGGCCGGACGGAATGTCGCACTCAACCGGTATGTGACCGCCCCCCGGGCACGACCTGTGGTCTGACAGTGACGAACGGGCCCTCCGGACGGCTAATGTCACACCATGGAGCGGCGAATCTTCGGCCTCGAGACCGAGTACGGCGTCACCTGCACCTATCGCGGGCAGCGGCGGCTGTCCCCGGACGAGGTCGCGCGGTATCTGTTCCGTCGCGTCGTGTCCTGGGGTCGGTCGAGCAACGTGTTCCTGCGTAACGGGGCCCGGCTCTACCTGGACGTCGGGTCGCACCCGGAGTACGCCACACCGGAGTGCGACTCGGTGACCGACCTGGTCGCCCACGACCGGGCCGGCGAGCGGATCCTGGAGGGCCTGCTCGTCGACGCGGAGAAGCGACTGCACGACGAGGGCATCGCGGGTGAGATCTACCTGTTCAAGAACAACACCGACTCGGCCGGCAACTCGTACGGCTGCCACGAGAATTACCTGGTCTCCAGGCACGGCGAGTTCGGCCGACTCGCCGACGTCCTCATCCCCTTCCTGGTCACCCGGCAGTTGATCTGCGGGGCCGGCAAGGTCCTGCAAACCCCGCGTGGCGCGGTCTACTGCCTGTCACAGCGGGCCGAGCACATCTGGGAGGGCGTCTCCTCGGCGACCACCCGCAGCCGCCCGATCATCAACACCCGCGACGAGCCGCACGCCGACGCCGAGCGCTACCGGCGGCTGCACGTGATCGTCGGCGACTCCAACATGAACGAGGTCACCACGCTGCTCAAGGTCGGCACGGCCGACATCGTGCTGCGGATGATCGAGGCCGGGGTGGTGATGCGCGACCTGTCGCTGGAGAACCCGATCCGGGCGATCCGTGAGGTCTCGCACGACATCACGGGCCGGCGCAAGGTCCGGCTGGCCTCCGGCAAGGAGGTCAGCGCGCTGGACATCCAGCAGGAATACCTGGCCAAGGCCACCGAGTTCGTGGAGCGCCGCGGGGGCGACCAGGCGGCCAAGCGGGTGGTCGAGCTGTGGGGCCGGGTGCTGAGCGCGGTGGAGACCGGGGACCTGGAGCCGGTCTCCCGCGAGATCGACTGGGTCAGCAAACTGCGGCTGATCGAGCGCTACCAGCGCAAGCACGACCTGCCACTGTCGCACCCCCGGGTGGCGCAGATGGACCTGGCCTACCACGACGTGCGTCGTGGTCGCGGCCTCTACGGGCTGCTGGAGCGCCGCGGCGACGTGGACCGGGTGGCCACCGATCCGGAGATCTTCGAGGCCAAGGAGACCCCGCCGCAGACCACCCGGGCGCGGCTGCGCGGCGAGTTCATCCGGCACGCCCAGGAGAAGCGGCGGGACTTCACCGTCGACTGGGTGCACCTGAAGCTCAACGACCAGGCGCAGCGCACCGTGCTCTGCAAGGACCCGTTCCGGGCGTACGACGAACGGGTGGAGCGGCTGATCGCCAGCATGTGACGGGTGTGCCGGCCCCGGCGGTGGTGTCCGCCGGCGGGGCCGGCCGGCCCGGTAGGCTGGGCGCGCCATGACGACTTCTGGACCTTCCGACCGCTCCGAGCGCGGCGCCGAGCGGCAGAACTGGGTCGAACGCCGGCGGGACAAGATCCGCGCCGAGATCGACCGCAACCGCCGCGGCGAGTACACCGTGCCGACCTGGGTGCTGGCCCTAGCGCTGGTGCTCATCGTGGGCGGCTGGCTCGCCCTCATCTTCCTCGCCTGATCCCCGGGTCTTCGCCGCCCGTCGGCGGTGGCTGGCCCGGCCGGGCCACCGCTGGCCCGCCCGGGTCTCGGGGCCGGGTACCCGTCGCCGGTCACCGGACGCCCGCACGCGGCGCCGCGGTGGCATCGGGCTGGCCGACGGAGGGAGCGAGCGATGACGGGCGGGGACAGGGCGACGCCACAACCCCAGAGGGGACAGGCCGGCTGGCGGGACCCCGGGCCGCGCGACGTGGTCCAGGACCGGCAGAACCCCGATCTGTTGACGCCACCGAGCACGGACGCGGGCACCCTGCCCAACCTGCGGTTCTCCTTCTCCGACGCGCACACCCGCATCCAACGGGGCGGCTGGACCCGCGAGGTCACCGTGCGGGAGCTGCCGGTCGCCACCGAGCTGTGCGGCGTGGACATGGCGTTGGAGCCGGGCGCGTACCGGGAGCTGCACTGGCACAAGCAGTCCGAGTGGGCGTACGTGTCGCGCGGCAGCGCCCGGATCAGCGCCGTCGACCAGGAGGGCCGGAACTTCCTCGACGACGTGCGCGCCGGTGACCTGTGGTTCTTCCCGCAAGGGGTGCCGCACCACATCCAGGCCCTCGACGAGGGCGTCGAGTTCCTGCTGGTCTTCGACGACGGGGCGTTCACCGAGAACGGCACGTTCCTGATCAGCGACTTCTTCGCGCACACCCCGAAGGACGTGCTGGCGAAGAACTTCGGCTGGCGGCCCGAGCAGCTCGACTCGATCCCGGATCGGGAGAAGTACATCTTCGCCGGAGAGGTGCCGCCGCCGCTGGATCGGGACCGGGTGGTGAGCCCGACCGGGGATGTGCCCCGCACGCTGAGCCATCGGCTGCTCGCCCAGCAGCCGCAGCGGTTCGCCGGTGGGCAGGTACGCATCGCCGACGTGTCCCAGTTCGCCGCGGCCACCACCATCTGCGCCGCTCTGGTGGAGGTCGACCCGGGTGGGATGCGGGAGCTGCACTGGCATCCCACCGACGACGAGTGGCAGTACTACCTCTCCGGGCACGGCCGGATGGGCGTGTTCGCCAGCAGTGGTGTGGCGGGCACCTTCGACATGCGCTCCGGGGACGTCGGGTACGTGCCGTTCGCCTACGGCCACTACATCGAGAACCTCGGCGAGGAGCCGCTGGTCTTCCTGGAGATGTTCCGCAAGCCCCTCTTCGAGGACATCTCCCTGACCCAGTGGATGGCGAACACGCCACCCCAGGTCATCGCGGAGACCCTCAACCTGCCTCGGGAGTTGATCGAAGCCCTACCCCGGGACAAGCGCCCCGTGATCCGCTGACCCGGGTCGCCCTCCGCCGCACTGTCAGGGGAGCAGGGTGGTGGCGTGGCGGCCGGCCGCCGCCGCCGCGAGGAAGTAGGCGTGGTCGGCGTCGAGGCCACGTCCCATCGTGGACAGTGGCACGACGCTGGCCCGCAGCGCGGCGTCGAGGCCGGCGGTGGGCACCCGGACGATGCGGTGCCGGGCGGCCAGCGGGGCCAGCGCCGCGTCCACCTCGGCGGCCAACGCCGGGTCCAGGTCGTCGGGCACCACCAGCTCCGCCGGGGCGAGCGCCACCCGCCCGTACGCGGTGAGGCTGTGGTGCGACACGCCCCGGTGCCGGGGGCGGGGATCGGCGGCGGAGATCCGCAGTGACCCGACGGGTCGACCGCCCAGCGTGGCGATCGCGTTGACCGCCTCGCCGACGGCCACCCCGGAGAAGCCCCACCGGGTGCCGGTGCCGAGGTTGCCCGGACCCTGCGCGACCACGGCCACGTCGGCGCGCAGCACGTACCGGGCGGCGAGCAGGCCGCCGTGCAGGGTGGTGGCCTCCAGGTCGCCGCCGAACGCCTGCCCGACGGTGATCGTGCCGGCCAGTTCGGCGCGCAGCCCGGCGAGGGTACGGGAGAACCAGGCCGGCAACGCCCCGCCGTCGGTGAGCAGGTACGCCACCCGGGCGTCCGGGGCCGCGGCCCGGATACCAGCGAGGATCGCCGGCAGGGCCGAGTGCAGGTCGGCGGTGACGACCGGCAGCCCGCCCAGGTCGTCGGCGTCGGCCAGCACGTCCCGGTGCGGGGACGCCTCCTCGTCGACGCCGAGCAGGATCGGTTGCAGTGGGGTGTAGCGGGCCTTGACGAGGTGCCCGGCGTCGCGGGTGTCGCCGGCGTCCGGCGGGTCCGGCGGCAGCCGGTCCGGCAGAGCAACCACCAGGGCGTACCCGCCGGTGCCCAGCCCCATCAGCAGCGCCCCGGCGTTGAGCAGCACCCGGTCGCCGGGCTCGGGAGTGCCGACCAGCTCCGGGTAGGCCAGCGCCCGCATCCGGGTGCCGTCGGGCAGGTCGACGTCCAGCTCCACCGCCCCGGTCCACTGCCGTCGCAGCGCCGCCACCGTCCCCGCCCGCCATCGCACCATGACGGGCACGCTAGCGGCGCGGACCCGGCGCCCCGCGCCCGGGTGGTCCGGCGCGTGGTTCAGCTCGGGTCTGGTTCGCCGCCGGAGTCCGGGCTCGGCCGGGCCTGGGTGTTGCGGGCCTTGCCGACGGCGCCGGGCAGGGACCGGGTGGGATCGAGGAAGACGTAGCGGATCTCCGGGTACCGCCCGGTGAGCCGCCGTTCGGCCTCGTCGGCGCTGGCCTCGATGGCCGCGCCGGTGGCCTCGTCGCGGAAATCGACCTTCGCGGCGACCAGCAGGTCGTCCGGGCCGAGCTGCATGGTCAGCAGGGTATCGATCCGTTCCACCTCGGGTAGCCCGGCCAGCTCCTGCTCGATCTCCCGGCGCAGTCGCTCCGGGGCCGCCCGACCGACCAGCAGCGACAGGTTGTTGCTGGCCAGGATCCCGGCGACGGTCAGGAGCAGCAGCCCGATCAGGATCGACGCGACGCCGTCCCACACCTCGTCGCCGGTGGCCTCGGACAGGCCGACCCCGAGCCCGGCCAGCAGCAGACCGATCAGGGCGGCGCTGTCCTCCAGGAAGACCGCCTTGACGGTGGTGTCGGCGGTCAGCCGCAGGAAGTGTCGGGGAGTGGTCCGCCACCGCCGGGACTCGCGGCGGACCTGCCGGACGGCCCGGCCCAGCGAGATCGACTCGATGACGAAGGACACCCCCAGCACGATGTACGAGATGAGGTAGTCGTCGCTGTGCTGGTGCAACAGGATGGTGGTCACGCCGTGGGTGACGGCGAAACCGGCGCCGGCGACGAAGGTGAACATGGCGGCGAAGAACGCCCAGACGTAGCTCTCCTTGCCGTACCCGAAGGGGTGCCGGGCGTCCGCCGGTCGCGCGCCACGGCGCAGCGCCTGGTAGAGCAGCACCTCGGTGGTCGTGTCGGCGACCGAGTGCGCCGCCTCGGAGAGCATCGCGGCGGAGCCGGAGATCAGCCCGGCGATCAGCTTCGCCACCGCGATGGCGAGGTTGGCCGCCCCGGCGACGACCACGGTGCTGACGCTCTCGGTCTTGACCCCCGCTTGCGCCATGAAGGCACCCTATGACCGGTGGCGGCCCGGCGCTCGGCGAGTGGCCGGGACCCGCCGATCCGAACAGATGTGCGGCACGCCAGCGCGGGTGCAGGTCTCGGGCGCGTCGGCTGCTAGCGTCTACCCGTGTCGCGGACCCGCACCGAACGCCTGGTCAACCTGGTGATCTGCCTGCTGTCCACGCGACGGTTCCTGACCGCCGCGCAGATCGCCGCGACCGTGCCCGGTTACGAGCACGATCCGGACGACGCGCGTGACCACGAGGCGTTCCAGCGCAAGTTCGAGCGGGACAAGGCCGAGCTGCGCGAGCTGGGCGTGCCGCTGGAGACCGGGACGGCCAGTGTCTTCGACGCCGAGCCCGGCTACCGGATCGCCCACCGCGAGTACGCGTTGCCCGACATCCCCCTCGAACCGGACGAGGCCGCCGCCGTGGGCATCGCCGCGCGGCTGTGGCAGCACGCCGGTCTCGCCGCCGCCGCCTCGTCGGGGCTGGCCAAACTGCGCGCCGCCGGGGTGGACGTGGACCCGCAGGCCACCCTGGGCCTGGAGCCGATGGTCACCGTCGACCCGGCGTTCGCGCCGCTGACCGCCGCCGCCCGCGACCGCCGGGAGGTCGGGTTCGACTACCGGGTGCCCGACCGGGACGCGCCCAGCCGTCGGCGGCTGCAGCCGTGGGGCGTGGTCTGCTGGCGTGGCCGGTGGTATGTGGTCGGCCACGACCTGGACCGCGCGGCGACGCGCTGCTTCCGGCTGTCCCGGGTGGTCGGCGCGGTCCGGGTGACCGGCGCGCCCGGCGCCTACGAGCCGCCGGCCGGCGTCGACCTGATCAGCCACGTGGCCCGCTGGTCCGGCCCGGTGGAGCGCACCGGTCGGGCCACCGTGCTGGCCGCACCCGGCCGGGCCGCCGGTCTGCGCCGCTGGGCGGTCGAGGTGACCGCCGGCCCGGACGGCGACCGGCTGGTCCTGCCGTACGCGGACCCGGACGGGCTGGCCGGTCAGCTCGTCCGTTACGGCCCGGACGTGCGCGTGCTCGACCCGCCGGAAGTCCGCGAGGCGGTCATCCAGCGACTCAAGGAGATCGCCGCCCGACACGACGAGCTGGTCGTCACCGGTGATGCCCGATGACCCGGCCAGCCGCGCGCGGCGGCTCCCGGGCCTCCGCCGACCGCCTGGCCCGGCTGCTCAACCTGGTGCCCTACCTGCTGGCCCGGCCGGGCATCGAGATCGCCGAGGCGGCCGGTGACCTGGGCGTCACCGAGCGCCAGCTGCGCGAGGACCTTGAGCTGCTCTGGGTGTGCGGGCTGCCCGGCTACGGCCCCGGTGACCTGATCGACATGGCCTTCGACGGCGACCGGGTGACCATCACCTACGACGCCGGCATCGACCGCCCGCTGCGGCTCACCCCCGACGAGGCGCTCGCCCTCGTGGTGGCGCTGCGGATGCTCGCCGAGACGCCCGGGGTGGCCAATCGGGAGGCCGTCGAGCGGGCCCTCGCGAAGATCGAGGACGCCGCCGGTGATCTGGTGGGCGCGCCGGTGGCGGTGCGGCTGCCCGGGGACACCCGGCGGGTGGAGGCGCTGCGCGCCGCCGTGGAGGGCGGTCGGGCGCTGCGGATCACCTACTACACGGCCACCCGGGACGAGACCACCGACCGCGTCATCGACCCGCTGCGGATGCTGATGGTGGGCGGCCTGGCGTACGTGGAGGCGTGGTGTCGCCGCGCCGAGGCGGTCCGACTGTTCCGCGCCGACCGGATCGACGCGATCAGCGAGCTGGACGAGCCGGCCACCGTCCCGCCGCAGGCCGTCCCGCACGACCTGACCGAGGGCGTCTTCCGTCCCACACCCGACCTGCCGCTGATCACCCTGCGGGTCGGTCGGGGCGAGCGGTGGATCACCGAGTACTACCCGTGCGAGCGGGTGGAGGCCGGCGACGGCGACCAGTGGCTGGTGTCGCTGCGGGTGACCGATCTGGGCTGGGCCCGCCGGTTCGTGCTCGGTCTCGGCCCGGACGTCACCGTGGTCGCCCCGGTCGAGCTGGCCGAACAGGTCCGGGCGACGGCGGCCGCCGCGCTGGACGCGTACGCCGTGCCCGCTCCCACCGCCGCGCCCCGGCGGCCCGAGGCCGACCCGGCGACGCCCGGCGCGCCCTCGGGCGACCCGGCGGTGGCCGGCCGCACCCAGTAGGCTGACCGCCGTGCTGATCTGGATCGTGCTCGCGGTGGTGCTGCTCCCGCTCGTGGCGCTCGCGCTGGCCGTGCGTCCGGTGCTGGCCCGGCTGCCCCGGCTGCGCCGCGCCGCGGCGGCGCTGCAGCGCCGGGCCGCCGAGGCGGAGGCGCTGCGGGACACCGCCGAGGCGTTGCAGCAGCGTGCCGAGGGTGTTCAGCGCCAGCTCGACACCGCCCAGCGACGTCTCGCCGTGATCAAGGCCAGGCGCGGCTGATCGATCCCCGTCGCCGCGCCGTCCCGCTGGCGGCGGGCCGCCTCGGTGGCGTCGGCTCGGCGATGGTTGACTGATCATCGCGGTTGGTCAAGACTTCACCGGCCGGGCCGCGACGACTGCCCCCGGCAGGTGGCAAGCGGCCGATCCGCACGTACGATGGGCTGCGTACCGCCCCCGGACACACAGAGCGACTGGAGCTTCTCATGGGTGCCCTCAAGCCGTGGCACATCGCGGTTCTCGTGGTTGTGCTGATCCTGCTCTTCGGTGCGAAGCGGCTTCCCGACGCGGCCCGCTCGCTGGGTCGTTCGCTGCGGATCATCAAGGCGGAGACCAAGAGCCTGCAGGACGACGACCGCGACCTCGCCGAGAAGGCCGACGCGCAGGCCGGCTACCAGCCGCTGCCGCCGCAGGTCGGGCAGCCGCAGCAGGCGCCGTACCAGCAGGCGCCGCCGCAGCAGCCGGTCGCCGACCCGGTGCACCGGGTCCGCGACAACTGACCGAGAGGCCCGAGCACCGTGGCCTTCGCACTGCGTAAAAGCGGCCCGCGCGCCTTCGAGCGCGCCTCCGACGGCTCGATGACGCTCATCGAGCACGTCCGCGAGCTGCGCAACCGGTTGTTCCGCGCGTCACTGGCGATCGTCGCTGGCCTGATTCTCGGCTTCTTCCTGGCCCAGCCGGCGTTCAACCTGCTCAAGGAGCCCTACTGCAGCCTCCCGGGCGCCCGGGACGCGCTGGGCAACTGTCACCAGTTCCTTCAGTTGTCGCCCGCGGACGGCTTCATCCTGAAGCTGAAGCTGGCGCTCTGGATCGGTCTGATCGCTGGCGCGCCGGTCTGGCTCTACCAGCTCTGGGCTTTCATCGCGCCCGGTCTGCACCGGCACGAGCGCAAGTGGGCGTACGTCTTCGTCGCGATCGCGGCGCCGCTGTTCGCCGGTGGTGCGGTCCTGGCTTACCTCGTCGTCGACAAGGGCCTCGCGTTCTTGCTGGAGGCGGGCGTGACCGGCCTCTCCACCCAGTTGGAGGTCACCCGCTACATCTCGTTCGTCACGAACATGATCCTGTTGTTCGGGGTTGCGTTCGAGTTCCCGCTCATCCTGTTGATGCTCAACTTCACCGGCGTGGCCAGCGCCCGGCGGCTGCTGAGCTGGTGGCGCGCGGTCATCTTCATCTCCTTCGCCTTCGCGGCCATCGCGACGCCGGATCCGGGTCCGTTCGGCATGACGTTGCTGGCGCTCTCCCTCTCGCTGCTCTACTTCGTGGCGGTCGGGGTGGCGTTCCTCAACGATCGCCGGCGAGGGCGCGGCAAGGATGTCTACGCCGGCCTCGACGACGACGAGGTGTCGCCGCTGGAGCACGACCCCGAGCCGGTCGAGGCGGGGCAGCGGATCGACGTGGACGCGCCGGTCGGCGCACCGGAGCCGATCGCCCCACCCGCCCCGATCGAACGCCGCTACGACGACATGACCTGACGGCCCCCGCCGTCCGGTCCGCCGACGCCGTCCCCGCTCAACGGGGGCGGCGTCGCCGCATGTGCGGCCGAACCCGCCGTGGCGGCGTGACCCTGAGCGCCCGGACCGCGACCGCTGGTGAGGTCGCCCCCGCCCGGTGTACGGCGGGCGTCACACCAGTTACGGTGCTGCCCGTGACCGCAGACGATCACCCGCCCGGCCCGCTCGCCGGTGGCCCCGTCGCCGTGCTCGCCAACCCGACCGCCGGCCGGGGACGGCACCGTGGGCTGCTGCCCCGGCTGCTGGAGGGTTTGGCCGCCGGCGGTCGACCGGTCCGACTGCTGTCTGCGGCGAGTCCCGCCGAGGCGGAGGCGGCATGCCGTGCCGCGGTCACCGACGGCGCCGGCGCGCTGGTCGCGATGGGCGGGGACGGCACCGTGCACCGGGCGATGCAGGCCGTCGCCGGCACCGCCGTGCCGTTCGGGGCCGTGCCGGCGGGCACCGGCAACGACTTCGCCGTCGACACCGGCTTTCCGCCAGATCCGCTGGCGGCGGTGGCGGTGATCGCCGACGCGCTGCGTGCCGGCCGGACCCGCCCGGTCGACCTGGCCCGGATGACCGGCGTGAACGGCACCGAGCGCTGGTACGGGGCGGTCCTCGCGGCCGGGTTCGACGCGATCGTCAACGAGCGGGCCAACCGGATGCGCTGGCCGCGCGGCCCCCGCCGGTACGATCTGGCGATCCTCGTCGAGCTGGCCCGGTTACGGCCCCGGCGGTACACGCTGCGGCTGGACGGGGTGCCGCACGAGCTGGACGCGGTGCTGGTGGCGGTGGGCA
This sequence comes from Micromonospora sp. NPDC005161, assembly GCF_053599855.1. NCBI lineage: Bacteria > Bacillati > Actinomycetota > Actinomycetes > Micromonosporales > Micromonosporaceae > Micromonospora > Micromonospora sp. NPDC005161. Next base: position 134,195 of record NZ_JBSFYQ010000013.1, read on the forward strand.
ACTGCCCGAGCTACGGGGGCGGAATGCGGATCTGTCCCGACGCCGACCCGACCGACGGGCTGCTGGACGTGGTGGTGGGTGGCCGGATCGACCGGCGCACCCTGATCCGGATCAAGCCCCGCATCTACCAGGGCACCCACGTCGACCACCCGCTCGTCCACAGCTTCCGGGCGCGGACGGTGGAGCTGAGTGCCGAGGGCATCACCACGTACGCCGACGGTGAGCGTTCGCTGGACCTGCCGGTGACGGTCAGCGTGGTTCCGGGCGCGCTGCGGTTGCTGCGCTGACCCGTACCGCTCCGATGCTGGCCGCGATGACCAGCACGATGGCGGCGCACTCCAGCAGCGTCAGCGCCTGCCGCAGCACCAGCCAACCGGCCAGCGTGGCGATGGCCGGGCCGAGGCTCATCAGCACCGCGAAGGTGGCGGTGGGCATCCGGCGCAGCGCCAGCAGCTCGAGGGTGTACGGCAGCCCGGAGGCGAGCACGGCGAGGGCTGTGCCGAGCGCCAGCACGGTCGGGTCGAGCAGCACCGACCCGCCGTCGATGATGCCAAGGGGCAGGGTGATCAGGGCGGCGAGGGTGAGTGCCAGGGCCAGCCCGTCCGCGCCCGGGAACCGGCCGCCGACCCGGGCGCTGAGCACGATGTACGCGGCCCACATGGCGCCCGCGCCGAAGGCGAAGGCCACCCCCGAGGGGTTCAACCGGTCGAAGCCGCCCTGCCCGAGCAGCGCCACCCCGGCCAGGGCCAACCCCGCCCAGCACCAGCTGGCCAGGCGGCGGGCGGTGAACACCGACAGCGCCAGTGGGCCGAGCACCTCCAGGGTCACCGCCGGGCCGAGCGGGATTCGCTCGATGGCCTGGTAGAACAGCGAGTTCATGGCGGCCAGCGCCAGCCCGAACGCGCCCGCCGCGACCCAGGCTCCCCGGTCGTACCCGCGCAGTCGGGGCCGGCACACGACGAGCAGCAGCACGGCCGAGATCGTCAGTCGCAGGGTCACCGCGCCGGCCACCCCGGTACGCGGGAAGAGCAGGGCGGCCACGGCCGAGCCGAACTGCACCGACAGCGCCCCGCCGAGCACCATGCCGACCGCGCCGACGCCGCCGGCTCGGCGGGTCGACGCGACAGTGGGCGTCGGCCGGTCGGGCAGCAGGGTGTCGGTCACGGTTGTGACGGTAGGGGTGCCGCGCGGGGGAGGGAAATGCCGGTTCCACTGCGATTATGCTTCGCGGTTATGACCGTCGAGCTGCGGCACCTGCGTGCCTTCCTCACCATCGCCGAGGAGGGCAGCATCACCCGCGCCGCCGGGCGGCTGCGGGTCACCCAGCCCGCGCTGTCGCGCACACTGCGCCAGTTGGAGGACCATCTGGGGATCCGGTTGGTCGACCGCTCCACCCACCACCTGCATTTGACGCCGGCCGGCCGGTCGCTGCGGTACCGGGCCGCCGCCGCCGTCGCGGCCGTCGACGACGTGCTGGACCCGGGGTACTCCGCTGGGCGGCCGCTGCGGCTCGGGCACGCCTGGTCGGCGCTCGGCGGACACACCGTCACCCTGCTGCGCCGGTGGCGGCAGACCCACCCGGACACGCCGCTGGAGCTGCTGCGCATCGACGACCGCAGTGCCGGGCTGGCCCGCGGCGCCGTGGACGTCGCGGTGCTGCGCCAGCCGGTCGACCTGCCCGACGTCCGCACCGTGCAGCTGCTCACCGAAAGTCGACTGGCGACCGTCCCGGCGGACAGCCCGCTGGCCGAGCGGGCCGTGCTCACGCTGGCCGACCTGGTCGACCAGCCCATCGCGGTGAACACCGCCACCGGCACCACGACGCTCGACCTGTGGCCGCCGGGCGCCGCCCCGGCGACCGTGGTGCCGGTGGTGAACACCGACGACTGGCTCGCCGCGATCAGCGCCGGCCGGGCGGTCGGGGTCACCACCACGGCGACAGCGGCGATGTATCCCACGTCGGCGGTAGCGTACCGGCCCCTCACCGACGCTCCCGAGATCACCGTGCTGCTGGCCTGGCGGCACCCGCCCCGGCACCCGGGCGTCGCCGACCTGGTCGCGCTCGCCCACGAGGTCGTCGGCGGCTGACCTCGCCGGGTCAGGCCGGCAGGGCGAGATCGAGCACGGCGCCCAGCCCGTTCTCCCGGCCGGGGTCGGCGGCCGGCACCACCAGCACCGAGCAGCCGGCCGCCACGGCGCCCGCGTCGGCCGGCGAATCACCGACCATCAGGGTCTGCTCCGGATCCACGCCGAGCATCCCGCAGGCGCGCAGGAAGATCGCCGGGTCGGGCTTGCACCGCCCTACCTCGTAGGAGAGCACGAACGCGTCGACCAGCCCGGTCAGCCCCCAGGCGTCGAAAAGCGGCCGCAGGTCGAAGCCGATGTTGCTGACCACCGCCACCCGCACTCCGGCCTCGCGCAGCGCGGTCAGGGTGGGGGCGGTGTCCGGGTACGGCAGCCAGCCCTCGGCGATCAGCAGCCGCTCGTAGAGGGCGTCGGCGAAGCCCTCGATGCCCGCGTCGACCGTCTCGGCCAGCCCGGTGTACGCACCCCGGTGGGCGTGCGGGTAGAGGTCCCGGTCGGCCCACAGCTCGGCCAGCCGGGGCGGCACCCGGGCCGGCAGTGGCCCGCCGGCCCGCCCGGCGGTCAGCAGCCGGTCGGCCAGCGAGGTGGCCCGGACCCGATCCAAAGTGACCCCGCACGTCGCCGCGGCCTCCAGCACCCACTGCCGCGGCTCCTCCACCTGGGCCAGGGTGCCGTGGAAGTCGAAGAGCACCGCCTTGACGGGCCGTCGGGACGCCCGGGGGGCGGCGGCGTCCTCGGCGCTGCCCGGCGGACTTGTCTGGGGCGGTTCGGCATGGTCCGGCACGCCGTGCACCCTACCGACCGCCGCCGACGGCCCCTCCGGACGGCCTTGTCGGGTGTCGTGTCCCGGCACGCACTAATCTTGGTGACATGTCGAGCCCCGCCGAGCGGTACGTCGCGGCGCGCCGCCGGGCCGCGCAGGCCTCACAGTTCCCGGCGCTGGACGAGTTCGCCCTTGACCTGGGGTTCGACCTCGACGACTTCCAGCGGGAGGCGTGCCAGTCCTTGGAGCGGGGCAGCGGGGTGCTGGTCTGCGCCCCCACCGGCGCCGGCAAGACCGTGGTCGGTGAGTTCGCCGTACACCTGGCGCTGCGCGGACGGCCCGGCGACCCGGCGGCGGCCGACGACACGGGCGCCCCTCCGGCCCGGCGCAAGTGCTTCTACACCACACCAATCAAGGCACTGTCCAACCAGAAGTACCACGACCTGGTCAACCGCTACGGCGCCGAGCAGGTCGGCCTGCTCACCGGCGACAACGCCATCAACGGCGACGCGCCGGTGGTGGTGATGACCACCGAGGTGCTGCGAAACATGCTCTACGCGGGCTCCAGCACCCTGCAGGGGCTGGCCTACGTGGTGATGGACGAGGTCCACTACCTTGCCGACCGGTTCCGCGGCGGCGTGTGGGAAGAGGTGATCATCCACCTGCCCGCCTCGGTCACCCTGGTCTCCCTGTCGGCGACCGTCTCCAACGCCGAGGAGTTCGCGGACTGGCTGGTCACCGTGCGCGGTGAGACCGCGGTGGTGGTCAGCGAGCACCGGCCGGTGCCGCTGTGGCAGCACATGCTGGTCGGCAAGCGGATGTTCGACCTGTTCCACGACGCCGACGCCGCCCGCAAGCACGACGTGCACCCGGAGCTGCTGCGCTACACCCGCGACACCATGCGCCGCCTGGAGCTGGGCGAGGGCCGCAGCGCCGGGCCCGGCTCCGGCCGGCGCGGCCCACGCTGGCGCGGCCCGATGCGCCCGGACATCGTCGACCGGCTGGACCGGGAGGGTCTGCTCCCGGCGATCCTGTTCATCTTCAGCAGGGCCGGCTGCGCCGCGGCGGTGCAGCAGTGCCTCGCCGCCGGGCTGCGGCTCACCTCTCCCGAGGAGCGGGCCGAAATCCGCCGGGTGGTCGAGTCCCGGGTCACCGCCATCCCCGGTGAGGACCTGACGGTGCTGGGCTACTGGGAGTGGCTCGACGGGTTGGAGCGTGGCCTGGCCGCCCACCACGCCGGCATGCTCCCGGTGTTCAAGGAGATCGTCGAGGAGCTGTTCGTCCGCGGCCTGGTCAAGGCGGTCTTCGCCACCGAGACCCTCGCGCTGGGCATCAACATGCCGGCCCGCTGCGTGGTCCTGGAGCGGCTGGTCAAATACAACGGCGAAGCCCACGTCGACCTGACCCCGGGGGAGTACACGCAGCTCACCGGGCGGGCTGGCCGGCGCGGCATCGACGTGGAGGGGCACGCCGTGGTGGTGTGGTCCCCGGAGACCGACCCGCGGCACGTGGCCGGGCTCGCCTCCACCCGTACGTACCCGCTGCGGTCCAGCTTCCGGCCCTCGTACAACATGGCGGTGAACCTCGTCGGCACGGTCGGCGCGGACCCGGCCCGGGCCCTGCTGGAGTCCTCGTTCGCCCAGTTCCAGGCGGACCGGTCGGTGGTCGGCCTGGCCCGGCAGGTGCAGCGCAACACCGAGACCATCGAGGCGTACGGCGCGGAGGCCGCCTGCCACCACGGCGACTTCGACGAGTACTTCGCGCTGCGGGTGGCGATCGCCGACCGGGAGAAGGCCATCGCCCGGCAGGGGCAGACCCAGCGCAAGGCCGCCGCGGTGGCCTCGCTGGAGCGGCTGCGGATCGGCGACGTGATCCGGGTGCCGGCCGGCCGGCGGGCCGGGCTGGCCGTGGTGCTGGACCCGGCGACCGGCGGGTTCGGCGAGCCCCGGCCGCTGGTGCTCACCCAGGACCGCTGGGCGGGGCGGGTCAGCCCGGGCGACTTCACCACCCCGGCCGAGGTGCTGGCCCGGATCCGGGTGCCCAAGCACTTCAACCACCGCTCACCGGGCGCCCGGCGCGACCTCGCCGCCGAGGTCAGCGGCACCGGCCTGGACCGGCACGGCGGCCGCCGGGGTGGCCGTTCCCGGCAGGCGACCGGCGAGGACCACCGGCTCACCCAGCTCCGCACCGAGCTGCGTCACCACCCCTGCCACGCCTGCCCGGAGCGGGAGGAACACGCCCGCTGGGCCGAGCGGCGCCGGCGGTTGGAGCGCGACACCGAAGAGCTGCGCGAGCGGGTCTCCGGCCGTACCGGCTCCCTCGCGCGGACGTTCGACCGGATCGTCGCGCTGCTGACCGACCGCGGCTACCTCAGCCGCGATGGGGCGGTCACCGACGCCGGTCGGATGCTCGGCCGGATCTGGACCGAAGCGGACCTGCTGGTCGCCGAGTGCCTGCGTCGGGGGGTGTGGGACGGGCTGTCCCCGGCCGAGCTGGCCGCCGCCGTGTCCGTGGTGGTCTTCGAGGCGCGCCGCGACGTCGACGAGCGGGCGTCGCTGCCACGCGGGCCGGTCGCCGACGCGGTCGACGAGACGCTGAAGCTGTGGGGCGAGATCGAGGCCGACGAGGCGGCACGGGGGCTGACCGCGACCCGGGAGCCGGATCTCGGCTTCGCCTGGCCGGTCTACCGGTGGGCCCGTGGTGACGCGCTGGCCAAGGTGCTCGGCAGTGGCCACGAGATCGAGGGTGAGATGCCGGCCGGCGACTTCGTCCGCTGGGCGCGTCAGGTGGTCGACCTGCTGGGCCAGCTGGCCGATTCCGGCGGCGCGTCACCCGACCTGCGCTCCACCGCCCGGCAGGCGATCGCGGCCATCAACCGAGGTGTGCTGGCGTACCACACCTCCGCCTGATCATCACTTTCGGTCACCGTCGTCGGTGAACCGACGCATCGGACGTTCACCGCGACAGCACCCCCCGGATAGCCCCGGGGGGCGCTGTCGCGCCTGTTCGAGGCACCCCTGATCATTGCCCGGGCACCACCTTTACGCGCCGGTAACGAATGGGGAGAAGACCGCCGTGGCCGAGATCAATCACTTTGAGTACGGGTGGATCACGCCCGGGCTGAGCTACGCGCTGTCCGTGCTCGGTTCGGTCCTCGGGCTGATCTGCGCCGGTCGTATCCGCACCGCCCGCACCGCCGGCCTGCGCGCGTGGTGGGGGCTGCTGGCCGCCTGGGCCCTCGGCGGCACCGCCATCTGGGCGATGCACTTCATGGCCATGCTCGGCTTCGCCGTCGCCGGCACCCGGATCCGGTACGACGTGCCGCTCACCGCTGCCAGCACGGCCATCGCCGTCGTGGCGGTCGGCATCGGCCTGGCCATCGTGGGCACCGGCCGGCTGAACCCGGTACGGCTGGTCGTCGGCGGGATCTTCACCGGTGCCGGCGTGGCCGCCATGCACTACACCGGGATGGCGGCGATGCGCCTGAACGGCACCCTCGGCTACGACACGGTCCGCGTCGCCCTCTCGGTGGTGATCGCGGTCGCGGCGGCCACCGTGGCGCTGTGGCTCGCGATGACCGTTCGCCGGCCGCTGGCGATCTTCGCCTCCGCGCTCGTCATGGGCGTCGCCGTGAACGGCATGCACTTCACCGGCATGAGCGCCCTCTCGGTGCACCAGCACGAGGGCCGGGGCGAGGTGACCGGCACCGGCATGGGCGCGCTCCTGGTGCCGATCGTGCTGGCGGTGATCTTCGGGGTGGTCGGCCTGCTCTACGCCCTGCTCGCCGCGCCGACCGAGGACGACCGGGCCGCCGCCGCGTACCTGGATGCCCGGCGGGTCCCGGAGCCGGCCGCCGCGGCACCCGTCGTCGCCCCGGACCCGGTCGGGCTGCGCGCCCGTTCCACGCTCGGCAAGCCGGGCACCCCGTTCCCGTCCAGGCGGGAGATGCCGCCCCGCTGACGGCGGCACGGGCCGCTCATTCTGATTGCGTTGGCGTCATACCTAGAACTACTATGCATTGCAGATCTAGGTATAGGCGGTGCCATGCATATCACCAAGGACCTCGTCGCGGCCTCGGCGACGCCACTCGTGCTGGGGATCCTCGCCGAGGGCGAGAGCTACGGCTACGCCATCCTCAAGCAGGTCAACGACCTCTCCGGCGGGCAGCTGGAGTGGACCGACGGCCTGCTCTACCCGCTGCTGCACCGCCTGGAGCGGCTCGGCCACGTCGAGTCGGCCTGGGAGACCCCACCGGGGGGACGACGCCGGAAGTACTACCGCATCACCGACCAGGGCCGAGCCGAGCTCGCCGAGCAGCGCCGGCAGTGGGCCGCTGTCGTCGACGCCCTGCGGGGCGTGTGGAGCACGGCACAGTCCATCAAGCCGATCACGGCACCGGCGTGGGGGGCGGGGCTATGACCGTCGACAACGACCTGGAGGGCCAGATCGCCGAGTGGCGGGCCTACATCCACCGCCGCCGCGAGCTGCACCACACCGATGTCGAGGAGCTGGAGGACCACCTCCGCAGCCGGATCACCGAGCTGACCGAGGCGGGCCTGCACGCCGACGAGTCGTTCCTCATCGCCGTCAAACGCATGGGCAGCCTCGACGAACTGTCGCGGGAGTTCGCTCGCGAGCACTCCGAGCGCTTATGGAAACAACTGGTGCTGCCTGGGGAGCCGGACGCGTCGGCCGCCGCCCGTTCCCGGCGGGAACTGCCCGTCATGGTGCTCTGTGCGGCCGTCGCGGCGCTCGCCATCAAGGTGCCGTCCTGGTTCGGGCTCGACCTGGGCGACGACGGCGGCTTTTACGCGCGAAACGCCAGCTTCTTCGCGCTGCCGGTGCTCGCGGCCTACTTCGCCTGGCAACGCCGCGTCGGTCCGCGCGTCATCGGGGCGCTCGCGTCGCTGTTCGTTCTCGGCGCGGTCGCCGCCAACGCGTACCCGCTGGCCGACGGTTCGCAGACCATGGTGCTCACCGCGATCCACCTGCCGATAGCGCTGTGGCTGGTTGTCGGCGTCGCCTACGCGGGCGGCGACTGGCGTTCGGACCGGCGACGAATGGACTTTATCCGGTTCACCGGGGAGTGGCTGATCTACTTCGTCCTCATCGGGCTGGGTGGCGGCGTCCTCACGGCCATCACAGTGAACGCCTTCGCAGCCATCGGGCTGAACGTCGAGGGATTCATCCAGTCGTGGCTGCTGCCGTGCGGCGCCGTGGCCGCGGTCATCGTGTCGGCCTGGCTGGTGGAGGCCAAGCAGAGCGTCATCGAGAACATGGCGCCGGTGCTGACCCGGGTCTTCACGCCGCTCTTCACGGCCACCCTGCTGGCCTTCCTGGTCGCCGTCGTCTGGACCACCAACGGCATCGACGTCGAGCGCGACGCGCTCATTCTCTTCGACGTGCTGCTCGTCATCGTGCTGGGCATGCTGCTGTACGCCATCTCCGCCCGTGACCTCACGGCCCGACCCGGTCTGTTCGACCGCCTGCAACTCGCGCTCATCGTCAGCGCTCTCATCATCGACGTGCTGGTGCTGGCGGCGATCACGGGCCGGATCACCGAATGGGGCTTCAGCCCCAACAAGACGGCGGCACTGGGCGAGAACCTCGTCCTGCTCGCCAACCTGGCGTGGTCGGCATGGCTGTACCTCGGCTTCGTGCGTGGCCGCATGCCCTTCGCCCGCCTGGAACGGTGGCAGACCCGATACGTGATCGTGTACTTCGGGTGGGCCTGGGCTGTCGTCCTCGCCTTCCCGCTCCTGTTCGACGTCGCCTGAGCCGTCACGAAGGGTGGTGATCTGCGGTCACCGGTGACCGCGCCGCCGGGCGCTGAGCCGCAGCGTGTTGCAGACGTCGAAGACACCGGGCACGTCCCAGGCGAGTTCGGCCGCGGCCTGTCGCGTTTCGGTGTCGCTCACCACGCCGGCGAGGATGACGACCCGGTTCTGCACGGAGACACGGATCTGCTGGCGCCGCGTCGTCCAGTCGATGCTCAGTCGCTGCGCGACCAGCGCCTCGAGCCGCACATCCTCGCGGTCCTGCTCAGGCTGGTTCGACGCGTCGGCGAACCAGTTCTCGTCGGGTAGTGGCCATGGCATGTACACGGGGAGCTCCTCGATCGTGCCGGTGCTGGGTTCACGCGGAGTCGGACCGTTCGGACCTGGCGGAGGCGACGACCAGCACCACGCCGATGCCGGCGAGACCGACCTGGATGAGCACGGCCAGGACGTTGGGTGCGCGGGTGTCGACGCCCGCGAGACGGGCGACGATGGTGCCCGCCAGGGCCGCGACGACCCCGACGGCCACGGTCAACCAGATCGGGGCCTCCCGGCGTCCTGGGATGACGAGCCTGCCGAACAGGCCGATGGTGACGCCGACGAGGAGCGCGGTGACGAGACCGGTGACGGTCATGGGCTCTCCTCAGGTGTCGCTGCCGGTGACGGGGAGGGATCAGGGCGGGGGTCCACGTCGGTCGGTCAGGAATGGGCGGCCGTCGTCGCGGCGGACTCCAGACCCTGGGACAGCTGGTCGATGGCCTCGTCGCGGCTCTCGAACATGGGGAAGGCCTGGTCCAGGCGCATCGTGTGCAGGACGGTGCGGACGAACCGCGACGGCGCGGCCAGGCACAGCGTGACGCCGCGGTCGCGGGCTTCGCGGTGGGCGCGGACGAGCAGGCCGAGGCCGACGGAGTCGATGAGGTGCACTCGGCTCAGGTCGACCACGACGTGTCCTTCCAGATCGCTCGCGTGGCGCAGGGCGGCGCGCATGCTGTCGCCGCTGTCGACGTCGACGTCACCGGTGGCGGCCAGGACCGTCACGTCGTCGAGATGGTCGATGCCGAGGATGCCCCCGGGACCGTGGAGGTCGCCCGACGCCTGACCGCCACCGGAGACTGGCAGCAGGCTGCAGTGCGGGCAGCGATGCGGGCCGGTGGCGAACGGGGAACCACTCCATCCGTGTTCGAGCACCAGGGTCCAGACGACTTCGGCGTCGGGGAGCACGCACGCGGTGGACGTGATGGAGTCGCCGCAGGTGTCGCAGATCAGTGTCATCAGGTGATCGTCCGGGACGACGGTCATACCGCTGGTCCTTCCTGGGCCGGTGTCCCGCCGGTTCGGGCGGGGCACGGCGTTCGGGGCGGGACCGAACGGGTGGTCCGGGTCCCGCGCTTGACGGTTCAGGCACTGCTGGGGCGGTGGGCCTGCCGGCTCCTCACTGAGAGGTGGTCACGGATGCTCGGCCGTAGGCGACCAGAGCCGGCTGCGCCGATGCGGGTTCCGGTCCCGTCGCCGGGGCGCCCGGGATCGACGGCGGGGGACCGGTGACGATCGGCAGGACCTGGTCCAGGCGGGCGGTGTGCAGGATGCGCCGGATGCGGGGGTTCGGGTCGCGAATGGTGAGGGCCCCGGCGGTACGGGCCAGCCGCCGGTGCACGTCGAGCAGCAGGCCGATGGCAGCGGCGTCGATGTGCCGGCACCCGGACAGGTCGACCACGACCTGCGCGGGAGACAGGGCCAGCAGCCGGTCGAACACGGCGCCGGCCGCCGGCAGGCAGGCCGGGTCGAGTTCGGTGACGCACACCTCGACCAGCTGCAGCGTGCATGACGTGGGTGCGGGTGGTCCTGTCACGGGCGTGCCCCTTCCCCTTGCGGACCCGGTCGCCTATGACCGTGCCGTGCCGGCTTGGCGGTCACCGCGCGGATCTATGACAGTTGCGTGACAAATCCGCCAGCCGACCGGCACGGTTGGCCGCGTGGCCTGTGGCCTGGGGATGATGCCGGGTATGACGGCCGTACTGGTGATCGAGGACGACGACCGCATCCGCCTGGCGCTGCTGCTCGCACTCGAGGACGAGGGCTACGACGCGGTGGGCGCCGCCACGGCCGAGGAGGGCCTGCGCGTGCAGCGCCGCGATCCGGCAGACTACGTGCTGGTCGACCTGATGCTGCCCGGCCTCGACGGCTTCGAGTGCATCCGGCACCTGCGCCGGGACGACGACGTGCCGGTCGTGGTGGTCAGCGCCCGCGACGACACGCACGACATCGTCGCCGCCCTCGAAGCCGGCGCCGACGACTACGTCGTCAAGCCGGTGGCGATCAAGGAACTGACCGCTCGGCTGCGCGCCCTGCGCCGCCGCGCCCGGACCGGCGCCGCGGGACCGGCGCCGGAGCCCGTGCCCGTGCTCGCGTTCGGCGAGCTCGAGATCAGTCCCGACGGGGGAGAGGTACGTCGCGCCGGTCAGCCCGTACCGGTCACGCGTACCGAGTTCCGGCTTCTGTGCGAGCTTGCCGAACACGCCGGCCGGGTGCTGTCCCGCCAGCAGTTGCTGCAACGGGTCTGGGGCTACGACAGCGGCGACGAGAGGCTGGTCGACGTGCATGTCGGTCGGCTGCGGCAGAAGATCGAGTCGGACCCGGCGAACCCCCGACACCTGGTCACGCTGCGGGGCCTGGGCTACAAGCTGCAGCGATGAGACGCCTCGGACTGCGCACCCGGGTCACCGCCGCGTTCGCCGTCGGAGCGCTCCTGCTCGCCGCGTCGATGGCCCTGGTCTCGTACGAGCTGACCCGTCGCTCGCTGATCGACGAGCGGGAACGCACCGCCCTGCGCGCCGCGTACTTCGACGCCGCCGTCGTCCGTGCCGGGCTGAACACCGGCACCCCCGACGTGGTGGAGGTCCTTCGGTCACTGGACACGGGCGGCGGCCGGCGGCCCGTGCTGCACCTGGACGGCGAGTGGTACGCCCGGACCGCCGACCCCGGCACCACCACCGCCATACCCGTCGACCTGCGACGGGCTGTCGCCTCCGGTGAACCGGCGATGCAGCGCGTACGCGTCGACGGCCAACCCGCCCTGGTGGTCGCGGTGCCCCTGTCCGCGACGGCGACGTACTTCGAGGTCAACTCTCTGCGCGAGCTGGAGCAGACCTTCCAGGTCCTGGCACTCGCGCTGACCACCGTCGCGATCATGGTCGCCGGATCCGGCGCGGCCCTCGGCTGGTACGCGACCCGGCACGGGCTCCGCCCGCTGACGGCGGTCGCCGACGCCGCCGAGAAGATCGCCGCCGGCGACTTCACCGCCCGCCTCGACCCGGCCACCGACCCCGACCTGACGCGTCTGTCCTCCTCGTTCAACCAGATGGTCGACCAGCTCGCCCATCGCATCGAGCGGGACCGCCGCTTCGCCGCCGACGTCAGCCACGAACTGCGCTCACCTCTGCAGACCCTCGCCGCGGCGGCCAGCGTCCTGGCGCGTCGCCGGGAGCACCTGGACGAGCGGACCGCCACCGCCGCCGGGCTCGTCGCCGACGAGATCGACCGGTTCCAACGGCTCGTCAACGACCTGATCGACCTGGCGCGCAGCGACCAGCCCGCCCATCGGGGAGCCGTGGACGTGGTGGCGCTGGCCCGGGACGCCTGCCATGCCCTCAACCTGCCGGCCTCGCTCGTCCACCTCGCGGCGGACGCACCCGCGACGTGGCAGGTCGAGCGGCGGCGTATCGCACAGATCCTGGCGAACCTGCTCGACAACGCCGTGACCTACGGGGGCGGCCCGGCGAGTGTCCGGTTGAGTCGCGACGGCGACGCCGGCGTCATCGAGGTCGAGGACGACGGCCCGGGTGTGTCCGTCGAGGACCGGCGGGCGATTTTCGACCGCTTCGTCCGCGGGCGAGCCGCCCACACCCGCGGCGCCGGCGACGGCACCGGTCTCGGACTCGCGCTGGTCGCCCAGCACGCCGCCGCGCACCGTGGGCACGCCGCCGTCACCGACCGCCCCGGCGGAGGCGCCCGCTTCCGCGTCACCCTGCCGGAAAGCCTGCCATGAACCACCGCCGGCTGGCCCCACTGGCACTCGTCGCGCTGCTGACCGGCTGCGGCGTCCCCACCGACGACGCCCCACGGACGGTGCGGGCCCCGCGGGGTCCGTTCCACAGTGCCGCCCCCGCCGATACCACGGCACCGGCCGGCCGCGCGGACGAGACAGTCTGCCTCGTCCGCGACAACCGCATCGTCTCCGTCGTTCGGCGCGTCGACCGCGTTCCCACGGTCGAGGATCAACTGCGGCACCTGCTCGCCGGACCAGGTAGGACCGAACGCGACAGCGACCTGACCAGCGCGCTGCCGGGAGCGGTCAACGCCGCCGGTGCGACAGTGAGCGGCACGCAGGCCCGCGTCGCGGTCGACGCACCCGACGACGACGCCGGTCGCAGCGACGAGGTCCTGGCCTTTGGGCAGATCGTCTGCACCCTCACCGGTCGCGACGACGTCACCACCGTGGTGTTCCTGCGCGACGGCAAACCACTCGCCGTGCCCCGCGCCGACGGCTCGCTGTCCGAGCAACCGCTCACCCGCGCCGACTACGCCCCGCTCATCACCCCACGTTGACCGGGCTGGGCCGGGCCCGGGAGTTCCTGCTCGGCGACATTCCCGGCGTCCCTGAGGATGCCGTCGTCCGGGGCGGCTGCCTGCTGACGCCGCTCCCGGTGGCCGCTGTGGTGGTCGAGCTTGTCGCGGAGCGTTCCGGCGAAGGCTTCGGCCATGGCGAGTTGGTCCCGTAGAGCGGTGACGCGGGCGGTAGCCGCGGTCCGGAACATGGCGAGGCGGTCGAGCAGGGCGGTGCGGTCGGTGCCGGTGGCGGTGTCGAGGGCATCGAGGACGGTGAGCAGGTCCCGCATCTCGTCGAGGGTGAACCCGAGAGGCTTCATCCGCTTGACCACGGCGAGTCGGCTGAGGTCAGGTTCGGTGTAGAGGCGGAAGCCGCCCTCGCTGCGGGCGGAGGGGACGATCAGGCCGGCTTCCTCGTAGTGGCGGATCGTCCGGATGCTCAACCCGACACGCTCGGCCACTTCTCCGATCTGCATGAGACGGCCGGTGGCCGGGGCGCGCGTGTGCTCCGACCCGCTCTCCCGGCCGGTGGCGGCCATCAGTGGCCGACGCCGAGTTGGCCGGCGAGGGTGTCGTGGATGCGGGCGCTGGGCTTGTTCAGCTCGACGATCTCGACGGTCTTGCCGCGGGTGGCGTACCTGGTGGTGATCGCGTCGAGGGCGGCGACGGAAGAGGCATCCCAGACGTGGGCGTGGCTCATGTCGATGACCACGTGCTCGGGGTCGTTCGCGTAGTCGAACTGGCCGACCAGGTCGTTGCTGGAGGCGAAGAACAGCTCACCGTGCACGGAGTAGATCCGGGTGGTGCCGTCCGGGTCCAGGACGCTGGTGACCTCGACCAGGTGGGCGACCCGGCGAGCGAAGATGACCGTGGCGGTGAGCACACCGACGACGACGCCGACGGCCAGGTTGTGGGTGGCCAGGGTGGTGGCCACGGTGGCCACCATGACGACGGTCTCGCCGTACGGCATCCGCCGCAGCGTCTTCGGCGCGATCGAGTGCCAGTCGAACGTCGACACGGCCACAATGATCATCACGGCGACCAGGGCGACCATCGGAATGACCGCGACCACGTCGCCGAGCGCCACGACCAGGACCAGGAGGAACACGCCGGCCAGAAACGTCGACAGCCGGGTGCGGGCGCCGGACGCCTTCACGTTGATCATCGTCTGGCCGATCATGGCGCAGCCACCCATTCCACCGAAGAATCCGGTGACCATGTTGGCGACGCCCTGACCCCAGGACTCGCGCGTCTTGTTGGAGTGGGTGTCGGTGATGTCGTCGACCAGCTTGGCGGTCATCAGCGACTCCATCAGCCCGACCAGCGCGATTCCCAGTGCGTAGGGGGCGACCACGGTGAGCGTGTGCGGGGTCCACGGAACCTGCGGCAGGCCGAGGGTGGGCAGGCTGTCCGGCAGGGCACCCTCGTCACCGACGGTCGGTACGGTCACCCCGGCGAACACGGTGACCACCGTCAGCACCACGATGGCGACCAGCGGCGCCGGCACGGCCCTGGTGAGCCGGGGCAGGCCGACCATGATCGCCAAGGCCACCGCGACGAGCGGATAGACCAGCCACGGCACGCCGAGCAGGTGCGGAACCTGCGCGGCGAAGATCAGAATCGCCAGGGCGTTGACGAAACCGACCATGACGCTGCGCGGGATGAAGCGCATCAGCTTCGCCACGCCGAGCACCGCGAGCACGACCTGGATCGCACCGCCGAGGATCACCGCCGCGATCAGGTAGTCCAGGCCGTGCGCCTTGACCAGGGGTGCGACCACGAGCGCGACGGCGCCCGTCGCGGCGGAGATCATCGCCGGCCGGCCGCCACAGATCGCGATGGTGACCGCCATCGTGAACGAGGCGAACAGGCCCACCCGGGGGTCGACCCCGGCCAGGATCGAGAAGGAGATCGCCTCGGGGATCAGCGCCAGGGCGACGACCAGGCCGGCGAGGACCTCGGTCCGGAACACCTTCGGCGACAGCCAGGAGGGGCGGGACAGGCGCGGACGGGACAGCATGGAAGACATACAGCCATTTCCACTCGGGGCACGCCCGACGGGCGCGCGCGTCCGGTGTCCACGGTCGGACACGGACAGCTACTCACGGATCAGCGACAGCCGGGCTCGCGTCCGGCCTCTGGGTCTCGTCGCCCAGACGCAACGGGTCGCCGAAGGGGGGTTGCCCGCTCTCGACGACCGCCGGTGACCCTACTCTTCCGTCACGTGAGAGTTGACTGAACGTGCTGATCATCACGCCGGTGACCCCGCCCCCGGCGGTTCCCCGGAACGGGGACGTGGTGTCACCGGCGGCGCGGCGTGATCAACCCTGACTCGTACGCCCACACGACCAGCTGGGCGCGGTCGCGGCAGTGCAGCTTCGTCATCGCCCGGTTGACGTGGGTCTTCGCGGTCAACGGACTGATCACCATGCGCGAGGCGATCTCGTCGTTGCTCAGCCCCCGCGCGACGAGCTCGACGATCTCCTGTTCGCGGGCGGTCAGCACGTCGCGTCCGGCCGCCGGCTCGGCCGGTGGTGGGCCGGCCACGAACTCGCTGATGAGCGTCCGCGTGACGGCCGGGGCGAGCAGCGCGTCGCCGCGAGCCACCACGGCGATGGCCTGCAGCAGATCGGCGGGGTCGGCGTCCTTGAGGAGGAAACCGCTGGCGCCCGCGCGGAGCGCGGCGAAGACGTAGGAGTCGAGCCCGTAGTTGGTGAGGATGAGGACGCGGACCGCGCAGAGGTCCGGATCGGCGGCGATGCGCCGGGTGGCTTCGATGCCGTCGAGTCCCGGCATCTGCACGTCCATCAGCACGACGTCCGGCCGCAGGCTTCGCGACAAATGGACGGCCGAGGTGCCGTCGACGGCCTCGCCGACGACCTCCAGGTCGTCCTCGGCGCCGAGCAACGCTCGGAAGCCGGCTCGCATCAGAGCCTGGTCGTCGACGAGCAGGACCCGGGTCAAAGTGGACCGTCCAACGGGAACGTGGCCCGTACCGCGAACCCGCCGTCGTCGCGGGCGGCGGCCCGCAGCGTGCCGCCCAGTCCGGTCACCCGCTCCCGCATGCCGCGCAGGCCCACGCCCGGTGTCACCGGCCGGATCGGCGACGCCTGACCGTCGTCGGCCACCGAGACGGTCAGCTGTGTCCGGGCGTACTCGAGGTGGATCTGCGCGGTGGCGGGGCCGGCGTGGCGGGCCACGTTGGTCAGGGCCTCCTGGACGACGCGATACCCGGCCTGGTCGACCTCGGCGGGCAGGTCCCGGGGCTCACCGCTGACGGTCACCTGCACCGGTACGCCGGCCGCGCGGGTCCGCTCGGCGAGTTCCTCCACGCGGGTCAGCCCGACGCAGTCTCCGTCGGTAGGTGAGCGCAGGACGTCCAGCGTCGTGCGCAGTTCCCGCATCGCGGCGCTGCTGGCCTCCTGGATCGCCAGCAGCGTGCCCGACGGTTCCTCGCCGTGCTTGCGGGCCAGGTGCACGGCGATACCGGCCTGCACCTTGATCACGGAGATGCTGTGGGTCAGCGAGTCGTGCAGGTCCCGGGCGATGCGCAGACGCTCCTCCCCGGCGCGACGCAACGCCATCTCCTCGCGGGTGCGTTCGGCCTCGATCGCCCGCTGCTCAACCTGTTCCAGGTACGCCCGGCGCTGCCGCGCGACGAGCCCGGCGACGTTGGCCGCCACAAACCAGCCGAGCAGCAGGGCGGTCCGCTCGGCGATCAGCTGGCCGGGCCGGTCGGCGGGCGCGACCGAGATGTCGCGGGCCAGGAAGCCGCTGAGGAAGACCAGGCTGCCCAGGACGGCGGCCGCTCGGTGCCCCCGCCAGGCGGTGACGTAGACGGCGCCGAGGACGGGGAACGCGGCGGACACCCCGGGATGCACCCGGACGTGGAGGGCCAGCATGGCGGCGGTCACCACGCTCAACGCCACGACCGGGTACCGCCGGCACACCGCCAGGGCCGCCGCCATGGCCAGGACCAGGGCGACGTCGACCGCTCGGATCGTCGCGGCGTCCGGTGCGAGCGCGGCGTTGCCGAGCAGGAGGCCGCCGAGGGCGAGGCCGCTGAGGGCGTACGGCAGGTCTCGACGCATGGTCGAACTGTAGAACGGACCGTCACCGGGGAGCATCCGTCGCCCGCGGTAGAAGGGCGTACCACGGACGCGGTATCGGTGGCCGGGCAAGTGCCTGCGGCGGCACGACGTTTTCCCAGCCCGCCCCGACAAGCATCGAGCTCATGACATACCGCTTCTTCACCCCCGAACCAGCGAAGGCCGCGACCGGCCTGACCGCGGAGGTGTACCGGCAGCTGTGGGACGACTTCCTCGGGCCGGTGCCCACCTTCCAGGCGCTCTCGGCCGTGCCGGAGTTGCAGGCCGCGACCTGGGCGCTGATGCGCGAGGCCCTGCTCGCCGGGGACGCGTCCAGGGTGGACCGCGAACTCGTCGCGTCGGCGGTGTCCCGGGCCAACCGCTGCCGGTTCTGCGTCGACGCCCACGTGATGCTGCTGCACGCGCTGGGCGAGCATGAGCTGGGCGAGGCCGTCGCCCGGGGCGGGACGCCGGCCGAGCCGAGGCACGCCGAGCTCGTCGGCTGGGCGGAGGCCAGCCGCAGCCCCCGGGCCGCCGGCTGGACCAGCCCGTACCGCCCCGAGGTGACCGGCACCCTGCTCGCCTTCCACTTCATCAACCGGGTCGTCTCGGCGTTGCTCGACCCCGATCTGCTCCCCGGTGGCCTGCAACGCTCATCGCTGGTGCGGTCAGTCGGAGGTCGGCTCTACGCCAAGACGGCCCGTGGACCCAAGGAGCCCGGCCAGAGCCTCGCGCTTCTCGACGCCAGCACGACGCCGCCACCGGCCTGGGCGGGGGACAGCCCGGTCGGCGTCGCGTACGCGGCCCTGCGGGACGCCGCCAACCGAGGCGGGGACCTCCTGGGCGACGTGGCGCGCCAGACCGTCACGGCCACCGTGCGCTGGGAGGACGGGCGGTTCCCGGCCCGACCCGCGGACTGGGCCGTCGATCTGGTCCGGGACGTACCCGGCGCGGACCGCATCGGGACGCGGATCGCGTTGCTGGCGGCGTTCGCGCCCGGCGCGGTCAGCGCGGGCGACGTCGCCCTCTGGCGGCTCTCCCATCCGGCCGACGCCGACCTCGTGCGGGTGGTCGCGTTCGGGGCGATCACGGCCACCGATCACGTCGCCCGGGCACTGACGTCGGCTCATCTCTAGGAGGTCACCATGCGCAAGGCATTCATCATCGCCAGCACCCTGTTGCTCATCTCGTTCGTCCTGCAGTTCGTCTTCGCCGCCGTGGGCGGGTTCACGAAACCCGCGGGTGACGGCGCGTACGCCCTGCACAGCGTCAACGGCATGGCGGTCATCCCCGTTCTCAGCCTGCTCACCGCCCTGTTCGCCGCGCTGGCTAAGGCGCCGGGTCGGCTCATCGGGCTGGCGATCCTGCCGATCGGCCTCGTCGTCGTGCAGGCGCTCATCGCCATGCTCGCGAACGCGTCCACCGACGCCGCGGGCGCCAGCACCCCGCTCGGCCTGACCATCGCCGGGCTGCACGCGGTCAACGGGATCATCGCGGTGCACGTCGTGGTCGGCGTCCTGCGGGCAGCGCGAAAGCTGGCGCAGCCGGCGCCGGCCGACGCCACCCCCGTGACCATCCGCGAAGGAGAACCGGCATGACCACCGGCTCGCTGCTCGCGGCCGACCTCGTCATCGCGGTCCTCGCGGCCGCCGGGTGGCTGGGCGGCGGCGCCGCGTCGGCCGCCCGGCGCCGTCCCCTCGCGCTGGGACTCTCCGCGTTCGCGCTGCTCGCCACGCTCGCCCGCGTGATCACGATCACCGCGCTCGCCCGTGCCGGCTGGTGGTTCGCGGGGGAGAAGGTCCTCATCGCCGCCCCACTGTCGCTCGCGGCGGTGGTCGTCGCCGGGCCGCGGCTGCTGCGGGCGCCGGGCGACATCCGGTCCGTCGCGGTCCCGCTTCTCTTCGCGGGGTACGCCCAGAGCAGCGCCCTGCTCGTGACGCTCCTGCACGGCTATCCGGCGTCGGCGGGCGTGGGACTGCTCGCCGTCGCCGGGGTCGTCGCGGCGACCGCGGTCTCGTGGCGCGCACTTGGCGCGGCCCCGTCCCGGATGGTGTCCCGGGCGGCCCTCGGGGTGGCGGTCGCGGCGCTGGTGACCGGAACCGGGCTGACCGTCGCCCCGGACGCGGCGCCCCGCGAACCACATGACCACGCGTATCCGAACGCGCGGACCGCCGACGAACCGACCCGGCGGTTCGCCCTGACAGCCGGGACCGCCACGGTGCGCGTGAGCGGCCGGGAGGTCGCGGCGTGGGCGTTCAACGCGCAGGTTCCCGGGCCGGCGCTGGCCGCCACCGTCGGCGACGTCCTGGAGGTGACACTGCGCAACCGGGACATCGAACGGGGCGTCACGCTGCACTGGCACGGGTACGACGTGCCGAACAGTCAGGACGGAGTGCCCGGCGTGACGCAGGCGGCGGTGCTGCCGGGACAGGAGTTCGTCTACCGGTTCCGCGCCGATCAGGCCGGGACGTACTGGTACCACACGCATTCGGTCTCCGACGTCGGCGTGCGGATGGGCCTGTACGGCGTCCTGGTCGTTCACCCGGCCCCGGTGACCGGCGTCGACGTCACGATCCCGGTGCACACCCTTTCCGGCCTTCCGCTGCCCGCGCCGAGAACGGAGCCGGTCGCGGCGGGCGTGCCCGTACGGCTGCGGCTGATCAACACCGACAGCACGACGCACCGCTACGCCCTGGCCGGGACCCCGTTCCGGGTCGCCGCGATCGACGGATCCGACCTGCATGGCCCGACGCCGCTCGTGGACACCGCCGTGCTGATCCCGGCCGGGGGTCGCTACGACCTGACGTTCACCGCGCCCCCCACGCCGGTGGCGCTGTTCGTCGACGGACGGCAGGTCCACTCGACCGGACCGGTGTCGGCGGCGACCGGCGCGTGGCCGGTGCTGGACCCGCTCACCTACGGCGTCGGTTCCCCGGTGCCGTGGACCCGGGTGGACCGGGAGTTCACCCTCGTTCTCGACCGTGGCCTCGACCTGCGGGGACTGCTTCCGCGATACGCCCACACCGTCAACGGCGCCGCCGCCCCGGACATCCCGTCGCAGGTCGTACGCTTCGGCGACATCGTCACCTTCACGATCGTCAACAGGTCCCAGATCGTGCACCCGTGGCATCTGCACGGCCATCACGTCCTGGTGCTGTCCCGCAACGGTGAGCCGGCGACCGGGAGCCCATTGTGGCTGGACTCCTTCGACGTACGCCCCGGCGACGTGTGGAAGGTGGCGTTCCGCGCCGACAACCCCGGGATGTGGGCCAACCACTGCCACAACCTGACGCACGCCGACGCCGGGATGACGCTGCACCTGATGTACTCGTGATCCACCCCTCACCCACCCGTGCCGTTGTTTGACCCGTCTTCCAGGCCCTGGTCTGCTCAGAGCGATCAACGGCCGGTTGTTCGGACGGGAGGCGCGGAGCGTGGTCAGACGATCCCTGGGTCGGCAGTTCGGATGGCTGTGGGCGGCCTACGCGGCCAGCGCCTACGGCTCGGGGCTGGGTTTCGGTGCGTTCCCGCTGATCGCCGTGCTGGTGTTGGATGCCAGCCCCGCCCAGGTGTCCGTGTTGTCCGCGGTGGGGCCGGCGGTGGGCGCGCTGATCGCGTTGCCCCTCGCGCCGTGGGTGGAGTTTCGCCGCAAGCGACCGGTGATGATCGCGATGGACCTGGCCCGGTTCGCGATCATCATGACGATCCCGGTCGCCTACGCCTTCGGCATGCTCAGTTTCGTCCAGCTCCTGGTGGTCTCGGCCGTGGTGGCCGCGGCCAAGATTGCCTTCAACGCGGCCAGCGGCGCCTACCTCAAGGCCCTCGTCAGGCCGGACGACCTGCTCGTGGCCAACGCTCGGTTCGAGTCGACGACGTGGAGCTCCATCGCGGTCGGGCCGCCGCTGGGCGGCGCGGCGATCGGCCTGCTCGGGCCGGTCACCACCGTGATGGCCGACGCACTCAGCTATCTGTTGTCCGCGCTGGGCATCACGGCGATCCGCGGCCGAGAGGAACACCCGCAGCCAACCGGCAGACGCCGGGTCCGGGCCAACGAGTTGCTCGACGGCTGGCGACACCTCCTTGCCCATCCCGGCCTGCGGGCGCTCTACCTCAACCAACTGCTCGTCAGCGGACTGATCATGGCCACGGAGCCGCTGCTGGCCGTGCTACTGCTCCGCGAGCTCGGATTCCCGCCCTGGCAGTACGGCCTCGCCTTCGCCGTCCCCTGCGTCGGCGGGCTCATCGGCTCCCGCCTCGCCCGCGGTGTCGTGGCGCGGTACGGCCAGCACCGGATCCTCCGCGCGGTCGGCACGCTGCGGTCGGTCTGGCTGATCGGCCTCGCCTTCGTCCAGCCCGGTGTCGTCGGCCTCGCGACCGTGATGGCCGTCGAACTCGCGATCATCATCAGCATGAGCCTGTACAACCCGGTGCTGGCCACCTATCGCCTTGAACACACGCCCCGCGACCGCATCGCCCGCACCCTGTCGGCATGGTCGATCAGCAGCAGCGCCGCCATCGCCATCCTCAGCGCGCTGGGCGGGCTGCTCGCCGAGGTCACCAGCGCGCGTACGGCCATCGCCGCCGCGGGAGTGCTCATCCTCGCCAGCCCGCTGCTGCTGCCCCGCCGCCCCGATTCCGCTCCGGTGCCCGACCTCGATCTGGCAGCGGCCGGTCGCCAACCAGAGACAGCAGGCGTTTCGCGTGAAGCCGGGTAAGGGGCTGGGAAACGGTCGGGTGGTGGCGCGGATCGCCTGCCTTCTATACCGTGGCACGATTGCGGGCGGCTACTTCCCCGATAGAGCCGATTCACGTACGCAGTCGAGATGAGGGGTTCGTCGTGACCATGGACTCGCAGGCGACCGACCGGCCCGAGGTTGGCGAGGTCGACGTGCAGCAGAGGATCGACACGTCGGTGCCGCATTCGGCGCGGATCTGGAACTACTGGCTTGGCGGCAAGGACAACTTCGAGGTCGACCGCGCGGCTGGCGACCAGTACCGGCAGGTCTTTCCCGGTGTCGTTGATGTTGCCCGTGCCTCCCGACAGTTCCTGGTTCGCTCGATCGCGTTCCTCGCCGGTGAGGCGGGCATCCGCCAGTTCCTCGACGTCGGCACGGGGCTGCCGACGGCCAACAACACCCATGAGGTGGCCCAGCGGATCGTGCCGGACGCGCGGATCGTCTACGTCGACAGCGACCCGCTGGTGCTGGTGCACGCCCGCGCGCTGCTGGTCAGCACGGCCGAGGGCAGGACCGCCTACATCGACGCCGACCTGCGCGATCCCGCCGCGGTCATCGCCGAGGCCGGCAAGACGCTCGACTTCCAGCAGCCGATCGGCCTCATCCTCAGCGGCGTCATGGGCCACGTGCCCGACTACGAAACGGCCCGGTCGGTCACGCGGCACCTGCTGGCGGCCCTGCCGGCCGGCAGTTACCTCTCACTCAACGACGGCACCAGCCTGATCAGCCCCGAGATGCAGCAGGCGCAGGACGACTACAACGACACCGGGGCGACGCCGTACACGCTGCGCTCGCCCGACCAGATCGCCGGGTTCTTCGAGGGCCTGGACCTGGTGGAGCCGGGCGTCGTGCCGTGCCCGAAGTGGCGACCCGACGACGCGGTCGACACGGCCGCCGACATCGACGCCTTCGGCGGGGTAGGCCGCAAGCACTGAACGAGTAAGAGCTTCCCGCCGGTCACCTCGACCAGGGCTGGTGGGATCTCCTTGGTCTGTGGTCCGTCACGGCAGGATTTCGACGTACCCGTCGGTGCCGTGCACGCGGATCCGCTGCCCGTCCCGGATCAGCCTGGTCGCATTCGCCACACCGACGACGGCGGGCAGGCCGTACTCGCGGGCGATCACCGCCCCGTGGGTCATGAGACCGCCCACCTCCGTCACCAACCCCTCGATCGCGACGAACAGGGGCGACCAGCTCGGGTCGGTGTAGGCGGTGACCAGGATGTCGCCTGGTTCGAGAGCGGCCTCGGCCAGGTCCAGGATGACGCGGGCCCGCCCCTCGACGATCCCGCCGGAGACCGGGAGGCCCACCAGCGCGCCGGTCGGCACGTCCTCGCGCCGGTACGCCCCGCTGATTCCCTCACCCTCGGAAGTGAGCACCCGGGGCGTCGTGAGCGTCTGGTACGACCTGAACGCCTCTTTCCGCCGGTTGATGAGCTGATCATCCGCCTGGTTCATGCGTACGACGTCGTGAAGTTCCTGGAACGTGAGGTAGAAGAGGTCCTCCTTCGCACGGAGCACGTTGGCCCGCACGAGGCGCTCGGTCTCTTCCAGCAGGGCCTGCTTGTAGACGAGGAAGCGGCTGATGATGGCGTACTTCGGGTACTCCCGGTAGCCGATGAAGGTCCGGACCCGGTCGATCATCCGCTTGGTCTCGTCGGCCTTGCGCTCTCCGTCGGGCAGCGCCCGGAGGCGTTCAAGCACCTCCTGGGTCTTCTTCTCCGCCTCCTGCCGCCCCTGCTCGAAGCGCCGCTTGGCGGCGCCCGGCTCGAAGTTCCGGACGTTGTCCAGAAGCACGGGCACGAGCGTGGTGGGGCGTTCGCGCCAACGAGGCCTCGTGATGTCGATCTCGCCGACGCAGCGCATGCCGTACCGCTCAAGGTAGGCCTCGATGGCGTCACGCGTTTCGGTCCCGCCCGCGAGCTTCGGCAGCTCGTCCAGGAAGCCTTCGTCCTCGACACCCTGCAGGAACGCCACCACCTCCGGGTGCGGGCGGATCACGTCCGCGACGTCGAGCAGTGCCAGCCCCATCTCCGACGTGACGTTGCCGGGGGCGGACAGGGTCAGGGTGTCGGCCGCGTTCCTCTCGCCCAGCCATTCCCACAGCCGGTCGTTGAGCCACCAGGTGGCCTGCAGTCCGGCCATGATCGCCTGCATGCCCAATGGATCACTGAGGACCCGCTTCTGCTCGTCGAGGGCCTCCAACAGGAAGTCGAACAGCGCCGGTCCGGTCTTCGCCCGGATGTTGCTCCGCAGGGCGGCGATGGACACCTGGCTGCGTTCGATCAGCTCGGTGACGATGGCCGGGTCGGTCTCGATCGGCGCGGGCGCGCCGCCGACCGGCGGCCCGCCGGGGCCGGTGTCCGGGAGCGCCGGGACGAAGTCGTGGCGGTCGAGGACGGTCTCCAGCGCGTCCCTGGTCAGCGGATCGTCCCTGCCCGCCATCTCCAGGAAACCGGCGCGGCTCGCGGGCGAGGCCAGGCGCCGGGTGACGTCGACGAACAGCCTCCCGCCGACCTCCTGCATCGGCGCCATGGCCGTCAGCTGCCACATGGAGACACCCAGTGGCTTCATGGGGTCGGTCATCATCTGCTGATGACCAACGGAGAGGTAGACGTGGTTCTCTCCGTCGCCGGTCTCCGGGACGGGGAACAGCGTGGTGATCGGCCGGCTCTGGACGATCTGGAAGTCATCGTCGACCAGGCACCACTCGATGTCCTGGGGGTGGCCGAAGTGTGCCTCGATCCGTCGCCCGAGCTGCACGAGCCGCACGACCTGTGCGTCCGTCAGCGCCGCCTGCTCCTGCCGCTGCGGGTCGATCGCCTGCTCCGTCGTCCCGCCGGTCGGCAGGGCGTGGATGGCCAGCCGCTTGGTGGCGATCGCCCTGTCGATGATCTTCCCGTCCCGCACCTGGTAGGCGTCCGCGTTCACCAGCCCGGAGACCAGTGCCTCGCCGAGGCCGAAGCTGGCCTCCACGGAGGCGACCTTCCGGTTGGACGTGACGGGGTCGGCCGTGAACAGGACGCCGGCCGCGTGCGGGAAGGCCATTCTCTGCACGACAACGGCCATGTGGACGCCGCGGTGGTCGATGCCGTTGCGCTGACGGTAGGTCACGGCCCGCTCGGTGAAGAGCGAGGCCCAGCACCGGCTGACCTGCTGAAGGATCGCCGCCAGCCCCATGACGTTCAGGTACGTGTCCTGCTGGCCGGCGAAGGAGGCCGTCGGCAGGTCCTCGGCCGTCGCGCTGGACCGGACGGCGTAGGCAGCTCGCTCACCGAGCTGAGTGAGAGCCCGGGTGATCGCCCCCGCCACATCATCGGGGAGGACGACCCCCTCGATGGCCCGGCGGATCTCCGCGCTGAGCTCGCGGACCGCCGCCCGGTCGTCCGGGTCCAGACGCGACAACCGGTCGAGCCGATCGTCGATCGACGGCGTCTCGGCCATGATCCGCCGGAAGGCGTCCGTCGTCACGCAGAAGCCGTCCGGTACGCGGATGCCGTCGATCCGCGACAACGCTCCCAGGTGCGCGCCCTTGCCGCCGACGATCGCGACCTGCGTCTCGTCGACCTCCTGGAAGCCCAACACGTACTGCTCGATCATCCCGATACCTCCGAGGCAGCCGTCCTCCGCATCGACAACGTCAGACCCACGTCGTGCCCCATTTCCTCGTCCGTTCTCGGCTCCGGTCGACGATTCTGCGGCAGGACCGGGGTCTTGCGGCAAGCCCCGCAGTGCGATATACGTTCAAGTGGGAACACTTGCCGCTGTGGGATGACACCCTTCCCGGCAAGCGGTGGCGCGGCGAGTTCTCCGACTCCGCGAGGCCGTCGCTGGTCTGCCCGCAGGCGATGCCCCACTCCGGCCGCTGAACCATCTCGGATGCCGCACGCGTCGACCCTCAGTAGTGGTCAACGCCGAGCACGGACAGCAGGATGTGTGGGAGACGATCGTCATGGCGGGGACCGGGCAGATCTTGTTCATCCAGGGCGGCGGCGCCGGCACGCACGACGAATGGGACAACGAGCTGGTCGACAGCCTGAGGCGGGAGTTCGGGGACGGGTACGAGGTCCGTTACCCGCGCATGCCCGACGAGGACGATCCGAGCTACGCCACCTGGAGCGCGGCCATCCGGCGGGAGATCGCGGCCTTGGACGGCGGGGCGGTCGTCGCGGGCCATTCGGTGGGCGGGACGATCCTCATCAACGCGCTCGCCGAGCGGCCACCGGAGCGGAAGCTCAGGGCGATCGTGCTTATCGCCGCTCCGTTCGTCGGTGCGGGCGGCTGGCCCGGCGACGAGTTCGAGCTGCCGCACAACCTCGGCGCGAGGCTGCCGCAAGGCGTGCCGGTACATGTGTTCCATGGGCTCCAGGACGACACTGCTCCACCGTCGCATGCCGACCTGTACGCGCGCGTCATCCCGCAGGCGCAGCTGCACCGGCTGCCCCGACGCGATCACCAACTGGACAACGACCTGAGCGAGGTGGCAGAGGTGATCAGGCTGGACATCGGCCAATGAACGTCCGCGATCCTGGCGGAAGCGGTGCGACCGCGACCAGCGAGGCATCTGCGAATTCCCATGGTGCGGGCCGACTCACGCTGTTGGGGGACGGCTCGCGCACCGCGCGAGTCTGATCAGGAGCGCGTCCAGGGACAGGTCCGCGGCGCTGTGCAGCAGGAGGTCCGCGGCCGTGAAGCGGGCGTGGTCCGCGTGTGGGTTCGGCACCGCGACACAGCGAAGCCCAGCGGCATGTGCCGCGGCCACGCCGTGCGCGGTGTCCTCGAAGGCGACCGCCTCATCCGCGGGCAGCCCGAGCCGATCCAGCGCCAGCAGATAGACGGCTGGGTCCGGCTTGTGCGCTGGCACCTCCTCGCCGGTTGCCACCACCTCGAACCGCGCCAGCAGCCCCGCGTTTTCCAGCAGGGGGCCCACATGAGTGATCGGGGAACTGCTCGCCACGGCGAGCCGCAGCCCCAGCTCTGCGGCCCGGTCCAGCCATCCGACGATGCCGGGCGCCGGCTCCAGCGCCGAGTTCAGTTCTGCGCGGTGCGCCATCCGCAGCGCGTGGCTGGACGCGCGGTCGTAGGTCAGCCCGACCGCCGCTTCGAGCGCGGCGTAACGCGTCTCGTTCGCGTCGCCACCATGATCGGCGAAGAAGCCTGTCGGGTCGAGCTGCAAACCGTGCCGACGCCACTCACACCGCCAACTTTCCAGCAGCGTGGTCTCCGTATCCATCAGCAGGCCGTCGAAGTCGAGGATCAGCGCCTTGTTCGTCACAGCGGCCAGTATCCCGGCCGCGACGCAGGCCAGCCCGGTCGGTGCGGTTACCCCCGGGATCCGGGGGAGGCTGTAGCCGCAGGGGCCGGGAGCCCGGGTCGAACGCCGACATCTCGGTGGAGCGTCCCAAGGCCCGCCGGATGCGACATCACCAGAGGCGGTCGACCAGATCGGCGACGTCGGCGAAGACCCGGTCTCCGGCCGCCGCCGCGGCGGGTGAGACGGTATCGAGGGTGAGGAATGCGTGCACCATCGCCGGCTCGCAGCGATGGGTGACCGGAACGCCAGCTGCCGCCAGCCGAGCCGCGTAGGCGTCGCCCTCATCTCGAAGCGGATCGTGCTCCGTGGTGACGACAACGGCGGGCGGCAGCCCGCGAAGGTCGGCGGTGAACACCGGACTGACGTCGGGGTCGGCGCGCTGAGAGTGGTCCGGGACCCACTGCTCAGCCCCCCACGCGACGTCGTCGGCGTTCAGGCCCCAACCCGTGGCGTACGTCCGCACACTCGGATAGGAGAGCGTCAGATCGGTGTTGGGATACAGCAGGATCTGGGCGGCGGGCAGTGGTCCGCCTTCATCGCGCAGGCGCAGGCA
Organism: Micromonospora sp. NPDC005161; assembly: GCF_053599855.1. Taxonomy (NCBI): domain Bacteria; kingdom Bacillati; phylum Actinomycetota; class Actinomycetes; order Micromonosporales; family Micromonosporaceae; genus Micromonospora; species Micromonospora sp. NPDC005161. Next base: position 162,118 of record NZ_JBSFYQ010000013.1, read on the forward strand.
GGTGAGCGCGGCGAGGTTCCCGCCCGAGCTGTCGCCCATGACGACTGTCGGGCCACCGATGCCAGCGCTCGAACCCCCGCTGGTCGAGGCCCATCGGAGCACATCAACGCAGTCATCGACGGCCGCCGGCCACGGGTGCTCCGGCGCTCGACGGAAGTCCACGCTCAGTACCGCCGTTCCGGTCTTGACCGCCAGACGGCGGCACGCCCGGTCGTGCGACTCAAGATCGCCGATCGTCCACATCCCGCCGTGGAGGAACACCACCAGCGGCCGAGTCGCCGCCGATGGCCGGTAGAGGCGGGTCCGCACATCGGTCGCACCGACCGTCAGGTCCTCAACCCAGGCGATCTCCGGGCCTGGGGGTCGGGCTTCGACACGGAGCCGTTGCGCGCGCCGTAGCTCCGCCGCTCCGACAGCTCTGGCAGGAGGGCCGGGGTTCCGCCGACCGGCCTCGATGAAGGCGGCCAGTTCGGCATCGGCAAGCGGCAGATCGATCCGTTCGGCCATGCGGGAAAGAATGCCACTAATCGGACGATCGCCGCCGACGAAGGCGTCAGCTCCCGGCCCGCACGAGAGCCGGGAGCTGACCCGGCGGCGGCATCCGCGATGCCGGCGGTTCCGTGCCGATGGCGTACGCCGGGACGGCACGTACTCGATGCCGGGTCACCGGACTCTCTCCGGGCGCGCATCCAGCCGCCTGTCCCGTCATGCCTGCCCTCACGCGGCGGTCATGCCACCGTCGATCGCGAGAGCGGCCCCCGTGATGAACGCGGTCTCGTCGCTCAGCAGGAAGGCCGCGAAAGCGGCGATCTCTTCGGGCCGCCCGATTCGTCCCACCGGGTGCATCGCGCCGGCGACACGCAGGGCCTCCTCCGGGTTCTCGCCCATCGCGCCGCGCAGGAGCGGGGTGTCGACGCCGCCGGTGACGAGCGCGTTGATCCGCACACCCGTCGCGGCCACGTCGAGTGCCGCCGACCGGGTGAGCCCGATGACGCCGTGCTTGGCCGCACTGTAGGCGGCCATCCCGGCCGCGCCCGTGACCGCGAGGTTGGAGGCGTTGTTCAGGATCGACCCGCCGCCGGACGCCTGCAGCGCGGGAATCTGGTACTTCAGGCCGAAGAAGACGCTGTTGAGGTTGAGCGCCATCTCGGCGCCCCACGCGTCGTCGTCGATTCCGGTGACCGGACCGTGCGCGGTGGCCGCGCCGACGTTGTTGAAGGCGCCGTCGAGCCGGCCGTAGTGGTCGACCGCCCGGCCAACCAGCTCCTCCACCTCGGCTCCGACCGTCACATCGGTCGGCACGAAGAGCGCGTCCCGCCCGGCGGAGCGCAGCTCGGCCACGAATGCTTCACCCGCATCCTTGCCGCGCGCGGCCAGGACGACCTTCGCTCCCTCGGCGGCGACCCGCTCGACGACGGCCCGCCCCATGCCGGAGGTGGCACCGGTGACCAAAATGACCTTGTCGGTGAAACGCATGGACACGATGAGTCCTCATCTCTGTTCTGGGTCTGGGTGATTCGAGAGGCGAGCCCACGAGCCGCCGGCGCCGCCGTGCGAGGTCTCGTTCTCCATCGGGCTCATCCCGGAACGGACGAGTGCCGTCCGCATCCAGCACGCTATCCCAGGCGGACGGTCATCGTCCGCTTCTGCGAACGGTTGGTGAGGTGACCCTGGCCACCGCCACCCGCGGGTGTTTGTCCTCGCAGCTCAGGCACCGAAGCGGGCTCGGTACCGGCCACGGGTGATCGCATGAACGGCGACGGGTTGATCGTGCCCGGATACGACAGTGTCGAATTCGTGCGTGATTCCCAGCTTCTCCATCACCCGCGCCGACCTGACGTTCTCGACGTGGCGAATGCTGATGATGCGGTCCAGGCCGCAGTCGACGGAGCCGAACCGCAGGGCCGCCGTGGCCGCCTCGGTGGCGTACCCGGATCCCCAGGACCCCTCCGGGCATGCCGCCGGTCGGGCGTTCGTCTGAAACGCGCCCTAGTCGCCCGTGATCGTCCGGTGACCTGCCGCCGCTGTCGGGGGAGTGGCTTCGGCGAGCGCGGACCGGATGGTCCGCTGCAGTTGGCCGCCCGGGTGGTTGATCCAGTGCTGGACGGCGACGCGCAGGATGGCCAGGAAGGTCGCGGCCAGGAGGCGGGCACGCAGTGCCACGTCGGCGCCGGTGAGCCGGTGTGCGAGGTCGTCGGCCAGCTCGCGTTCGATCGCGGTGTACGCCGCGACCTGCTGTGCGGCCAGGCCAGGGTGCCCGCGCAGCTGCCGGCGTCGGGTCAGCCAGGCGTGGTCGCGATCGCCGAACGCCTCCTCGGCGAAGCGTTCGGCCGCCCGGCTCAGTGCTGTCCACCCGCTTCTCAATGGGCAAACTTGCCTGTTGTGCAAGATCGGTAGATGCTTGCTTGAGGCAACCAACAACCGGGGGTGGGAGCAGACGTGGACAACGCCGTTCGTGAGTTCGGCCTTCGACTGCACGGCCTGGTGCGGACTGTCCGGTTGCTGAGACAGCGTCGGGCTGACGAGCGGCCGGCCGTTCCACTGGGCCTGGTCGGGATTCTCCGGCATATCGACCAGCTGTCCAGCGGCTGCCACGCCCATGAACTGGCTCAGCGCACCCGGCTCGACCCGTCGACGGTCAGCCGCTCCGTCGCCGCGCTCGTCGCGCACGACCTGATCGAACGGCGGCCCGATCCGACCGACAAGCGGGCGAGTCTCCTGGCGATCACCCCCGCCGGCCGGATCGCCCTGGCCGACACCCACAGCTGGTACGGCGAGCTGCTCGAGCGGGCACTCGCCGACTGGACTCCCGGCGAGGTGGAGGCGCTGAGCGCCGCACTCGACCGGTTCACCCGCGACATCGAGGTCGCACTCGCAAACCACGACAAGCTGGAGGCCGCGCGATGAGCGCACCCACCACCATGACCGGCGCTGAGCCGATGACCCATCGGCGGACGCTCGAGGCGCTCAGCGGCCTGCTGTTGGTGCTGTTCGTCGCGATGTTGAGCAGCACCGTCGTCTCGACCGCTCTACCGAAGATCATCGGAGCGCTGAACGGCTCGCAGAACCAGTACACCTGGGTGGTCACCGCGACCCTGCTCACCGCGACCGCGACCACCCCGATCTGGGGCAAGCTGGCCGACCTGTTCAGCAAGAAGATCCTCATCCAGGTCGCCATCGTGGTCTTCCTGCTCGGCTCCGTCGTTGCGGGCTTCTCGCAGAGCGCCGGCCAGCTCATCGCCGCCCGCGCGTTCCAGGGCATCGGGGTCGGCGGTCTGCAGGCCCTCGTCCAGGTGGCGATCGCCGCCATGATCCCGCCGCGCGAGCGGGGGCGCTACAACGGCTACCTCGGCGGCGTCATGGCGGTCGCGACGGTCGGCGGCCCACTGCTCGGCGGCCTCATCGTCGACACGTCCTGGCTCGGCTGGCGCTGGTGCTTCTTCGTCGGCGTGCCCGTCGCCATCATCGCGCTGATCCTGCTCCAGGCCACCCTGCACCTGCCCACCCTGCGGCGGGAGAACGTCAAGATTGACTATCTGGGCGCCAGCCTGATCGCCGCCGGCGTCAGCGTGCTGCTGATCTGGATCTCCTTCGTCGACGGTTCGTTCGCCTGGTTCTCCTGGCAGACCGTGGCCATGGTGGGCGGCGCGCTCATCCTGCTCGCCCTGGCGGTCTGGGTCGAGTCGCGGGCGGCCGAGCCGGTCGTCCCGCTCAGTATCGTGCGCCAGCACACCACCGCGCTGGCCATCCTCGGCAGCCTCGCGGTCGGAATGGCCATGTTCGGCGGCGCCGTCTTCCTCGGCCAGTACTTCCAGATCGGCCGCGGCTACACCCCGACCGAGGCAGGCCTGCTCACCATCCCGATGATGGCGGGGGTCCTCGGCTCCTCGATTATCGCCGGCCGGTTGATCACCAAGACCGGGAGGATCAAGCCGTACATCGTCGCCGGTTCGATCATTCTGGTCGCCGGGTTCGCGCTGCTCGGCACCATCGACCACGAGACGTCGCTCGTCCTGGTCGGCGCCGCCATGTTCATCGTCGGCACCGGTGTCGGCATGACCATGCAGAACCTGGTTCTCGCCGTCCAGAACACGGTTTCCCTCAAGGACATCGGCGCGGCGAGCTCCAGCGTCGCCTTCTTCCGGTCGCTCGGCGGCACCATCGGCGTCTCGGTGCTCGGCGCCGTCCTCGCCCACCGGGTCACCGACCAGATCACCCGCGACCTCACCGCCGCCGGGATCCCCGCCTCCGACAGCGCCGGTGGCAGCAGCAATCTCAACATCACCGCTCTGCCTGAGGGGATCCAGCACATCGTCCGGGCCGCGTACGGCGACGCCACCGGACACATCTTCCTCATCTCCGCCGCCATCGCGGTGGTCGGCGTCATCGCCGCGCTCCTGCTCAAGCCGGTCACCCTGCGGACCAGCCTGGACCTGCCGGACAGCGCCACGTCGGCGGCCGTCGCCGCCGACGCGGTCGACGGCGCACCGGCCTTCGACCAGGTGTCCGTCGACGCCGCACGGAACGGAACGACCGACCGGCGCTGACGTCGGGCCGTACCACCCGGGGCCGCTGCCGTCCAAGGACGGCGGCGGCCCCGCCGCCATCTGGTCGTACCGAACGGGCAGACGAACACCGAGCTGACCGGCGAGCCGCGACACCGCTGACTCTCGACGACGGCGTGGTCTCCGACACTGCCGCTCAGCGGGCGGCCTTCTTCGTCGCCCGCTTGCGAGGGGGCGTCAGCAGGTCGGCGATCGTTGCGATCGCGGACGGCACCAGGCGGTAGTACGCCCAGACGCCGCGCTTCTCGCGCTCGAGCAGGCCGGCCTCGGTGAGGATCCTGAGGTGATGACTCACGGTCGGCTGGGAGAGCCCCAGCGGCGCGGTGAGGTCACTCACGGACGCCTCGCCCTCCGGCGCGGACTGGATCAGACTGAGCAGTCGCAGCCGGGCTGGATCGGCGAATGCCTTCAGCACCCCCGCGAGCCGCTCGGCATCGGCACGCTTGATCGGCTCGCCAGCCAGTGGCGAGATAGCAGGCATCGCAGTTTTCGCAGCTCCCACGCGTCCTATCGTTTCATCAACACCATCGACAGGTCGATGAATCCGGACGAAAACCCTGATGGCTACCCGAACTGACCAGAGGTCCGAGGGCGGTGGAACCATCCATCTCACCAACCGTGACTGTCTGATTGCTGATCGCGCTGTTCGGGCGCCCGGCCCTAACGTGATCGTCGCACCGCGCCCCGACCCACCTGCCCGGAGACACGATCGCAATGAGCCCGACCACGCAGGCCGCCGGCGGCGGCGTCGAGGAGGATCTCGTCCGGCTGGCCATCCGGGCGGTAGCTCCGCAGGAGGAGCCGCTGCTGGTGTTTCTGCAACCGGCGTACCAGCGTCGGCCGTCGCGGTGGCGGGACGATCCGCGCGATCTTCTGCGGGTGGGGGGCGGCGAGGCCGGCGGCGGGGGCTTCCCGGAGGTCGTTGAGCCGCTGCTGCCGTACGTGATGGTGCTGACCGGTGTCGCGCTCGCCGGGTTGCGCGACGCGGTGCAGGCGCAGGCCACGGACGCGGTGCGCGGAGGGTTGCGCCGGCTCGGCCGGCGGTGGCGTGCCAGCCGCCCGGGCGAGGCGCCGCCGCGGACGGTGCGGCTGCGCCCCGGTCAGGTGCTGCGTATCGAGGAGGCGGTCACGGCCGCAGCGCGCGACCCGCGCTGGGCGCTCACCGAGGACCAGGTCGCGGTGCTGCGCGACGCGGTGCGCGAGGCGTTCGTCGCCCGGTTCGGGGTGGACGGCGGGAACATCGACGGTGAGTGACACGACAGCCGGCCCCGCCCTGGCCGGAGTGACCCCTCCGCTGCCGTCACCGGCCCTCGGCCGGTTCGTCGCCGTGGTGACCGCGGTCGTCGGTACGAGCGTGTTCGGTTGGCAGACGGTGCTCATCGACGCGGCGCTCACCCGCCAGCGGGCCGAGTGCATCGACGGACTGCGCGGGCTGCCGGCGCCGATCGACGTGCGGGCCGGCACGGTCAACGAGGAGTCGGCGGCGGCGGTGCGAAACTGTCTCGGCACGCTGCACGCCGACGCGGTCCGTCAGATGCTCGTCGGGATGGCCGTGCTGGCGGCGGCGCTGTCCATGGTCGGGCGCGCCCGACACCGCCGGTGGCTGATCTCCGGGGCCGCCGCCCTGACGCTGCTCGGCGCCTCCGCCGCCGCTGCCGCCGTACACCGGAATCCTGGGCGGGCGGCAGCGACCGGACAGGATGGCTGCCTCGTCGGGGTGTGGCGGCTCGCCTCCGGTCAGTACCATCTGCCGGTCCCCGCCGACTCACCGCTGGGCACGATGGCCGGGCTGCGGCAGGACGCCAACGTGGACCTCACCAGCGGTCCAGAGACCGGCTTCGCCAGCGCCTACCGGACGGACGGCACCGCTACGGACCTGTTCGACCTGGCCGTCGCCGAGGGCTCCCTCAACGGCCACACCGTGCGCAACGTCCGGCGGGGCATACAGACGTATCGGTGGACGGCCGAAGACGGCCGGTACCGGCAGCGGGACGGCGTGACGGCAGGTGACGTCAACGTGGTACGGGTCGGCGCCAGAGAGCTGGACATCAGCTCGGTGATGGCGGATTCGGAGGGGTCGTACCGCTGCGCCAGCGACCGGCTGATCATCCGGCTGGACGCTGACGACGGATCATGGGGCGAGGAGACCTTCGTGCGAAGCGGCGCCTGACGGAGCGTCCGGCGCAGCGTGGTCAGACTAGCTAGGGCTTGTTCAGGTAGGTGAGGACCGCACGGACCCGGCGGTTGGTGTCGTCGTCATCGGTGATGCCGAGCTTGTCGAACATGGAGGTGGTGTACTTGCTGATCGCGCTCTCGCTGAGGAAGAGGCGCTGACCGATGGCCTGGTTGGACAGTCCCTCGGCCATGAGGCTGAGTACGGAGTGTTCGCGGTCGGTGAGCTTTTCGAGGCGCCGGTTCGAGGACCCGCTGGAGAGCAGCTTCGTGATGACGGCCGGGTCCATGGCGGTCCCGCCGTCGGCGACGCGTTGCAGGGCATCGACGAACTGGTCGGCGTCGAACACGCTCTCCTTGAGGAAATAACCGATGCCACCGGCGCCGGCGGCCAGGAGTTCGCGGGCGTACAGCTGCTCGACGTGTTGGGACAGGATGAAGATCGGTAGTCCGGGTAGTTCGCGGCGTGCGGCGAGAGCCGCCCGCAGGCCCTCGTCCGACTGGGTCGGCGGCATGCGGACGTCGACGACGGAAACATCCGGCCGCCACCTCAGCAGCGCGTCGAGCGTTTCGGGCCCGGTGGCTGCCGTGGCCACCACCTGGTGCCCGTACGCCTCGATGAGGCGGACCATCCCGTCGCGCAGCAGGTAGAGGTCTTCGGCTACGACGATTCGCATGGCACCGCCATCCTCGCACGGGTCGGGCCGCCGGCCGGGCTGCTGATGTCGACGGTGCCGTCGAAGATCGCGAGGCGGCGGCGCAGCCCTGCGAGTCCTCCGCCGGTGTGTGCGGTGGCTCCGCCCTGGCCGTCGTCCTCGACGTCGACGATCAGGTGGGTGTCGTCCCGGGTGATGGAGATTCGCGCCCGGGACGCGTGGGCGTGCTTGACCGCGTTGGTCAGCAGTTCGGCGATCCCGAAGTACAGGGCGGACTCGATCGGCGGGTCCAGGTGTAGCTGAAGATCAGCATTGACGCTGGTTTCGAGCGGGCTGTCCAGGGCGACAGCGCGGACGGCATCGATGAGCCCCCGCTCGTTCAGCACCGGCGGGCTGATCCCCCGGACCAGTTCGCGGAGCTCGGCCAGCGACGCGGTGGCGCCGGCCCGCGCTTCCCGCAGCAGCGCCTTGGCCCGGTCGGGTTCGGTCTCCATCAGCTTCTCCGTGGTGGCCAGCGACAGCCCGAGCGCGACCAGGCGTGCCTGCGCTCCGTCGTGCAGGTCTCGCTCGATCCGGCGGATCTCGGCGGCCTGGGCGACCGTCGTGTCCGCGCGCTGGGCGGTTAGCTCATCCACCCGGTCCGCCAGCGCCATCGCGGGCGACGGGCGCAGGAAGCGGACGGCTACCGGCTCGATGGGCCGCCAGGCGTACGGGGCGGAGGCGACGGCCACGACCACGCCGAGTGCCCCGACGAGGCGCGCGGCGGGCTCTGGCTGGCCGAGCCCGAGGACCGCCGCGGCCACCCCAGCCGGCGGGAGGGACGCGACCACGCCCGCGGTGAGCGGCGCGATCCCCGTGAACCGCAGGTCGCGCCAGTTGGCAGGGTCGCTCCAGCGGACCCGCCACTTCTGATCCATGAGGGCATCCCGCTGGTTGCGCTCGTAGGAGAAGCCGTTCCACCAGTACCCGGTGGACATCCGTGTCACCGGCCCGGCCTGCCGGTATCCGTCCGGGATGACGGTCGCGGTCCACCTCGCGACCAGGAAGCGGATCATCCGGCAGACCGGCCGGGACAGGGCGAGCGTGCCTACGCACACAAGCACGAGAGGGGCTACCCACGACCACGGGTTTCCCGCCCCCCACCAGATCCCCACCGCGAAGGCGGCAGCCCACACGGCCGGGACCAGCATGGTGACGGCCGTAACGACGCACGAACGCCCGAACCCCACGCCGGCACGCCTCACCCACGAGCCCAGCTGTCTCATGTTCTTCCTTCGCCTTCCGTCGGACGCTTCCACTGTCGCACCGCGCGGAGCCGGCTACTGCGCTGGTCAGCCCGGGAGTGGGTCTATCCCCACCCATCCGTGCGTCCAGGCCCATACCGGGTCGGTCCAGTGGTTCCTAACGTCGGTGAGCATGGAAACCGACACGCACGACACCACCGAGGCCGTGATGATCAAAAGCCCTCACATCCAAGGCGCTTTCGACACGGCGAAGATCAACATCAAGGTGTACGCCGCACTCAGCGCCCTCGCCCTCCTGGGAGTGATCCTTGTGTCCATCAGCGGCCACACGGTGAACACCTTCATGTGGGTCCGGGCAGTCCTGCTGCCGGTGGTCGCCGTGCTGATCTACCGGATGACCGTCTCCGGTTCCCAGGGATCTCGACGGGCCTTCGAGCGCGTGAGCGGCCTCGCCCTCATCGTGCCGATCGCGATCATTGGCGTCGACCTGATCCCGGGCATCTGCCCGCCGTGGTACGCCGTGTCGCAGGTCGTCTGCATGCTGCCGATCATCCGAGTCGCGTTCATCACCCGCGGCTCCGCACTGCGCTCCGCCTTTCCCACGGCACGCTGATCGGGCATCGGGCACGTGCCGGTTGTTCACCGACCACGGCGCGGGTATCGCAGCGCGGTGAGCAACTGGCTGTGCACGTTGGCGTTGGAGCACAGGCCACTGCCTTGATCGCCCGCCTGTCCTCCGGTTCGATCGGTGAAACGGCCACCTGCTTCCTCGACGAGAGAAATCCATGGCGCGTGATCCCAGATGTGGTAGCGCTCGACCAGGAAGGCATCGATCTCGCCACGAACAAGCTCGACGAGCGGGAGGGGGCTTGCCGGTGCGTGGGCCACACCCGGTGGGAGACGGGCTCGGGACGCGTCGTCCAGAGCATCGAGCCGAGCATCAGCCAACACCGACGTGGTGCTGACTTCGCCGAGGAGGGCGTCTTTCGGCCTCGCTCCAGACAACGTCTCGCGAAACAGTTGCTCGACTGCCCGGTCGGCTTCCGTGACCGGTGTGCCGTCGGCCTTCAGCGTTGCCGAAACGCCAGACTCGAAGTAGGTGAGGGCGAGGCCCGCCGCCAGATCCGACGCGTCGAACGCGAGTCGCAGGTCATCGGCGCCGTCCACGAGCAGCGACGCTATCAGCCCAGGCCGCCCTCACAGTGCGGTGGAGGGCGGGCGATGCGGGCGGACACATCGACGATTTCGGCGACCAATTGGAACGGGTCGTGCTGGCCGATCTCCTTGGCCATGATCCCGGCCTGGGAGTGGGGTGGCTCCAACTATCACCTTGGCCATTCGAGCCTCCTCATTCGTCCGCGACCTGGATGATCGTCTTGCCGGGCATGCGGCGGTGGCGGGCGAACACGGACGCCGTTTCGGAGAGCGGTCGCACGGCGCCGACGATGGGGTTGAGCCGTCCGGTACGGAGGCGTTGGGCGAGGTCGGTCAGCCGGGCGCGATCCGGTTCGACGACGAAGAAGATGGCTCGCCCGTCCTTGGGCTGCACGGTAGGTGGCACGGCGATCGTGACGATGGTGCCGCCCGGACGCACCAGCTCGGTCGATCGCACGAGGATGTCGCCGCCGATGACGTCGAACACCACGTCCACCTCGCCGACGCGCCGCAGATCGTCGGCGTCCAGGTCGAGGAAGGTCTGCGCGCCGAGGCCGAGCGCGACGTCACGGTCGTCGGCTCGGCCGGTGCCGATCACGCGGGCGCCCACCTCCCGCGCGAGTTGAACGGCGATCGAGCCCACGCCGCCCGCGGCGCCGTGAATGAGGACGGTCTGGCCGGTCGTGAGATGGGCGTGGTCGAACAGTCCCTGCCATGCGGTCAGTCCGGAAATGGGCAGCGCGGCGGCCACGGTGTGGTCGATGTCGGCCGCGAGGGGAGCGAGGTTGCGAGCCTCCACCGCGGTGTATTCGGCCAGCGATCCGTTGCGGGCCCAGTCGGTCAGTCCGAACACCCGCTGGCCCACGGTGAGGCCGGTGGTTCCGTAGCCGAGCTCGACCACGACTCCGGACAGCTCGTGCCCGGGGATGCTGGGTGCCCGGTCTCGACCGGCCCGGTCGGACCACGTTGCCGGCCAGTCGAGCTCGCCGGGTGTGAAGCCCGCGGCGTGCACGCGCACGATGACGTCGTTCTCCGCAGCGTGCGGGTAGGGCATGTCGGTCAGGGTGAGGCCGCCGACACCCGCGTCACGGTCTCTCACGGTGATCGCTCGCATGCTCGATTCCTTTCCAGGAAGGTCCGTCGGTATGGAGTGGTTTTGGGGGCTCGGCTTGCTGATCGCCCGTCGTCGGTGCGCTGGTGAGCCGGTGTCCAATCAGCTCGGCCAGGGCGAACCGACGATTCGCTCGACCGTCGTCACGCGCTGGAAGCCGGGGATGAAGTGTTCGAGCACGTCGGAGTTCACGGTGCCGTTCGTGGTTTCGGGGCGGTTCTTCAGCCCGTCGACGTAGGCTCGCAGAAACTCGTTCTTGAAGTCCCCTCGCGGATGGACGGCGAGGATTTCGCCCAGCTGATCGTGTTCCAGTCCGTCCAGGCCCAGGCCGAGCACGTCGGTCAGGACACCGAGGTACGTGGTCGCGATTTCCGGGGCCATCCGGTCGGGGATGCCCGGCGTGGTGTGCAGCGCGATCGCCGTCCACACGGTCTCGGCCGCGGCCGTCGAGAAACCCCGTTCCAGGAGGAACGTGCGCGCGTGGTCGGCGCCATCGACTTCGAAGCGCTGCTCGACGTCGGAAAAGGGAGTCAGCAGGCCGGTGTCGTGGAACATGGCCGCCAGATAGAGCAGTTCCGGGTCCGGTTTCACGCCAAGCCGGTCAGCGTGAATCAGGCCGAAGAAGAAGACTCGTCGGGAGTGGTGGTAGATGAGGGGGCTGGTCGTCTCCTGGATACGCCTGGTCGCTTCGGCGACCGCCGCTGTCTCAGGAATCTCCAACCCCGCGATGACCTCTGACATGATCTCTGACCTTCCGCGGTATGTGTGCGGACCGTGTGTCTGACCTCCATGCTGCCCACCGATCGTCGTCGTCGCCGCCCTCGTCCGGCCAGGAATCACTCATATCCGGACCGGAATGCCGGGTTGGGAGCATGGGTCAACCGGGCATCGGTTGCGGGACGAGATTCCGCGGAGTTTGTTACCGGCAATAGTCGTGACGTGAGTTACCCCGCCCACGAGGATCCCCGTCATCTCCGGTAGGAGCGTGCTACCAATAGACGGTGCCCGGGCCTTCTGTTCCGCCGACCGGACTGAGGCCAGTGCCGCGGGAACGGATCGCTGACCCCGCGGATCCGGCTACAAAGGGACCGGAGCGGTGAACGCTGGCCCCCATCGCGTCGCGATCCTCGTCTACGACGGAGTGACGCTGCTGGACGTTGCCGGTCCCGCGCAGGTGTTCAAGGAGGCGAACCGGTTCGGCGCCGACTACCGGATCGTGCTGCTGTCGCCGGCCGGCGCGGACGTCACATCGAACCTCGGGGTCCGGATCGCGGTCGAGGGCGCCGTCTCCTCGGAACCGGCCTTCGACACGCTCTTCGCCAGGAGGATGTCGATCAGCCCCGCCGCCTACCAACGCCGGTTCAGCACGGCCCGTCGCGTCACCATGTGAAAACCGTTCCCGGTCCCGCCGAATGAGACCCGGATTCCACCGGCAACGCGCTGAACGGCGGATCCTTCGTGGTGAGCTCTGGGCCGGCGGTCGACGGCCGTCCGTACAACCTGATCTTCGTGCTTCGATGTTCGGCGATTCGGCTCCTGTCGAGAGCCCGGCGGATGACCAAGACTGAAGCGATGTCGCACGATGTCGGGAGTGTGCCGCGCACCCAGGTGGCAATCACGGTCCTGCTCGTCGTCGCCGGCGTGCTCATTCTCTTCGTTCCCGCCGGTGACGAGGGTCGAGTCCTCGTGCCGATCAGCGAGGGTCACGGACTGTCCGCGGTGGACGGGGTGGGCGCGGCACTGCTAGCGGTGGGCGGCACCTGGCTGGAAGTGCTCGTGGTGCGGCGCCTGCCGTACCTCGCGCTGCCCCCACGGGCCTTGTTCGGACTCGGCCTGCTGGCCGGCCTCGGCATTGGCCTTCTGATCGCCTCGGTCTTTTCGGGATTCTTCTGGTGGTGGGCTGTCGGAGCCGCCATGTTCGGCGTTGCCGTCCTCGTCCTCGTCACCCTGACGGCACGCCGTGGAGGTCGCTGACGGAACGTCCGCTTCTGGCTCCCCTCTGTGTCAAGCCATCGCGGGGAGCGGGGTTCTATCCTGGGTGGCGGCGGGTCCGGGAAGTGACTTCTCCGAAGAGCCGGCATGGGGATGTGAGCTGGTCACGCTGGAGTCAGTAGTCGTCTCCCGTTGTCCTCCCGGGCCCGCCGCCGTAGCCGTCGTGGCGTCGTTGATCATCTGTCGGTAGACGATGTCGGACAGGCGTCGTTTCAACGCGCGCATCGCTTCCATTGATGTCTTCGCGGAGGCTTTCTTCCGATCGAAGTAGGCGCGGCCTTCGGTGGGGTTGCGTAGCTGGACCGTGGCCATGATGTGCAGTACCCGGTTGATCTGTCGGTTCCCGGCGCGGGAGAGGCGGTGGCGTACTTGCTCGCCGGATGACGCGTCGATGGGGGCGGTGCCGTTCCAGGAGGCGAAGTGGGCTCGCTTCGGGAACCGGGTGATGTCGCTGATTTCGACCAGCAGCCGGGCGGCGCCGGAGGGTCCGATGCCGTGCAGGTCCATGGTGTGGCTCAACAGAGGCGTGCTCAAGGACTTCTTCAAGTCAGGCTGCCCGCCACGGCGTTGTTCCTCATTCGCCTGGTGGAAGGAACCCCGGCCCTCCGTGCAGCCTCCTTGTCGACCAGCCGCTTGTCCCGCCGTGCTAAGTAAGAGGCGTAGGCTGCTGGCCCTGAACGCATCGGGTGCTGCGGCTGGCCTACTTTCCCGAAGGGCTGGTGGTACCAGGTGAGAGCAGTCGTGTACGACCGGTACGGGCCTCCGGATGGGTTGCGAATCGAGAATCTCCCCAAGCCCTCCCCCGCTGCCCGACAGGTGCTCGTCAAGATTGCGGCGACCTCGGTGAATTTGAGCGATTGGGAGACTCTGCAAGGTTCGCCACTGTATTCGCGCATCGGTGGGCTGCGCTCCCCGGCACGCCGGACCCTCGGCTCGGACATCGCCGGATGGGTCGACGCGGTGGGCTCCGCCGTCACTCGGTTCCGACCCGGTGACGAGGTGTATGGCGACAACCTCATGCTCAAGGGCGGTTTCGCCGAGTACGCGATCGCGCCCGAATCGGTCCTGGCCCGCAAGCCCGCCGCCCTGACCTTCGCCGAGGCGTCGGCGATCCCACAGGCGGGCGTGATCGCACAGCAGGGCACCGCGGGCGCCGCAGCCGGCAACCGGGTCCTGATCAACGGCGCCGGCGGAGGATCCGGCGCATTCGCGATCCAGCTAGCCAAACGACTCGGCGCCCAGGTAACCGGCGTCGACAACGCGGGCAAGCTCGACTTCATGCGGTCCGTCGGCGCGGACGAGGTGATCGACTACCGCAGCCGGGACTTCACCCGCAGCGGCCCGTACGATCTCATCCTCGATCTGGTCGCGCACCGATCGGTGTTCGCCTACCGCCGGGCACTGGCCCCCGGCGGCCGCTACCGGTGCGTCGGCGGATCGGTCTCGGCGCTGCTGCGCATCCTGACGATCGGCGCGGTGGCCGGCCGGCTCACCCACCGCCGGCTGGGCGTGCTCGCCGTCCGGGAAGGGCCGACCCACTTCGAACCGGTGGCCGATCTCTGCGTGGCGGGTGACCTCGTCATCCACATCGACCGGGCCTTCACGCTCGACGAGACGCCCGAGGCGTTGGCCCACGTGGGTAAGCGACGCGCCCTTGGAAAGGTCGTCGTGAGCGTCAACTGACCAGCGACCGCAGATTTTCCGCGATCGGCGCCGCGAACAACCGGATCTGTCGATGAGCGTGCGTCGGTAAGGTCAAACGAAACGCCGAAGCGTACGACGTGGAGGGCGAAGCCATTGCCGTGGGCGCTCAGGAGCGCGGGTGAGGGAGTTCGAGGTGTAACCGCTCTGATGTCGAGCGATTTCATGACGATGGTGCTCAATGAGTTCGGGGTAGTCGGCCAGGTGTCTGCGGCGCGGCTCGAGTCCCGGTCTGGCGCTGGGGTCCGTGCCGTGCCGTGCGCACGACCGACGGGCAGACCGCATACCTTAAGGTCACTCCCGCCCTGCTGGGGCCGCAGGCACTGGCAGCAGCTCGGCGGGAACTCTTCTTCTACCAGGACGTCGCGCCAGTCGCCTCGGTGCGCACACCGAGGCTTCTCGATTGCGTGGATGCCGAGGACGGTGTAGCCGTGCTACTTGAGGCGGCAGGCGAGCCCAAGGAGCCCGCGTCATGGACTGCAGGCATGTGGGCAAGCCTGGGTCGGGAGCTGGCCACCCTACACAGCATGCCGCTACCAAAGGGCGGGGGCTGGAACCGCCCCGATGCGCTGCGCGAGGCCCTGGCCGACCCGGACCTGGAAGAGATCCACGCCTTCTGGGCCCCCGTGCTTCCGCAGCTTGCCGACCTCGTCTCCCGGCGCGTCGAACTTGAAGATCACATTGGGGCACTACCGCCGGTCTTCATCCACGGCGACTGCCACACAGACAACATCGTGCACTCTGCCGGCTCACTGGTGTTCTGTGACTGGCAGGCGGCCGGCATCGGTCGGGCTGTATCCGACCTGGCCTTCCTCAGCGTCCGTGTCACACCCGCCGGCGTGACCGTCCCCCGGGCTCTGATCGACGCCTACCTGGATCATCGGCCGTCCGAGCGCCACACGCTGCAGCGTGCGCTGCTGGCGGAAGAGCTCGCCATCCTCGTCTTCCTGTGGCCGCCCTTCGCCGCGTTCAACAGCCCGTCGGGGATCACCCACGTCCGCCGCAGAGCGCGCGAACTCACGGGGCAGTGGTTCGAGACACTAGCCTCGGTCTTTCGCTAGTGGTTGATCATGGATCGTTCGGGCATTAGTTGATCTCTGTCTGCGGTTGGCCGAGTGTGGGCATGGTGATGGCCCGGC